>CALCDZ010000004.1 GCA_937900255.1 uncultured bacterium
AGGTCGATGACCTCCCCGTCTCCCTCTTCACGGATTACTCCGTGGGGGAGGCGGTCACTGGACTGTAAGAATCGCCTCGGAAGGGGCCTGTCATGCGCAGGCCCCTTCCGAACGTCGCGGACCCTTGATTCTTCCGAAGGGTCCATGATAGGATCGTGTCTGTGGCCGATATGCGTCGGTAGCTCAGCCGGTAGAGCAGAGGCCTCTTAAGCCTAAGGTCCTGGGTTCGACCCCCAGCCGACGCACCAGAAAAGACCCCACTGTCCGGTGGGGTCTTTTCTTTTGTTGACAAATCTTGGGGAAAAAGCTATCCTGAGGCGTCGAGAATCCGCCCTTGTCGGATTTTCATTTTCCCTTGATTCCGCAGCATGAATATCCGCAACATCGCCATCATCGCCCACGTCGACCACGGCAAGACTACGCTGGTGGACGCCTTGTTGAAGCAGAGCGCCAACTTCAAGCTGAAGGCTGATGCGCAGCAGGAGCTGCTCATGGATTCCAACGATCTCGAACGGGAACGCGGGATCACCATCTTCTCCAAGAACGCCTCGGTCAACTACAAGGACGCCAAGATCAACATCATCGACACCCCCGGACACGCCGACTTCGGCGGGGAAGTGGAGCGCATCATGCGCATGGTCGACGGCGTGCTTTTGGTCGTGGACGCTAAGGAAGGGCCGATGCCGCAGACCAAGTTCGTGCTCCGCAAGGCCATCCAGGCCGGTCACAAGGCCATCCTGGTCATCAACAAGATCGACAAGCCGGGCGCCCGTCCGGAATGGGCCCTCAACAAGGCTTTCGACCTGTTCGTCGAGCTCGGCGCCTCCGACCGCCAGCTGGATTTCCCGATCGTCTACGCCTCCGGCGTGCAGGGCAAGGCGGGGCTGACGGAAAAACTCGAAGACATGAAGGACGTCGAGCCGCTTTTCGAGAAGATCATGGAGACCATCCCCGCGCCGACCGTCGACCCGACGGCTCCGCTTCAGTTCCTGACGATCTCCCTCGCCTACGACAACTTCAAGGGCAAGATCGCCATCGGCCGCCTGTATTCCGGCACCCTCAAGAAGAACATGGACGTGCTGCACATCGCCCGCGACGGCGCGCGCAAGAAGACGCGTATCGTGAGCATCATGGGGTATGCCGGCATGAACCGCGTCGACATCGAGTCGTGCGAGGCCGGTGATATCTGCGCCGTCTCCGGCATCGACGGCGTCTCGATCGGAGAGACCATCACGGACATCAACGATCCGCGCCCGCTCCCCACGATCGACATCGAGGAGCCGACCGTCAAGATGACGTTCGGCATCAACACCAGCCCCTTCGCCGGCAAGGAAGGCCAGTTCACCACCTCCCGCCAGATCAAGGAGCGGCTCGACCGCGAGCTTGAGACCGACGTCGCCTTGAAGATCGCCTCGACCGACGTCGAAAGCCGCTGGATCGCCTCCGGCCGCGGCGAACTGCACCTGGCCATCCTGATCGAGAAGATGCGCCGCGAGGGTTACGAGATGGAAGTCTCCCGCCCTCAGGTCATCTTCAAGGAGGAAGGCGGCAAGAAGCTCGAACCGATCGAGCTGCTTTCCATCGAGTGCCCGGAACAGCTGGCCGGCGCCGTCATCCAGAAGCTGGGACTCCGCCGCGGCGAGATGAAAGACATGAAGGTCGAAGGGCCGACCGCCTTCCTGGAGTTCGTCATCCCGACGCGCGGTCTGATCGGTTACCGCAACGAGTTCATGACCGACACGCGCGGCCTCGGCCTCATGAACAGCCTGCTCATGGGCTATGAGGACTACCGCGGCGAGTTCGAGGGCCGCCCGCACGGGTCGCTCATCGCTTTCGAGACCGGCACCACCACCAACTACGGCCTGCTCGGCGCCCAGGAGCGCGGGCAGCTCTTCCTCGGCCCGGCCGTCGACGTCTATGCCGGACAGGTCGTCGGCGAGACCGCCAAGCCGGAAGACCTGGAGGTCAACGTCTGCAAGCTCAAGCAGCTCTCCAACATGCGTTCCAAGGGCGACGGCGTGGCCGAAGCGCTCGACGTGGCGCATGTCATGGGCCTCGAGGACGCCATCGAGTACGTCGGCGACGACGAGCTCGTGGAAGTCACCCCGAAATCCATCCGCATCCGCAAGACCTTGCTTGACTCCAACGCCCGGAAACGCGCGTCCAGCAAGTGAGAAAACGGCGCTCCGAACCCGGAGCGCCGTTTTTTGCTGCCGGCGTCCATTGACATCGGTGCCTGCATAGGGGTATAAACGCCTCAGTCCAGGAAAGGAGCAAGCATGTGGCTCATTTTATCGGTAGGATTCTTGATTATCGCCGCTCTCGCGTTTCGGTTCGCCGTCTGGCCTGCGCTTCGGAAGCCTTCCCTTGATGGGGGGCTTCAAAGCCTGCCTAAGGCCACGGACCGCGTCGAGGTGATCGACCGGTCCGAAGGCCGCCAGGTCTACGCCTGCGGTCATGAGGATGCCGATCGTTTCGATCTGGAACTCTACGGCGAGCGCCAGCGATTCAACGACGCCTACTTCAAAGACAAGCCGTACTGCGGCGATTGTCTGTTGAAGTTCGTGATGGAGGGTTCCATCCGCTGTGCCGCCTGCGGACTGATCATCCGCGACGACGATCCGGTCGCGCTCTACAGCAGCGGCGATGGTCTCGGCAGGTATCCGTCGACGTTGGTCGATGGCCAGTACGTCGGCTGCATGAGATGGGACTGCTGCCCGTCCGGCGGGTTCTTCTCCGGGCATTGGACGTCTCAGGGGTTCAAGCCGCTTTTCGCGAGCGGCAACAGTGTCGTCGGCGAGGTCTTCGCCACCGGCGAGCCCGTGTTCATCCAATCCGGCCCGAAGGATAGGGAGTCCTGACCGTGGATCTTTTACGCTCCCTCAACCCTTCATACTGCCTTTTTCTCGCTGCTGCCATGTTCGTCGGCGGCCTGGAAGCGGTCCGTATGGCGTTCAGGTCGCAGCGGCCCGTCCCGGACCTCGGGGTGCCCGTCCAGACCGGTAAGACGCTTCGCCTCCGGCGGAAGACTTCCATCGTCGAACGTCCGTTGGCGTTGGATGCGAAGATTCTGCCTACCGTCATCGCGGACCCCATCGCCTCCGGTGAGGCCTTGACGGCCTCCGGAGAGTTCGTCATCAAAAGGCGATAGCTTCCGTCCACGTCACCGCGGCCAGCCGCGGTTTTTTGTTCTTGACCTTCGCGCTCCGCCCCGCTAAGCTGGCCACGATATGCGCTATTCCCAACTTTTCGGAAAGACCACCAAGAACGCGCCTTCGGACGCGGATTCTCCTAATGCCCGCTTGCTTGAGCAAGGCGGTTTCGTCGAGCATGTCATGGCTGGCGTCTATTCGTGGCTGCCGCTCGGCCTCTCCGTCCTCCGCAAGGTGGAACAGATCGTCCGCGAGGAGATGAATGCGCTCGGCGCGCAGGAGATCTTCATGCCCTCGCTTCAGCCCAAGGAATACTGGCTGGCCACCAAGCGCTGGGAGGGCGTCGACGTGCTTTTCAAGCTCAGGTCGCAGACGGAGAAGGAATACGCGCTCGGCTGCACGCATGAGGAGGTCGTGACGCCGCTCGCGCAGAAATTCACGCGCTCCTACAAGGAGATGCCGTTCGCGGTCTACCAGATCAACACCAAGTTCCGCGATGAGCTGCGCGCCAAGTCCGGCGTCCTGCGCGGCCGCGAGTTCCGCATGAAGGACATGTACAGCTTCCATACGAATCAAGCCGATCTGGAAGCGTTCTACGCCAAGGCACTGAGCGCCTACGTGAAGGCCTTCGCCCGCTGCGGGCTCGATGTGAAAGTCGTCCAGGCCTCTGGCGGCATCTTCACGAGCAAGGTCTCGCATGAGTTCCAGGCGCTGACGGAATCCGGGGAGGATACGATCCTCGCCTGCGAGGCCTGTTCGTTCGGTCAGAACGTCGAGATCGCCACCCTGAAGGAAGGGGACCGTTGCCCGAACGGCGACGGCAAACTCCTGAAGGTCAAGGGCATCGAGGTCGGCAACATCTTCGACCTCGGCACCAAATATTCCGATGCCTTCGGGTTCGATTTCATGAACGAGGAAGGCAAGCACGAGCGCGTTCTCATGGGCTGCTACGGCATCGGTACCTCGCGCCTCGTGGGCGCCATCGTCGAGGCGCATCATGACGGCAAGGGCATCGTCTGGCCCAAGAGCGTCGCCCCGTTCCAGGTGGAGATCGTGCCGCTCAAGTCCAAGGACGAGGCGGCGCAATCCCGCATCGACACGGCCGTCGCCGAACTGGAGAAGGAGCTCGCGTCGCAGGGCGTCGAGACGCTTATCGACGACCGCGACAAGGGCGCCGGCGAGAAGTTCGCCGATGCCGACCTGATCGGCATCCCGCTGCGCCTCGTCATCTCGGAGAAATCCCTGGCTGCCGGCGGCGTGGAATGGAAGGAGCGCGCCAAGGACGAAGCCGAAAGCGTGACGCTCGACAGCCTCAAGGCGCGCATCGGAGAGTGGCTGAATGCCTGAAGCGTCCGAACGAAAACCCCGTCTCATGGAGACGGGGTTTTTCTTCAGGCCTTTCCCTTTAACGAATCCTTCAGCGTCTTCCCGGCCTTGAATTTCGGCACGCGGACTTCTGGGATGGTGATCTTCTCGGTGGGCTTCTGCGGGTTCACGCCCATGCGGCTGGCGCGGGTACGGGCCGAGAAGGCGCCGAATCCCGCGATCGTGACCTCGCCCCCGTTCTTGAGCTCCTCGATGATCAGGTCGGTCGTCATCTCGATGATTTCCTCGCAGCGCTTCTTCGGCAGGCCGATCTTCTCTGAAAGCTTCACGGCCAATTCGGCTTTGTTCATGTTTTTGACGTTTTTACGCGATGATTTTTTGGATGAGCTCGATCTTCACGGCTTTGCCGTCGTCGCCGATCGCGATGAGCGCGGCGTTCAGGTCGACCGGCCCCGACTCAGGGATCTCGAACGGCTTGGCATCGCCCTCGACGAACCGGCTGATGGGGCCTTCCGGCGCCACGCCCAGCACCGAGTGGCGCGCTCCGGTCATGCCGATGTCGGTCAGGTAGGCCGTGCCGTTCGGCAGGACGCGGGCGTCGGCCGTCGGCACGTGCGTGTGCGTGCCGGTCACGGAGCTGACGCGTCCGTCGAAGTGCAGGCCGAAGGCGATGCGCTCCGAGGTCGCTTCCCCGTGGAGGTCGACGAGCACGGCATCGAGCCGCTCGCCCGCATGCCTTTTCAGGATTTCTTCCATGGCCGCGAACGGGTTTCCGTACGGCTCTCCCATGAAGACCTGACAGATCAAGTTTACCACTAAAACCCTTTTTTTGCCAAGGGTTAGCGTTTTTTCTCCCTCTCCAGGGGTGCCATCCGGAAAATTGGCGGGGCGGATCAGGACATCTTTCAGTTCCGGGTCGGCCCAGACTTCGTGAGGACCTTTCGGATTATGGAAGATATGGTTTCCGGAGGTGAAGAAGTCCACGCCGGAGGCTTTCAGGTCGGCGACGATCGCCCGATTCAGGCCTTTGCCGTGCGCCAGGTTCTCGCCGTTCACGATGACGAGGTCTGGCGCGTGTTCGGCCTTGAGCGCGGGAAGCGCCCGCTTGAGCGCCTCCCGCCCGATCTTGCCGACGACGTCTCCGAAGATGAGGACGGACAGCATACGCTTCAGCGCGCGTACTCGATGGCGCGCATCTCGCGGATGACGTTGATCTTGATCTCTCCAGGGTATTGGAGTTCCTGCTCGCACTTCTTGGCGATGTCCTTGGCGAGCTGCCAGGCGCCGAGATCGTCGACGCGCTGGGGCGAGACGAACACGCGGATCTCGCGGCCGGCCTGGATGGCGTAGGCATGATCGACGGCCTCGAAGGACGATGCGACCTTCTCGAGGTCTTCGAGGCGGCGGACGTAGTTTTCGAGAGTGTCCTTGCGGGCGCCGGGGCGCGAGCCGGAGATGGCATCGGCAGCCTTGCAGAGGTAGCCTTCGATGTTGCGCGGCCGGTCCTCGTGGTGGGAGAGGGAGTGGTATGCGATGTCTTCCGGGAAGCCGAACTTCTTCATGATGTTGTAGCCGATCTCCGGGTGCGCGCCCGGGACGTCGTGGTCGACGGCCTTGCCGACGTCGTGGAAGAGGCCGCCTTTCAGGAGGACTGCCGCGTCGGCACCGACTTCCTTGGCCAGGAAGTTGCCGATGAGCGCGACTTCGATGGAGTGGCGCAGCACGTTCTGCCCGTAGGAGGTGCGGTACTTCAGGCGTCCGAGGATCGAAATCAGCTTCGGGTCGACCGAACCGAGCGGGATGCCGCACTCGATCATGGCGTCTTCACCGGCCTTCTTGATGTCGAGCGCCAGCGTGCGCTTGGCTTCCTCGATGGCTTCCTCGATCTTGGTCGGCTGGATGCGGCCGTCCTTGATGAGGTTCTCGAGGGCGAGACGGGCGACCTGCCGGCGGATGGGGGAGAAGCCCGAGATGGTGATGGCGTTGGGGGTGTCGTCGACGATAATTTCGGTACCGGTGAGCTGTTCGAGCGATTTGATGTTGCGGCCTTCCTTGCCGATGATGCGGCCTTTCATGTCGTCGCTCGGGAGCTGGACCTGGGTCGTGGTCGTCTCCGCGCAGTGCGAAGAGGCCACCCGCGAGATGACGGTGGAGAGGATGTTGCGGGCCTTGACCTCGTATTCTTCCGAACCGGTGCGCTCGATCTTGCGGATGCGGGAGAGGATCTCGTCCTGCGCCTCGTCCTCGACGGCCTTGAGGAGCTGTTCCCTCGCAGCTTCGCGCGGCAGTTCGGCGACCTTCTCGAGCCGGTCATGGACGGATTGCTTGATCCGCTCCAGGTCGGCTTTGGCGGCCTCCAGCCCCTTGGACTGGTCATCCACCTTCCGGGTCTTTTCCTGGAGGTCGAGCAGCTGCTTGTCGAAGAGGGATTCCCGTTTCTCGAGGCGCTGCTGGAAGGCGCTCAGCTCCTTGCGGCGCTCGGTCTCGTCGCGCTTGACCTCGTCGAGGGTCTGGACCGCCTTCTTCTTGGCTTGGAGTTCGATGTCCTGTGCTTCGGCTTTCGCCTGAGCGAGCATCGCGGCGGCTTTGGCTTCGGCTGACGTGATCTTGATGGCGAAGAGCTTCGTCTGTATGAGGTACCCCGCCGCCAGGCCGACGATCAGGGTCAGCAAGGCGAACAGGAAAAAGGTGGCGGACATAGGGTGATGACCCGTCGCCTGCGCCGGATGGTTCGAGTGACGAAAAGCCGGAAAGCCTTAGGCTTTCCTCGGAGCGCGCGCGGATTCTTTCGGTTCAGCCTTATTTCCGGGCACAAATCGCATAGGGGAGAGGGCGCAACTTTCGTACTCAGCCGGCACGGGAACGATCAGGCAGATAATGAGTGATCTGCTTGGACCATACCAGGCGGAAGGAGAACTGGCAAGGGCGTGTATACTGTCGGCATGCGTCGGTCTTGGATCATCGCCACTCTCATCTTTTGTGCCGTCTTCTTCGGCCTGATTTCAGCGTCGGCGACGTTCGGCGATGCGGACGCCTACTATCACCTCTGGATGGCCAAACGCCTCCTTTCGACTGGCATCACCCGCGACTTCCCTTGGCTGCCGTTCACGACGCTCGCCGCCCATTTCGCCGATCAGCACTTCCTGTATCATCTCGCCCTTGCGCCGTTCATCGCGGCCTTCGGGGATTTTTTCGGGCTCAAGGTCGCGACCGTGCTGTTCGCCGCGGCGGCCGTCTTCGCGTTCATCCGGCTGTTGGAGACTTTGGAGGTGCGCCGGGCGTATCTCTGGGCGCTGCCGCTCCTCTTCGCGCCGGGTTTCGTCTTCCGCCTGCTGCTCACCAAGGCATCCGCGCCGGCTCTCATGACCCTCTGCCTGTTCCTGATCGCCTTGAAGAAAGAGAGACGCGCTGCGCTCTTCGCCGTCGCCTTCGGATACGTCTGGCTCCACGCCGGTTGGCCGATCCTTGGCATCGTGGCGCTTTCCGACGCGCTCGTGCGCCGTTCGGCGAAGTTCCTGCCCCCGGTCTTTCTCGGCCTGGCATGCGGTCTCGTCATCAACCCATTCTTCCCGCAGAATCTCTCCTTCTACTGGGAGCAGATCGTCCAGGTGGCGATCGTGGGTCGTCATGGCGCGGGCGTGTCGGTAGGACAGGAATGGTATCCGGTCGAGCTGGGCGAGCTGGTGCGGGAAAATCTCGCGGTCTTCCTGCCCCTGCTCTGTTTGGCCGCGCTCGCGGCTTTCGCCGTCCTGCGGGAAAGGATGATGCGTCCGGAAGCGATCGCGCCTTCACGCCGCCGCGACATCCTCTTCTTTTCGATCTTGGCGGCCGTGTTCCTGCTCATGACGCTGCGACAGGCGCGGCACAAGGAATACTTCCTGCCGCTTTTCCTGTGCGTCTCCGCCTTGCTTTGGGACACGGCGTCTTCCGCCGTCGACATCCCTGCCGTCTTGGCGCGCGCGACTTCATGGATGGGGCGGTTCCGGACGGCGCTTGCTTCCGTGCTCGCGGTCGGACTCCTCGCATTCGGCTTCCATGAATCGCTTTTCGTACAGCGGATCTATGCGGAACGCACGCCCTGGACACGTTTTGCGGCCGCCGGAGCTTGGATGCGCGCGCACCTGCCGACCGACGCGATCGTCTTCCAGACCGCCTGGGACGACACGCCATACCTCCTTTATAGGGATGACGCGCAGCGCTACATCGCCGGGCTCGATCCGCGCTTCCTCTCCGACCGCGACCTCGCGAAGTACTGGGAGTGGCGCGACATCGGCGAAGGCCGCCGCCGTGCCGGCTTGGCCGCGTCGATCGAAAAGGATTTCGGTTCCGAGTACGTCCTCCTGAAACGCGAGAGGGAACCCTTGCTTCCGTTGATAAAAAAGGACCCGTCCTTTGAACGGGTCTACGTCGATGCTGAGGCAGAAGTATGGAAGATCAGGTCGAGGGAGCGGGCGGTGCCTGGAATCCCGACCCATCCGTGATGGAGAACGGGCCTTCGCTGAGCGCGATTTCGAACCGGATCCGCGTGGCCTCAGCCTTGATGGAGAAGACGCCGCCCCTCTCCATCCGCGTCATGTAGCAGTGTTCCACATTGACGCCGTACGCGACCCGGAATCCGTCGCGAAAGAGCATGCGGCAGACGGTTTCACAGTCCACGAGGATGTTCAGCAGTTCCTTGTGGATGCGGCGGTCGTTCCATGGCTCCACCTCTCTTTTCAGCAGGTCATACTGCGCCGAGTGCGCGCCGATGACGACGGCGGTGATGATGCTGTCGGCGATGGCCATGTAGAGACCAAGCCTCAATTCGTCCGGTTCCGCCTTTTTGTGGCGATCAAACGCTTCTCGGAAGAAGGCCCACAGGTAACGTGCTTGTTCGATCCGTTCCCGGCGCGCGGCGGATGCCAAGGCAAACAGCCTCAGGCCGATCTTCGGTTCGCTATCACTGATCATCGCAGCTCCTTTCGACGGTCCGACGGGTATCTCAGCACGTCGACGATCGGAAATCAAGCCCGCCGAAAATAAAAGCCCCGTCCGTTGGGACGGGGTCCTGAGGCGGCGGGCGGCGATCGCTAGAACGTGATCTCCAGCCAGCGCGCGTGTTTGTGGTAGACGCGCCGGTCGGTGCCTTCGCTCAGATCGTTCTCGCTCTTGATCATCTCGATTGTCGCCCGGATCCCATTCATCTTCAGGTGGGTGGTGGCGAACTGTTCCACCATCTCCCGAACCGCGTCGTGGACATATGGAACGTTACCGGCGGAGATGAGGACCTGCGCGTTTCTGGATTCGTTGGCACGTGCAAGCGCAATCGCTGCCTCGCACTTGGAAACCAGATCATCTGCGGCTTCGCGCGCCCGCTGAAGCCTTTCCTGCTCGTTCATGTTCCCTCCTGGATTCGGTCGGCCGGACTTTAGCCGATTCCGGCTGATTTGTCAATGGGTGAACAACGGGATTGACAGGGGCGTTTTTCATGATAGGTTGGGCATGTCCTATCACCCGTACATTCCACGACAAGCGGCAGGAGGCATCTCATGTCCGGACTCGCATTGCGCAGGAACATCCACGACAGCGTGCACGGCCTCATCCGCCTGACGGACGAGGAAATGGCCATCATCGACCACCCGCTCTTCCAGCGGCTGCGCTCGATCTGCCAGACGGGGCTGCTCAAGCTCATCTGCCCGAGCGCCACGCACACGCGGTTCGAACACAGCATCGGCGTCGTCCTGATGGCAGACCGGATGTTCGACGCCCTGGAAATGGCTTCCGAGGCGGTTTCAGATAAGCTGTATGCCGTCGGGTCCGCCGGTCCGGGGCAGGCGATCCGTTTCCATGAGGTCCCCGATGTCGAACGCGACAGTCTCCGCCGGCTCTTGCGGCTGAGCGCGCTCGTGCATGACCTGGGCCACGGCCCGCTGTCGCACGTCTTCGAAGCCTTCGCGCCGGAGACAATCGGCATCGCCGGCTTCCTCGACGACCCCCGCTTGGCTCCGCTCGAACCTTGTCGCGCCGAGCTGTTGAAGAGCAAGACCGGTCGCGTCACGCATGAGGCGGTCTCTTGCCTGATGTTCGCGGTCATCTGGCATGGCCTGGGAGGCGAGCCCTGGGTATCCGGTGCCGTCGCTGCGGTCCTGCTGGGCGTCGTCGAGGCGGCTCCATCATCACTTCGGCCCTGGATCCCGCTCCTGCACGACATGATCTCCTCGGCGCCGATCGACGCCGACCGCATGGATTACCTCTTGCGCGACAGCGAACGGACCGGCGTCTCATACGGGCTTTACGAGCCCGATCGGGTGCTCAAGTCCATCCTGTGCGTCCGGAGCTTGGAGGTCGGATGTCCGTCCTACCGGCTCGGCTGGCGGAAGAGCGGACTGCGCGCCATCGAGAATTTCGTGTTCGCGCGCTTCGAGATGTACGTGCAGATCTACCACCACAAGACCCTGCGCGCGATCGAACTCATGCTCCATGCCATCAAGCGCGAAGTCGAGCGCGCCCAGATCGCTCCTCTCGTCCGTACCGACGACCTTGCGGCCTTCCTTGAAGACTTCGGCAGCCTGAGCGACGAGAGCTTCCTGGGGCTGCTGTCCGGACGCTTGCGTCCCGGCTTCCCCGGCAACGAACGCATCGCGGCCATCACCAGGCAAATCTTGGCTCGCAAGCTCTGGAAGCGCATCTACGACTTCCATGAGGTCCCACCAGAGACTATCGCAGCCTTCCAAGCAGGGCTGGAAGTGGCCCATCCGGGCCGCGTCTTCTACGTGGATCGCCAGCCGCTCAAGGCCACGAAGGATCTGGACCGCGGTGCGTACCTCCTCGATCATGACAGGAGTGGATGCTTCAGCCGTTCATCGGCAGGCCTCTCATGGGAGTCAGCCTCGCCGGTCATGGGCGTGCTCCGCCGGCGCGAGGTCGAACTCGTCCGCTTGTTCATGGAGACCTCCGGCCCGCCCTCTGACGCGCCAGAGATGACGCGCGAAGTCCGCCTGACGGCTTTCCGCCTGGGTCACACCATGGGCCTTGCGGCGGCTGATGATCGTCACGACCTTCCTTGAATAAGGAGGGTCTTTTTTAACGTCACGGGATGAACAGCCTTTCCGTCGTGATGGATTTCGGGTCGGCCGCGTCTTTGACGTCGAAAGCTCCGATCTTCGTCCGTCGCAGTTCTTCCAGATACGCCCCGCATCCCAAGGCCGTGCCGATGTCGTCGGCCAGGGCGCGGATGTAGGTGCCGCTCGAGACCCGCACGCGGAGCTCGGCATACGGCCAGGAATAGGAAAGGAGCTCCAGTGTATGGATCGTCACGCGTACCGGCTTGCGCTCGATCTCCTTTCCTTCACGCGCCAGTTCGTAGAGCTTCCGTCCGCCGATTTTCTTGGCCGAATACATGGGCGGCAGCTGGTCGATCTCGCCGCGGAAACGCTCCAAGACGGCCGCGAACGCCTCTTCAGAAACGGCCGCGCATTCTTTTTGTTCGATCTTGCCGGTCCGGTCCATCGTGTCGCTCTTCGCGCCGAGCTTCAGCTTCGCCAGGTACTCCTTGTCGAGCCCGACGAACTTCGAGATCTCCTTGGTCATCCGCCCGACGGCGATGAGGAGGAGTCCCGAGGCGAACGGGTCGAGCGTGCCGGCATGGCCGACTTTGCGTGTACGCAAAGCCCGCCGCGTCATATCGACGACGTCGTGGGAGGTGGGTCCCGAGGGCTTGTCGACCAGGAGGAAACCGTTCGGCCCGCCAGGATTGACAGGAACGCTTTTCATGGTAGGTTGAGTGTAGCCTTATCTGCGCACATTCCACAACAGAAAGAGGTGCTCCATGTCAGGAAACGATCCCGATAGGCCTCCTCATGGGAAAGCCAGTGCGGAGCCGGCCGCCAAGCCGCCCGCCGGGCCGAACCCTCCACCCAACTGGTGGCTGGACGTGGAAGGTTTCAAGGATTCTCGAAGACGCGAGAGGTGGAAACCGAACGGGGCTCCTGGCGGGCAGCTGGTCGAATTCGCTCTCGATCCCGTGCTGGCCGAGGAGTATCGACGTTTTATCGATCTGGTCCGGGAACGGGGTCCGTTGATTCCCGCCATCTGGAGCCATGCGATCCGTACCGCCACGTATGGCCTGCTTCCCGCGACGGTCTCGGCGGTCCTGGCCACGCTTTTCCACCCGCTCGCGTGGCTCGGAGTGGCGATCGTGCTCGTGCCGCGCTTTCGCGGCTTACGTCGCATCCGGAGCGCATCCATGCCGGTACCGAAGCGGCACCTGCTCACCGATGGCGGAACGGATGACGTCAAGGCTCTCTCCGGCCTCCCGAAGATGCGGGACCCTTGGTGCGTCGCTTGTTGGCGCTTCGGCGGACTGGTCGCCGGCTACAATGCGCGCGTTTCCGCCATCAACCTCGCGGCCGGATCGTCCGGCAGCACGGACAGGGAAATCGAAGCCGCCGCCCTCATGGCCCAGCTGCTCTTGGTCAACATCGGACGGCTCTTTCAGATCCAGCGGCAGCTCATCGACGCGCGCGTAAAACGCATGGCAGGCCAAGATCGGTCCCTCTGCGATGCGGAGCTCAAGCAGATGGATCCTTTCGGCGATGACCAGCCCGACCTCCCTGCCTTGGACTGGCTGCATCTCCCGCCCGGTTATTGCCTGATGCCGACGGACCTCCTTGCGCAGCTTCGGCGCGACAGGGAGGCCATCGAGAGCGCCACTGCCGATCGTAGGGTGGTCGGCGCCGCGCTCAAGTCGTTGGAAGACATGGAAACCGCCCCCTGACCCGCACCCCTCCGGTGCGGGCTTTTCATTGACAAAGCCGGATGAAGCGGGTACGCTCCGCTGTACATGAACATCACCGAACTCGCGCGCCGCCTGCGCGTCACCCCCGCCGAACTCCGCACGAAACTGCCCGTGCTTGGTTTCGATATCGGCCGGAAGGCCATCAAGGTCGACCAGCGCGAAGCCGAACGCATCATCCGCCGCTGGCAGGAATACGCCTGGCGCCAGAAGCAGCTCTCCGACGAGAAGGCCAAGATGGACCTGCGCAAGAAGATCGCCGCCGGCGAAGTCACGCCGGACCGCAAGATCTCGCTCCCGCCGTCCATCACCGTCCGCGACCTGGCCGACAGGCTCCAGCGTCCCGTCACCGACGTCATCCGCGAACTGATGAAGGGCGGCATCCTAGCCTCCATCAACGAGCGCATCGACTTCGACACCGCCGCCATCACGGCAGAGGATTTGGGTTACCAGGCGGTCAAGGAATCCGAATCCCAAAAGGAAGAGAAGGTCTCGAGCGCGCTCGAGACGCTCAAGGAAGCCGTCCTCAAGGAAGATGATGCCGCGCTTGAGCCCCGCCCGCCGGTCGTGGTCGTCATGGGCCACGTCGACCACGGCAAGACGACGCTTCTTGACGCCATCCGCACCACCGCCGTCGCCAAGGACGAGTCCGGCGGCATCACCCAGCACATCGGCGCCTACCAGGCCGAAAAGAACGGCCGCAAGATCACCTTCATCGACACGCCGGGCCATGAAGCCTTCACCATGATGCGTTCGCGCGGCGCCCGCGTGGCGGACATCGCCGTCCTCGTGGTCGCGGCCGACGACGGCGTCCAGCCGCAGACGGTCGAAGTCGTCCGCATCATCGAAGCGGCCAAGCTGCCGTACGTGGTGGCCATCAACAAGATGGACAAGGCCGACGCCGATCCGGATCAGGTCAAACGCCAGCTTTCGGACCTCGGTATGGTGCCGGAGGACTGGGGCGGCAAGACCGTGATGGTCCCGATTTCCGCGAAATCCAAGCAGGGCCTCGACGTCCTTCTTGAGACCCTCCTGCTGGTCGCCGACCTTGAAAAGGATAAGATCCGCGCCAATCCTTCGCGCCGCGCCATCGGCACGATCATCGAATCGCACGTGGACAAGGGCGAAGGCCCGGTCGCCACGGTGCTGATCCAAGGGGGAACGCTCCGAAAGAACGACGTCGCCGGCATCGGCGGCGTGAACTACGGGCGCGTGAGGGCCATGAAGGATTTCATGGGCGAGACCGTGGACGAAGCACTGCCCGGGACGCCCGTCAAGATCCTCGGGTTCAAGCTCGCGCCGACCATGGGAGACGTCCTCGAGGTGCCGGAACGCGTCGATGACCTGAAGGATTGGAAGGCCGTCAAGCACGCGCAGAGCACCACGCAACCGACCGTCTCGTCCGGCTCGGCTTCATCCTCTTCGGAGGAAGGCGGGTCCGAGAAGAACTGGACCAACGTCATCGTCCGCGCCGACGTGCTCGGTTCGCTCGAAGCCATCCTCGGTTCGCTCGAACGCATGGCGCATCCGGAAGTCGGCGTGAAGGTCGTCGGCAAAGGGCTCGGCAACATCACCGATTCGGACATCTTGAGCGCCGAATCGAACGGCGCCATGATCCTCGGTTTCCACGTCAGCCCGACTTCCACCGCCGCCAGCCTGGCGCGCGACAAGAACGTCGCCATCCACCAGTACAAGGTCATCTATGACCTCCTCGACGACGTGAAGGCCGAGCTCAAGAAGCACCTCAAGGCGGAAGTCATCCGTACCGACCTCGGCAAGCTGGAGATCAAGGGCGTCTTCAAGTCCGGCAAGGACGGCCAGATCGTCGGCGGCGTCGTCACGGAAGGCAAGGTGGTCAAAGGGGCGCTGGCGCAGGTCTTCCGCCTCGGCGAGCCGATCGCGAGCGGGAAGCTGGCCGACCTCCAGAGCCACAAGTCTTCGGTGTCCGAGGTCCACGGCGGTTCCGAATGCGGTATCCGCTTCGAAGGCAAGGGTCAGATCCAGCTCGGCGACATCCTGGAAGTGTACAGCGAGGAAAAGCGCGAGAAACAGCTCGGATTCTAATATAATCCCCACATCCCTATGGCCGTCGTCATCCTGAACGACCAGAACTTCGAAGCCGAAGTCCTCAAATCCCCGGTGCCGGTCCTCGTCGATTTCTGGGCGACCTGGTGCGGTCCGTGCAAGATCCTCGGGCCGATCGTCGAGGAGGTCGCCGCGGAGCTGGAAGGCAAGCCTTTCAAGGTCGCCAAGATGGACGCTGACGAGAACATGGAGACCCCGGGCAGGTACGGCATCATGAGCATCCCGACCGTCATCATCTTCAAGGATGGCCAGGTGGTCGAGCAGATGGTCGGCGTGCAGTCCAAGGACAAGCTGATCGAGAAACTGACGGCGCAGAAGGCGTAAGCCTCTGCGCCTTTCGCCTATGGAGAACGTCATCATCATCGGCGCCGGGCCGGCCGGCTACACCGCCGGCATCTACGCCTCGCGCGCCGACCTCGCGCCGCTGCTTTTGGCCGGCCCCCAGCCGGGCGGGCAGTTGACCACCACCACCGAGGTCGAGAACTGGCCCGGGGAGGACAAGGGCGTGATGGGACCCGAGCTCGTGCTCAAGCTCCGTGCCCAGGCCGAGAAGTTCGGTACCCGCGTCGTGGAGGAGACGGTCGCGTCCGTCGATTTTTCCGCGCGCCCGTACAAGGTCATGACCGACGGCGGCAAGACCTACGAAGCGCAGACGGTCATCATCGCGACCGGGGCTTCGGCCCGCCGGCTCGGCCTCGAATCCGAGAAGGCGCTCTACGGCAAGGGCGTTTCGGCTTGCGCCACCTGCGATGGCTTCTTCTTCAAGAACAAGGAGATCGTGGTGGTCGGCGGGGGAGACTCTGCCATGGAAGAGGCGACCTTCCTCACCAAGTTCGCGGACAAGGTCACGATCCTGAACCGTACCGACGCCTTCAAGGCTTCGGTGCCGCTGCTTGAGCGCGCCAAGAGCAATCCCAAGATCACGATCCGGAACAACGCCCAGGTCGTCGAGGTGCTCGGCGTCGAAGCCGGGCGCGTGACCGGGGTGAAGCTGAAGGACGCCGTGACCGGCGCGGTGGAAGACTTCAGGACCGACGGCCTCTTCGTCGCCATCGGCCACGTGCCGAACACCGCGTTCCTCAAGCCTTGGCTGGAATGCGACAAGGTCGGCTACGTCGTCACCTCCGGCCCCGGCGACGTCACCACCAAATACGAAGGCGTCTTCGTGGCCGGCGACGTCATGGACCGCCGCTACCGCCAAGCCATCACCGCCGCCGCCACCGGCTGCATGGCCGCGCTCGAAGCCGAACGCGCCCTGACGCATCGAGGATTCGGGGCTTCCTGAAAAAAGGAAAATGAGGATAAGCCAGCCGGCTGAACCGGCGGGCTTTTTCTTTTCGTGGGAAGGGGTAGGATACATCCATAACCCCACCCAATGAATGCCTTCGAAAACGCGATGACCCAGCTCGACAAGGCGGCGGCGATGATGCAGCTCGATCACGGCTTGCTCGAGAAGCTCAAGCAGCCGGACCATATCCACCGGTTCGAGTTGGACGTGAAGATGGACGACGGTTCGACGAAGAAGTTCCCCGCCTACCGCGTGCAGTGGAACCGCGCGCGCGGACCGTACAAGGGCGGCATCCGCTACGCGCCGGTCGTCGACCTCGATGAGGTCAAGGCGCTCTCCTTCTGGATGACGATCAAGACGGCCGTGGTCGGCGTGCCGCTCGGCGGCGGCAAGGGCGGCATCGTGGTCGATCCGAAGGCGCTCTCCGTGGGCGAGCTCGAACGCCTGACGCGCGCCTATGCCCGGGCGCTCGCTCCGCACGTCGGTCCGGAACTGGACGTCCCCGCGCCGGACATGAACACCTCGGGCCGCGAGATGGGCTGGTTCCTCGACGAGTATGAGAAAGCTGTCGGACGCTCGGCGCCGGGCGTCGTCACCGGCAAGCCGCTTTCCTTGGGCGGGTCGCTCGGGCGCGATGCGGCCACCGGACGCGGCGGGTTCGAGCTGCTCGAAGGCTTGGCGGAAGCGGCGGGTCTCGGCACGCATCAACGCCGCATCGCGGTGCAGGGATTCGGCAACGTCGGCCACTGGTTCGCCAAGCTCGCGGCCGAAGCCGGCTGGACGATCGTGGCGCTTTCCGATTCCAAAGGCGGCGTCTATGACGCGGACGGCATCGACCTCGCGAAGTTCAAGGAGATGCCGCATCCGCTCACGCAAGCGGAACTCCTGGAATGCGAGTGCGACGTGCTCGTGCCGGCCGCGATGGAGAACCAGATCACCGGCGAGATCGCCAGCAAGCTGAAAGCCAAGGCCGTGCTCGAGCTGGCCAACGGGCCGACGACGCCCGAAGCCGACGAGGTCCTGGAGGAACGCGGCATCCTGGTGGCGCCCGACGTCCTGGCCAACGCCGGCGGCGTGACCGTCTCGTGCTTCGAGTGGATCCAGAACCTGACGCGCGAAAGCTGGAGCGAGGAAACGGTGAACGCCAAGTTGAAGGACGTCATGCTGAAGGCATGGAACGAAGTCCGCGCCACCCAGAAGCGCTACGGCGGGTCTATGCGCGAAGCGGCCTTCATCGAGGCGGTCCGGAAGATCTCGGAGGCGATGAAGGCACGCGGAATCGCCTGACCATGCCGATGCGAACGTTTTTCCTGGCGGCGCTGCTCGTCATGTTGGGCGCGGGCTGCGCGGCGCCGAAACCGCCCGCGCCCGCCCAGGGCGTCGAGGACGCTACGCCGCACGTCAACGAAGAGAATTGCGCCAAATCCGGCGGTACGGTCGATGGCGACGCCTGCGATTGCCCGGCCGGGTACGACCCGGACCCGGCCGGCTTCTGCCTCGATGCCCAAGGGCACCCCGGCGCTTCGATCCCGAAACCTTGAGGAAAGAAAAGGCCCTCCTTGATGCATATCAGGGAGGGCTTGTGCGTTCACCACTTCCAGGGGAAATCGAAGCGCACCTCGATTCGTGCGGTGAAGAGATACAGTGTAGTGCGCTCCGTCCGGATGTACGTGATCGCCGCATGGTTGGATATGCGGTCGTTCAGGTCGAACCGTCCGCCGAAGATGCCGATCAAGGACGACTTGTCGAGCGTCCTCGGCTCGGTGAAGGCCTTCGGGTCCGCGCCAAGCGCCGTGATCGCGTCATTGAGATCCGGATGGAGGCGCATCGAGACGTTCGCGCTGATCCATGCGTAGCCAAGCGAGAGGAACGGCGTGAGACGCCCGTTCGAGAGCCAGGAAGGGCGGACGGACACGCCGACCGTCGTCCCGACGGACGTCTCGTTCAGGTCGTAGGAGAGCGTCGCCAGGCTCTGCAGCCTTGTCACGTCAAGATCCGCGTTCAGCGCATGCACGACGATCGTGTTGGCTTCGGCATGGTTCGCGCCGAGGCCGCGGGCAAGGTGTCCGAAGACATTGACGTGGAGCCTCGGGCCGTCGTAGACGGACAGCCGTCCGCCCACGCGCCAGGTATAGCCGCTGGCCTTCAGGTCAGCTTTCGTCAGGCCGTTCTTGGTCTGAGGCAGCGGATTGCCGTCGTCTCCCAGGATCGGTTTCCCCTCAGCATCATGCTGGTAGAGGACGTTGCCGTCCGCGTCCGTTTTCGGTTCCGGATCGTGGTCCAACTCGACCCGGGTGAAGTCGCGGGAGATGTCCCCGTAGAGGTCCAGCCTCCCGAACCAGGACCGCGAGACGCGGCCCGTGGTCAGGCGCGCGCTCTTCGGGCCGTCTGCCGGCTCGTTGTCGACGCAGTTGTCGAAGAGTTTCGTCTCCAGCCGCAGATAGAGCGGCTGGATGCGCGAGAAGCCGATCTGGCCGAGCGCGTCCTTATAGGTGCTGCCCGTGAAGATCTCTGTCCCGATGGCGACGCCCATGTCGCCGTCGCAGGGGAGCTGGATGCCGTCGGCGCGCGCTTCGGCGCGCCAGAGCATGCCCATCAGGAAAGCGAGGATGAGTGAGGTGCTGGTGCGCATCGCGAGCTCCTTTTCCGGACGTTGCGGTCGTTGTGATGAACTGCCTCCAGCCTGACGCAGCCGCGAGCGGCTGTCAATACTCCCGATGCCGTCCCATGTGCTATCATGGATCCATATGGTGCTGGTCCTCGAGAAGAAATTCCTGGAAGGCGCGTGGTGGAAATACGGCCTGACGCTGGTCGCGGCCAAGCTGATGCTCTGGTCCGCCCTTGCGCTCCATTGGGACCCAGGTTCCGGGTGGCTGAAGCTGTTCTGGCAAGGCCGGTTCGTCGCTGGCTGCTTCGCCGTCGCGGCGTTCCTGCCGTTCGTCGTCGGGCGCTTGCAGCTGCGCCGCCTCTTCTGGTCGTCGCTTGTCGGCTTTCTGCTTGGCGAAGCCGCGTATCTGCTGCTCGTCTTCGGCCAGTTCGGCCGTAAGATCCCGCTCCTGCCGTTCATCGCCTTCCTGCAGGTCTACATGACCTGCTTCGGCCTGGGGCTCATCGTGGAGCTGGGCCGCTATGTCTACCTCAAACTGACCGAATAGCGCCGTTGCGGCCCGAAGCGGGGCGTGTTAACGTCTTTTTACCTATGGAAAAGTTCGACCCGAAACGCATCGACAGGAAGTGGCAGGACCGTTGGGAAGCGGAGCGTGCCTTCGCGGCCCCCGAGCATCCGTCGGGAAAGAAGGCCTACATCCTCGACATGTTCCCGTACCCGTCCTCGAACGGCCTGCACGTCGGCCATCCGATCGGGTACATCGCCACCGACATCCTTTCGCGCAAGCGCAGGATGGACGGCTTCGACGTCCTGCATCCGATGGGCTGGGACGCCTTCGGTCTCCCGGCCGAGAACTACGCCATCAAGATCGGCGGGCATCCGCACGACATCACGCAGAAGAGCGTCGATAATTACATCCGCCAGCTCAAGCTGCTCGGCCTGTCCTACGACTGGGACCGCGAGATCAACACCAGCTTGCCCGCCTACTACAAGTGGACGCAGTGGATGTTCCTGCTTCTCTACAAGAACGGCTTGGCTTATAAGCGCCTCGCTCCGGTGAACTGGTGCGAGTTCGACCGCACCGTCCTGGCCAACGAACAGGTCGTCGACGGCAAGTGCGAGCGTTGCAAGAACGATGTCGTCCAGAAGAACCTCTCTCAGTGGTTCTTCAAGATCACCGATTTCGCGGACCGCCTGCTTGAAGGCCTCGACCGGCTCGATTGGCCCGAGAAGATCAAGGCGATGCAGCGCAACTGGATCGGGCGCAGCGAAGGCGCCGAGATCGAGTTCCGCGGACGCCTGCCTGACGGGGGCGAATTCTCCTTGCCGGTCTTCACGACGCGCCCGGACACGCTCTTCGGCGTGACGGCGGTCGTGGTCGCGCCCGAACACCCGCTGGTCGACAGGATCACGCCCGAAGCCTCGCGCTCCGAGGTCGCGGCCTACGTCGAAGCGGCCAAGAAGAAGAGCGAACTCGAGCGCACGGCGCTGGAAAAGGAGAAGACGGGCGTCTTCACGGGCGCCTACGTCACGCATCCGCTGACGGACGCGCAGGTGCCCGTCTACATCGCCGACTACGCGCTCGCCAACTACGGCACCGGCGCCGTGATGATGGTGCCCGCCCATGACGATCGCGACTTTGAGTTCGCCAAAAAATACGGCGTCGAGATCAAGCAGGTCATCGCGCCGCCCGCCGGCGTTGAATACGATCCTTCCAAGGCCTACACCGATGCCGGCCTCTTGGTGAACTCCGGCGGTTTCGACGGCCTGGTCTCGACCCACGCCAAACCGGAAATCATCGACGCGCTCGAAACCGCCTCCAAAGGCAAGCGCCAGGTCAACTACCATTTGCGCGACTGGCTCGTTTCCCGTCAGCGGTATTGGGGCGCGCCGATCCCGATCGTCTACTGCGACGAGCACGGCGAACAGCCGGTGCCCGAAGCCCAGCTGCCGGTCCTCCTGCCGACCGACGTCGATTTCCGTCCGACGGGGGAGTCGCCGCTCGCCCGCTCGACGTCCTTCCACGACGCGACCTGCCCCGTCTGCGGAAAACCCGCCAGGCGCGAAGTCGACACGATGGATACCTTCGTCGATTCTTCCTGGTACTTCCTGCGCTACGCCGACCCCAAGAACCCGGCCGCATTCGCCGACGGAGCCAAGATCGACGCCTGGTGCCCGGTCGACCTGTACGTCGGCGGCGCTGAGCACGCCGTCCTGCATCTCCTCTATGCGCGGTTCTTCACCAAGGTGCTGCATGACGCCGGCATGGTGAAGTTCGACGAGCCGTTCACGAAGCTCAAGAACCAAGGCCTGATCCTCGGCGAAGACGGGGAGAAGATGTCCAAGTCGCGCGGCAACGTCGTCAATCCGGATGACGTCATCGCCGAGCATGGAGCCGACGCCTTCCGCCTCTACGAGATGTTCATGGGCGATTTCGAGCAGGTGAAGCCTTGGAGCACGAGCGGCATCATCGGACTGCGCCGCTTCCTCGACAAGGTCTGGAGGCTGCAGATCGGCGATACGGATACCGCTCCGTCCGTCCGCGCGCTGCTGCATAAGACCATCAGGAAGGTCGGCGAGGATATCGAACACTTCAAGTTCAACACGGCCATCAGCGCCATGATGATCTTCGTGAACGAGGCGGAGGGCGCCGCGCTCTCGAAGGACGACTACGGCTCGTTCCTGAAGATCCTCTCGCCCTTCGCCCCGCATTTCTGCGAGGAGGCCTGGGAGCGTCTTGGGCACGCCGACCGCATCACGCGCTCTTCCTGGCCGGCCTATGACCCGGCACTGACGGTCGACGCCGAGATCGAGATCGCCCTGCAGGTGACCGGCAAGGTGAAGGATCGCATCACCGTCCCGGCCGATGCCGATGACGCTGAACTAGAACGCCTGGCACTGCAGAACCCGAAAGTCGCGGCCGCTCTCGAAGGGCGCGCCGTCAAGCAGGTCATCGTGGTGAAAAAGCGTCTTGTGAACATCGTGGCGAGCTGAGAATAAGGAACCGCTCTGCCTGTTCGGCGGAGCGGTTTTGTGTTCGGGGCGGGGTTGACAAAGAGGGCTTTTCCCGCTACAACGAGGCCAGTTCACTTGATTTGGAGGATACCGTGACGCAGACACTTCCAGTCTGGCGACCTTTCGAGCGGACGGACAAGGAGTTGGTCTTTGCATGCCTGCAGGACTCCTACCGCCCGACGGTCCTGGCGCTCATCCGCGATACGAGAGGACGGCTCCTGCTGGTGCAGTCCGCACGCACCGGCGAATGGGGCTTCGTCCAGGGCGGGGTCGAAGATGGTGAATCGCCGCTTCACGCGCTGAAACGGGAGGTCTTGGAGGAGCTCGGTGCCGACAGCGCGACGTGCGTGCCGGAACGGTACCTAGGATGCGCCGACATCGATGTCGATCCAGGCACGGGCTATCATCGACGCTTCCGGAAAGGCGTGCGCTACTTCCTCTTCGAGCTCACCTACTTCGGACCGGAAATGCCGCCGCTTCAAGCTTCCGAACTCTCCGGCTACGAGTGGATCGCGGGCGGCCTCGCCGACCCCCGGTTTCGGGATCTCCTCAAGGGCGGCCGACCGGCGAAGAACCGGCTTTACGTCGACGCCTTGCTCCGCGCCAGCTGACAGACCGCACTCGCGGTCTTTTTTCATTGACATCCGCTCGCGCTTTCCGTTAGGAAGGTCTCGCCATGAAGTTTCCGCCCATCTTTTCCGACCTTCCCAAACGCCCGTTGACGTTCGAGATCGCGGCAGGGGTCATTTTGGCGCTGCTGTTCTGGCGAGGATCATCCGAGGGACGCCTGCCGAAAGCGGTCGGGAACGGCACGTTCGACCGCTGGCGTGCCATCATCGTGATGCGCGCCGACGTAGTGTTCGACCCGCCCGCATCCTATTGGGTGGAGGGGCTGCTTTTGGGTGCCGATCAGGGTTTTTCGTCGAAGTGGCGGGCGGATTTCCGGCGCACCGGGACCAGCCATCTGACCGCCGTGTCCGGCTACAACGTCGGCATGGTGCTCTCCGTCACGCTGGCCGTGCTCGCATCGGCACCCTTCGGACGGCATGCGCGGGTAGGCATCGCCATGGGCTGCGTGGCGGCGTTCGTGCTGCTGACAGGCAGTCCCGGTTCGGTCCTTCGGGCCGCCGTGATGATCGGCGCGGTCGAAGCGGCGCGACTCTTCGGGCGCCCGATCAAACCGATCCGGGCGCTGCTCATCGCGGCGCTGTGCATCGGCGCCTGTTCGCCGCGAAGTCTGGCGCAGGACCGCGGCTTCCAGCTGTCCGTGCTGGCTTCCTTCGGCCTCGTCACGCTGGCGCCGCCGATGACGGACTTCTTCCGGTTCCTGCCCAAGACGGTCGCGGCATGGGCCGGACAGACCTTGGCTGCCACGATCGCCACCGCGCCGCTCATCGCGCTCATGTCCGGCACGTATTCCTTGGTGGCCCTGCCCGCCAACATCGCCGTCGCGGCCTTCATCCCGGCGCTCATGGGCCTCGGCGCGCTCATCCTCGCCGCGAGCCTCGTTTCCTTGCCGCTGTCCTTGGCCGTAGCCGGTCTCGCCAAAGGCTTCTTCATGCTACCGTTGGTCCTGATCCGCGCCATGGCTTCTTGGCCAGCGGCAGCCGTGACCGGTCCGGAGGCGTTCGCCGTGCTGATCGGTGTCGAACTGGCGGCGCTCTTCTTCGTCCTCCGCTGGCGCCGCCGCGCGTCCGAACGCCTCGGTCTCCATGCGTGAATCCTTCTTGAAACGGCATCGCGCCATTTTCGCCGCTTCGGCGGCCGTCTTGACGCTGGCCATCCTCCCGTTCGTCTCGGAAAGATGCGCGGCGTCGAAGTCCGACGTCCGCGTGCGGTTTTTCGCGCCCGCCCGGGGCGCCTCCGCGCTCATCTCCGGCCGCGATGGTCGTCGCATCCTGATCGACGCCGCGCCGGACGCGACTGCGCTCGAAGGATTGGCCGACGCCATGCCTTGGTGGAACCGGAAGATCGACGTCTTTCTGGTCGCCCGTCCCGATGCCGAGCAGGAGCCGGTCTTCCTTTCGATCGTCCGCCGCTATCACGTGAAGGAAATCTGGTGGACCGGGTATGCGCCGGTCGGCGAGCCATGGCGGCGCCTGGCCGCAGATGTCCAGGCGTCGGGCATCCCGTCGCGCGCGGTCGGAGCGGGGGACCGTCTCGAGTTCTCCGGCGGTGCCCGTTTCGAGATCACTGCCCCCGACACCTTCGCCCCCGGGCGCCTCCTGAAGAAATCCGAAGCCGCCGATTCCGGCATCGCCGGGAAGTTCGTCTGCGGAACGGACGTCCTCGCGTTCGGTCCGTTCCTCGCGCGGAGACCTGACGCGCGTGCCGGGCGGGAATATGCCTGCTCAGGCGGGAAGCTGACGCAGCGGTAGGGAAGGCCGCCTCCGTCTTGCCAAGCGGCCGCGTTTCGGGTACGCTTCCGCCATCAAACGTCATTCTTCTCTCGGAACTATGATCCAACGCTCCCTCATCCTCCTCAAGCCCGACGCACTCGATCGCGGCATCGTGGGAGAGATCCTCACCCGGTTCGAACGCGTCGGCGCGAAGCTCGTCGGCATGAAGTTGCTCGTCTCCGAGAAGGACACGGCGCTCAAGCACTACACCGAAGACCTCGCCAAGCGCCGCGGCGAGAAGGTCCGCGAACTGATGGTCTCCATGCTGACCTCCGGCCCGATCGTGGCCATCGCCCTGGAAGGCATCGAGATCGTCGAAGTCGTCCGCAAGATGATCGGCGCGACCGAACCGAAGAGCGCGGCCCCGGGCACCATCCGCGGCGACTACGCCCACGTTTCCTTCAAGTACGCGGACGAGAAGCAGATCGGCGTCTTCAACCTCATCCACGCTTCCGGTTCGCCGGAAGAGGCGGAGGTCGAGATCGGCGTCTGGTTCAAGCCCGAGGAATTGGTCAGCCACGACCCTTCCTACACCAACACCACCATCAAGAAGTGAGCGCGAACGGAAAAAAGAGCCTGTCGTGGACCGGCTCTTTTTCTGTCTTGTCGGTCCTGTCGGAGAGCGGTATGCTGAAGGCGGCCCCGCGTCAGGGAGAACATGTTTTGGGACAATCATTTGGCAGAGTGGCCCGAGAGACTTAGCCGCTTTGGCGGCCAGGCCGAGGGCTTCAGCGGTAAGAGCAAGGGAAGGCGCCTTCCGGGCATCCCGTAAAGGGTTCTCGGAAGCCCGTCCTCCCAAGCCGGTCGTGCGGCGCAAGCCGTCCGGCAGCCCACATGACACTTCGCCAAATCATGCCTTCCGCCGCGGGGCCTTGTCGTTTCACGAAAAAAAAGCACGCGCCTGGACGGAAGGGGGGGGAAGGTTCCTCTCCGCCCGGGCGCGTTTTTCATTTGAACAAGGCTGTCGCGGCAGCGACGTAGGCTTTTGCCTTGCTTCTATCGAGCTCGTCATCCTCCGTGCGGAGCCGTCCCTCGGCATCCATGCTGAGGAAGGGGAAACGGCTGACGAGTGGCGCCAGTCGGTCGATGGTCTCCGTCGAGAGTCCGCCGGCCACGCCGATGCCGATCCGGGGATGCCGGTCGCAGATCGCCTGGACGTATGCCTGAGCGGCATCCGTGTCGATCGGAACGCCAAGTCCGCCGCTCATGTCCACCAGGACGTCAGTGATGCGCCCTCGATACGCATCGAGCCGCGCGGCGACGTCTCCCGGTCCGCTCGCGTCCTTAAGCGCTTGGGGGCCGAGCTGCAGCACGATTCGCATGCCTTTCGGCATGGCGGGGATGGTCCCAGGTTCCGGCCAGCGGATGTTGAGCTGGAAGCCGTCGAGCCATTCGCCGCCGAGGCGGATGAGCCTCTCAAGCTGCTCGGACAGCGTCGGCGGGTCGTCCGTCGCGTAATGGATGAGATTCACCGTCCGGCGATCGGGCGGGAACACTCCGGCGATGTCCTCCACGGGCGGATAGCGGTTCGGCCACTTGTTCCGTGCGCCGGAGAGTGTCTTGCTGCTCGCCAATACGCCGATCATGAGCTGGTGGTCGCCACGGCCCGACAGGCCATCAAGCACGGCAGAGACTTCCGACCTTTGCATGAATCCGGTCACGCCGATATACGGTGGTCGCACGATGTTTCTCCTTTTCGGTAGGGAACGATGCTTACGGACGCATGGACTATCCTACGCGTCGCTGCATATGTCAAACGGGCGGACGTTTCTCTGTTGAAGCGGCACATGCCAAAGAAAAACATCCGCCGTGAGCGGATGTCTTTCATGGTCGGGCTGATGGGAATTGAACCCACTGCCTTTCCCACCCCAAGGGAACGCGCTGCCGATGCGCCACAGCCCGACGTGGACGGGGGTCGCCGATAGACTACAGGGAAAGCTCGCCCGTGGCAAGCCTTGGTCGGACCCTCATGGTACGTGCTATCCTGTCTGCATATGGATCGTGCCCTCGATCTGCTGCAGAAAGCCCGGACCCGCCCGGCCGCCCGGTTCCTGACCGATTGGCTGCCGCGATTGGGATTGCACGGCGGCGTGGCGCTCGACCTCGGCTGCGGTTCCGGCGCGGAAGCGGAGTACCTGGCCAAGAACGGTTTCATGGTCGATGCCATCGACAAGAGCGACACGGCCGTCAAATATACGACGGAGCGCTGCCAGGGCCTGACGGTCGACGTCATCCAAGGCGACTTCCGCGAGTTCCAGCTGCGGCCCGGGTACTACGCGCTCGGCGTCGCCATCAACTCGCTGTCGTTCGTCGAGAAGGAAGCCTGCCGTAACCTGCTCCTGTCTGTGCAGGCTTCGATCAAGTCCGGCGGCGCGGTCCTGCTCGGCGTCTTCGGACCGGAACATGCCTGGGCCGCCAGCCGTCCGGACATGAGCTTCTGGACGCCGGAAGAGTTCCGCAAGCTCTGGAACGGCTGGGACATCCTGGCGCTCGACGAATACAAGGGTCCGTGGCCGCTCGTGAGCGGCGAGGAGATCTACCAGCACCGCCTCCACCTGTCGGCCAAGAAGAGATGAAAAAACCGGCGCTTACGCGACGGCTTTTTCTTTCGGGGCCAGGGTCCGGATGCAGCGGGTGCAAAGCTTGAGCTTCACGCCGTTCACCGTCTTCGTCTGGAGGTTCACCAGGCGGCGGACTTTGGTCGCGATTTTGGAGTGGGAGCGGGTGTTCCCGGAGAGGGGACCGCGCTCGCACGCGTCACAGCGGCGGGCCATAGATGCGGGGAAAATCTTTACGTGGGAGGAGCGTACCATGCCTTTCCAGGCTTGGCAAGAGTGTGTATCCTTTCCTCATATGCTCGGCTCCCTTTTCTCCAATCCGATCGAAGGCGTCGCTTGGATCGTGGCGTTCCTGGCCGCTTTGACGTTCCATGAGTTCAGCCACGGCCTCGCCGCCAAGCTGCAGGGCGACGACACGGCCGAACGGGCCGGGCGCCTCACGCTCAATCCGCTTTCGCATATCGACCCGATCGGCTTCCTGCTCGTGCTCGTGGCCGGTTTCGGCTGGGCCAAACCGGTGCCGTATAACCCCTACAACCTCCGCAACCAGAAGTGGGGACCGGTCATCGTCGCTGCGGCGGGGCCTTTGGCCAACCTCCTTCTCTTCGTGATCTCCGGCCTGACGTACCGGGGGCTCGTGGCCGCCGGAGTGCCGCTTTCGGGCAGTGCGCTCGGGGCGTTCCTCGGTGCCTTGATGGGCGTGAACGTCGTCCTCTTCGCCTTCAACCTCATCCCGTTCCCGCCGCTCGACGGCTCGAAGTTCCTGCTCCTCGCCCTCCAGCATCCCAAGTACGCCCGCGCCCGCTGGTGGATCGAGACGCGCGGCCCGATGGCGCTCATGCTGCTGGTCATCGGTGATTCGTTCCTGCTGAACGGCCTCATCTTCGGCACGCTCATCGACCTCATTTCCGGGTTGGCGTTCAGGCTGATCGGGCTTTGATCCCGCGCTTCCTTGACGTCGGGGCGGGGGAGTGATACCTTTCCGGAGTCGAATTACTCCTCCGGATTTCAACGGAGAGATGTAGTGAACATGGTCGCCGACGCGGAGTAGCTGCCGCCGAAGCGATAAGGATCACGGAATCCCTGCGGATTTCGTGCGTTGCGTTTTCTCAATCAAATCCATGCCTACCATCCACCAGCTCATCAAGCGTCCGAGGCGCCCGCTCAAGGTCAAGTCCAAGGCGCCGGCCCTCCAGACCGTGCAGAACACCATCAAGCGCTACAAGAAGGAGATGCCGAAGGGTGCTCCGTACAAGCGCGGCGTGTGCGTGAAGGTCACCACTATGACCCCGAAGAAGCCGAACTCGGCTCTCCGTAAGATCGCCCGCGTCCGCCTTTCGAACGGCATGGAAGTCACCGCCTACATCCCGGGCGTCGGACACAACCTCCAGGAGCACTCCATCGTGATGATCCGCGGCGGCCGCGTGAAGGACCTTCCGGGCGTCCGCTACCACATCGTCCGCGGCGTCTACGACACCCAGGGCGTCCAGGACCGCCGCCGCTCGCGCTCGATCTACGGCGCCAAGCGCCCGAAGGTCAAGTCCTAACTCATCAGACGCTGAACTGAAATACCTATGCGCGGCAAGCAAGCCCCCAAGCGTCTGATCAAGCCGGACGCCAAGTACCACTCCGAGACCGTCGCCAAGCTCGTCAACTACGTGATGCGCGACGGCAAGAAGTCGACCGCCCAGAAGATCGTCTACGGTGCGCTCGCCATCGTCTCCGAGAAGACCAAGAAGGACCCGATCGAGCAGTTCGAGGAAGCGCTCAAGAACGTCATGCCGCAGGTCGAGGTGAAGAGCCGCCGCGTCGGTGGCGCCAACTACCAGATCCCGACGCCCGTCCGCGGCGAGCGCCGCATCTCGCTGGGCTTCCGCTGGATCATCGACGCCGCCAACGCCGTGAAGGGCCGTTCGATGGCCGACAAGCTCGGCAACGAGATCGTCTCGGCCGCCGCCGGCGAAGGCAACGCGGTCAAGAAGAAGATGGACGTCCACCGCATGGCCGAGGCGAACCGCGCCTTCGCGCACTTCGCCCGCTAATCCAGGACTTCTCACCGCTCTTCTATGCCCCGTGAATATTCCCTCGAGAGGACCCGCAACATCGGCATCATGGCCCACATCGACGCCGGCAAGACCACCGTCTCCGAGCGCGTGCTCTTCTACACCGGCAAGAAGCACAAGATCGGCGAAGTCCACGAAGGCGCGGCCACCATGGACTGGATGGAGCAGGAGCAGGAGCGCGGCATCACCATCACCGCCGCCGCCACGACCTGCTTCTGGAAGGATCACCGCATCAACCTGATCGACACCCCCGGACACATCGACTTCACGGTCGAGGTCAAGCGCTCGCTCCGCGTCCTCGACGGCGCCTGCGTCATCTTCGACGGCGTCGCCGGCGTGGAACCGCAGTCCGAGACCAACTGGCACTACGCCGACGACTACAAGGTCCCGCGCCTGTGCTTCATCAACAAGCTCGACCGCACCGGGGCCGACTTCTACAAGGACCTGAAGTCGATCCACGACCGCCTCACCAAGAACGCCCACCCGATCCAGCTGCCCATCGGCACCGAGGATAACTTCATCGGCATCATCGACCTGCTCGAGCGCAAGGCGCATTTCTATCGCGATGACCTCGGCCAGAAGGTCGACGTCGTCGAGATCCCGGAGGAATACGCCGCCCAAGCGGCCGAATGGCGCGGGAAGCTCGTGGAAGCCATCTGCGAGAACGACGAAGCGCTGCTCAACAAGTATCTGGCCGGGGAGGATGTCCCGGTGGCCGACCTCAAGCGCGTCCTGCGCCAGGCCGTCATCGACTTCAAGATCGTGCCGGTCTTGTGCGGCTCCGCCCTCAAGAACAAGGGCGTGCAGCAGATGCTCGACGCCGTCGTCGATTACCTGCCGAACCCGCTCGACATCAAGCCGATCCACGCGCACGATCCGGAAGATCCGGAGAAGGAAGTCATCGTGCGGTACAGCGACACCGAACCGTTCACGGCCCTGGCCTTCAAGGTCGCGTCCGACCCGTTCGTCGGCAAGCTGGCGTTCTTCCGCGTCTACTCCGGCACGCTTAAGGCCGGTTCCTACGTGCTCAACTCCGTCACCGGAGAGAAGGAGCGCGTCAGCCGCATCGTCCGCCTGCACGCCAATAACCGCGAGGACGTGGACCAGGTCTACGCCGGAGACATCGCCGCGGCGGTCGGCCTGAAGTCGACCTTCACCGGCCACACGCTTTGCGACGAGAACCGCCCGGTCGTCCTCGAATCCATGACCTTCCCCGAGCCGGTCATCTCGCTCGCCATCGAGCCGAAGACGAAAGTCGACCAGGAGAAGATGGGCGTGGCGCTCCAGAAGCTGGCCGAAGAGGACCCGACCTTCCGCGTGCGCTCCGACGAGGAGACGCTGCAGACCATCATCGCCGGCATGGGCGAACTGCATCTCGACATCATCGTCGACCGCATGAAGCGCGAATTCAAGGTGGAAGCCAACGTCGGCAAGCCGCAGGTCGCGTATAAGGAAGCCATCCGCGGCAAGGCCGATGCCGAAGGCAAGTACATCAAGCAGTCCGGCGGACGCGGCCAATACGGCCACTGCTGGCTGCGCGTCGAGCCGAACGAGCGCGGCAAGGGCGTCGAGTTCTTCGAGGAGATCAAGGGCGGCGCCATCCCGAAGGAATTCATCAAGCCGATCGAGAAGGGCGTCCGCGAGACCTGCGACAAGGGCGTCCTCGCCGGCTACCCGCTGCTCGACGTCAAGGCGACCGTCTTCGACGGCTCCTACCACGACGTCGACTCGTCGGAAATCGCCTTCAAGATCGCCGGATCGATGGCCTTCGTCGATGCCTGCAAGAAGGCCGGATTGGTCCTGCTCGAGCCCGTGATGAAGGTCGAGGTGCTCACCCCGGAACAGTCCATGGGCGACATCATCGGCGACATCAGCTCGAAGCGCGGCGCGGTCAACGAGATGCGCGATCGCGGCGGCATCAAGGTGATCGACGCGACGGTCCCGCTGGCCGAGATGTTCGGCTACGCCACCCAGCTCCGCTCCATCTCCCAGGGACGTGCCTCTTACTCGATGACCTTCGACCACTACGAAGAAGTGCCGAAGAACGTCGAGATGGCCATCCTGGAAGGCAAGGGAAAGAAGTAAGACCCAGGAGACGCCCCGCATCCGCGGGGCGTTTTCGTATTGACGACATCGCCCGGCCCTGCCATCCTCTTGGCATCCCAAGAACGGGAAGAGGAGGTCTTCAATGGATCCGCAAATGGAATTGGTGGTGTGGGTGCTCGCGATCGCGGTTCTTGTCTCGGTGGCGATATTCCTGGGCATGTGGCTCAGGGACCGTCGTCGCGAGCGTCGAGAGGCTCGCGTTCAGCTGCGGTCCGATGTGCACCGCGTGCGCCGCGTGCCGTCCGTCTCGGAGATCGATCGCATCCGTCGCGATTGCGGATATCACGCCATCCCATACGAGGACATCGGCACGCACGATGCCGAACTTTCGGAGCTCACGTGCCGAGCGTATCTGGATGATGCCAGAGGTCTACGGGCCTCCCTCTGCCGGGATGCATGCGGCCACCTGAGGAAGCTGGATGGCATCATCAGATGCCTGGAGGGCGCGAACCAGAAACATCAGTGGTCCGCCATCGGGACGACCTGGGAAGATCTGCGCGACCTCACCAGGAAGGGGATGATGGGGGAGGCGCGGAAGATCTACGAGAACGGCGTCAAGCTGCAGGACCGCGGATGGAATCGGCAGGAGAACATGCGTGCCATCGAAGCTCTTCTGATTTACGCCAACGGCACGCTTCGGGAGCTCGACCCTGAGCTCACCGACGCGGCCTGGACCGCGCTCAAGGAGGCCTGATGCCTCCTTTTTTCATGCCTTGACACCGGCGCGGATTGCGCTACAGTGGGCCCACTTATCACGTTTTCCCTTGCCTATGAAGGAAGAGACAATGAAACGCCTGCTCTCCCTGATCGAGAAGACCGGCGACCGCCTGGTCATCACCGATCCGGCAGGGGAGCATCCCTACGTCATGATGGGGCTGGAACACTACGAGAAGCTGGTGGTCGGCGAATGGAAGCCGGAAGCCATCAAGCACGACCCGGCTCCGCCGCAGGCCTTACCCCTCTCCACGGGCTTCCCGGACAATAAGCCTCCCAAGCGGGAAATCCCGCTCTGGAAGTCCTCCTCGCCGACTCCGGCAGCGCCGTCGAGCCAACCGACCCTGCCGGTGGCGCCGCCGCCCTTAGAGAGGCCGAAGGCCCCGACCAGGCCCCCAGTCCAACCGATCGTCCCGCCCCCAGCCCCGCCGACCACACCTTCCGTCCCGGTCCCGCAAGAGGCCGCCCAGGAAGGCGCAGAGGGTGAAGAGCCGTTCTACCTTGAACCGCTCGAATAGCGGAATAAAGCCAAAAAGCCCCACTTGACCGCTTTTCGGCCCTCTGCTACACTCGTCTCCGACACACGTCAACTTTTTTATTTACTATCCGTATGGCTGACAACAAGTTCGATCGCTCCAAGCCTCACTTGAACGTGGGCACCATCGGCCACGTTGACCACGGCAAGACCACCTTGACCGCCGCGATTCTTGCGGTTTCCAAGGCCATGGGCAACAGCGCGCAGGACAAGAACATCGGCGACCTGGACAAGGCTCCGGAGTCGAAGGCTCGCGGCATCACGATCGCCACGGCCCACACCGAGTACGAGACCGCTGCGCGCCACTACGCGCACGTCGACTGCCCTGGACACGCCGACTACGTCAAGAACATGATCACGGGTGCCGCCCAGATGGACGGCGCGATCTTGGTCGTGTCCGCGACCGACGGCCCGATGCCCCAGACCCGCGAGCACATCTTGCTCGCCCGTCAGGTCGGCGTCCCTTCCATCGTCGTCTTCCTGAACAAGTGCGACATGGTCGAGGACAAGGAGCTGATCGACTTGGTCGAAGAGGAAGTCCGCGACCTCCTCAAGAAGTACAACTTCCCGGGCGACACCACCCCGATCATCCGCGGTTCGGCGCTTGAGGCCCTCAACAACCCGTCCGATGACGCCAAGGCCGGTCCGGTCCGCGAGCTCCTGGCCAAGCTGGACGAGTACATCCCGCAGCCGCCCCGCGAAACCGACAAGCCGTTCCTGATGCCGGTCGAAGACGTCTTCTCGATCGAAGGCCGCGGCACGGTCGTCACCGGCCGCATCGAGCGCGGCACCATCAACATCAACGAGAACGTCGAAATCGTCGGTCTCGGCGACACCCGCGCGACCGTCGTGACGGGCATCGAGATGTTCAACAAGCAGCTGGAGCAGGGTATGGCTGGCGACAACGCCGGTCTGCTCCTCCGCGGCACCAAGAAGGAAGAGATCGAGCGCGGCATGGTCCTCTGCAAGCCGGGCTCCGTCAAGCCGCATTCCGAGTTCGAGGCCGAAATCTACGCCCTCACCAAGGAGGAAGGCGGACGCCACAAGCCCTTCTTCAAGGGTTACAAGCCCCAGTTCTACATCCGCACGACCGACGTGACGGGCGAGATCGAACTGCCGGCCGGCGTCGAGATGATCATGCCTGGCGACACCCAGAACCTGAAGGTCAAGCTGATCTCCCCGGTCGCCCTCGAGGAGAAGATGCGCTTTTCGGTCCGTGAAGGCGGCCGCACCGTCGGTGCCGGCGTCGTGGTCAAAATCATCAAGTAACAATGCAGTACCCCGGCCCTCTTTCATGAGGGCCGGGGTCGCCTGCTGAAAAGATCTTTATGGAAAAGAAAGCCAAAACCGAGGAAGTCTCCAGCCGGGTCCGGATCAAGATCCGCGCCTATGACCATAAGGTCATCGACCAGTCCACGCGCACCATCATCGAGATGGCCCAACGCACGGGCGCGAGCATCAAGGGTCCCGTCCCGCTGCCGACCGAGAAGCACAAGTACACCGTCAACCGCTCGACGTTCGTCCATAAGAACGCCCGCGAGCAGTACGAGATGCGCGTGCACAAGCGGTTGATCGACATCACCCCGACCCCGAAGACGATCGAGTCGCTGATGAACCTCAACCTCCCGGCCGGCGTCGACGTCGAAATCAAGATGTAGGAACGGTCCGCGTCCGTACAATCAGTCCCGTGAAGGGAAGGCAGAGAAAGATGGCATGATTTCCGGGTGGCCCTGGCGCCAAAACCTCTGCAGATGACCTTCGTGGGATCGTGAGCACACCGATACAACTCGACTTGTCTCGAACACGCCAAGCCACGCGTACGACAGATGCAAGAAGTTTCTTCGCTGATATCCCCGGACATGTCCGGACGGATCGGCGCCGGAACTTCTTGTTTCTGTTACTGCGCGGGTCGGGGGAGGATCCCAAGCGAAACGGAGACAGGCATCGAACATAATAAAGTGTTCCTCTGCCTTACAAAGCACGTATGAAATTCATCATCGGACGAAAACTCGAAATGTCCCAGCGCTACCGCCCTTCCGGCGAAGTCGTGCCGGTCACTCTCGTGAAGGTCGAGCCTTGCGTCATCACGCAGCTCCGCACGGACGAGAAGGACGGCTACACCGCCGTCCAGGTCGGAACCGGTTCCAAGAAGCACCTCGCCAAGCCGCAGGTGGGGCACCTCAAGCCCGTGGCTGAAGCCGGCAACCTGGCCACCCTCCGCGAGTTCCGCCTCGACTCCGTCGACGGCATCGCCTTGGGCGCGGTGTGCGACGTCGAATCCTTCGTCTCCGGAGACGTCATCGACGTCACCGGCATCTCGAAGGGCAAGGGTTTCCAGGGCGTCGTCAAGCGCCATCACTTCCGCGGCGGTCCCGCGACCCACGGTCACAAGGACAACCTCCGCATGCCGGGTTCGATCGGCGCCGGCGGCCACCAGCACGTGCATCCGGGCCAGCGCATGGCCGGCCGCATGGGCGGCGACCAGGTCACGGTCAAGCATCTCGAGATCGTCGAAGTCATGGCCGACCAGGGACTCATCGCCATCAAAGGCGCGGTCCCGGGAGCCCGCGGCGCCACCCTCCTCGTGGTCGCCCCGAAGGGAGACATGAAGTTCATCGCTGCGAAGGCTCCGGCCGAAGAGGCCCCGGTCGCGCAGGAAGCGGCTCCCGCTACGGAAGCCGCAGCCGTCACCGAATAAACGTATGCCGAAGATCAACGTCTACAACATGGAGGGCAAGGTCGTCTCCGAGCGCGAGATGGCCGCCACGCCGTTCGCCGTGAAGGTCAACGAAGGCCTGGTCCACCTCGCTGCCGAAGCGCAGGACGCCAATTCCCGCGTCGCCGCCGGCCACTCCAAGACCCGCGGTGAAGTCCGCGGCGGAGGCAAGAAGCCCTGGAAGCAAAAGGGGACCGGCCGCGCCCGTCACGGTTCCTCCCGCTCCCCGATCTGGGTCGGCGGAGGCATCACCTTCGGTCCGCAGTCCGACCGCAACTACTCCAAGAAGATCAACCGCAAGTCGAAGAAGGTCGCGCTCGCCATGGCGCTCTCCGACAAGGTCCAGAACGGTTTCCTCCTCGGTCTCGACGCCTTCGAGCTGAAGGATGGCAAGACCAAACTCATGGCCGGAATGTTGAAGAAGCTGCCGGTCGGACGCAAGACCTTGCTGGTCCTTCCGAAGGCCGACAAGCTGGCGATCCGCGCCTCGCGCAACCTCCAGGGCATCTGGACGGCCACCGCCGGCGACCTGAACCTGATCGACGTCCTCAAGGCCGACACCGTGCTCGCGCCGGTCGCGACGCTCGACCTGATCGAAAAGGCCTATTCCACTTCCGCCAAGGCCAAGGCGGGCAAGCGCAACTGATATGGGAATCTTCAACCGCAAGAAAGACGACGCCAAGGACGCCAAGAAGTCGACCGCGCCCAAGGCCAGCAAGCCGAAGGCCGAGGCCGCCGAGGCTCCGAAGAAGGAAGCGGCGATGGCCGCGTCTCCCCGCGAGACGGGCGCCGCATACCGCGTCCTCGTCCGCCCGATCGTCACCGAGAAGACCACCCGCCTCGGCCGCGTCAACCAGTACGCCTTCGAGGTCGCCATGACCGCCAACAAGCTGGAGATCCGCAAGGCCGTGAAAGCCGTCTACGGCGTCACGCCGACGGACGTCCGTGTCATGCGCATCTTCGGAAAGCCGGTCCGCTCGCGTTCGGGCATGTCCCGCAGGAGCACCTGGCGCAAGGCGATCGTCACCCTCAAGCAGGGCGATCGCATCGATCAGTTCGCCAACGCCTAATCGCCGACGTATGCCGATCAAATCCTACCGACCCACCACCTTCGGACGTCGCGGCGCTTCCGTCGACACGTTCGAAGACGTCACCAAAAAGGAGCCCGAGAAGTCGTTGCTGATCCACAAGACCCGCATCAGCGGACGCAACTCCCAGGGCAAGATTACCGTCCGTCACCGTGGCGGCGGCGCCAAGCGGATGATCCGCGTGGTCGATTTCATGCGCGATAAGTACGACGTCCCCGCCCGCGTGGCCGCGATCGAATACGACCCGGGCCGTGGCGGCCGCCTCGCCCTGCTCAACTACCGCGATGGCGAGAAGCGCTACATCCTGGCCCCCGCCGACCTCAAGGTGGGGGAGACGGTCCTGTCTTCCAAGGACAAGATCGAGAACAAGATCGGCAACCGCATGCCGCTCAAGCACGTCCCGATCGGCCTCATGGTCCACGACCTCGAACTCTATGCCGGGAGCGGCGGCAAGATGGTCCGCGGCGCCGGCAACGGCGCGCAGCTCATGGCCATCGAAGGCGAGATGGCGCAGATCAAGCTGCCCTCCGGCGAGTATCGCCTGGTTTCGAAGGAGTGCGCGGCTACGATCGGCGTGGTCTCCAATCCCGACCACTGGCTCGTCCGCCTCGGCAAGGCCGGCCGCATGCGCCACAAGGGCTTCCGCCCGCGCGTCCGCGGCAAGGTCATGAACCCGGTGGATCACCCGCACGGAGGAGGCGAAGGCAAGAACCCGATCGGTCACAAGCATCCGAAGACTCCGTGGGGCAAGCCCGCGCTCGGCGTGAAGACCCGCAAGCCCAAGAAGCAGTCGTCCAAATTCATCGTGAAGCGCCGCAAGTAATATGTCTCGATCACTGAAAAAGGGACCGTTCACGGACCCCAGGCTCCTCGAAAAGCTGTCCAAGGCGAAGCCGGGCGACAAGACCGTCATCAAGACCTGGTCGCGCCCGTCCGTCATCACGCCCGAGATGATCGGCTTCACGATCGGCGTCCATAACGGCAAGCAGCACGTGCCCGTCATCGTCGTCGAGAACATGGTCGGCCATCGTCTGGGCGAATTCGCCCCGACCCGCAAGTTCCAGCGCCACGGCGGCAAGCTCACCAAGGAGATCGAGGCCGCCAAGGCCGCCGGTCCCGGCGCCGCTCCGGCGTCCGCTCCCGCCAAGAAATAAACTCCTATGGAAGTCAAAGCCCACACCCGCCATCTCCGCATGTCGTCCCGCAAGGTGCGCCTCGTGGTCGATGCCGTCCGCGGGATGGCCGTCGAGCCGGCATTGGCGCAGCTGACCTTCATGCCGCGCGCAGCCGCCCGTCCGGTCAAGAAGCTCCTGGAGTCGGCCATCGCCAACGCCGAGCACAATTTCCGCCTCGACCGCTCCGGCCTGTTCATCAAGTCGGCGCTGGTCAACCAGGGCCCGACGCTCAAGCGCTGGCGCCCGCGCGCCATGGGTTCGGCCGCGCCGATCCTGAAGCGCACCTGCCACATCACGCTCGTCCTCGACACCAAGACCGGCGCCAAGCTGGCCGAGGCGCCGAAGGCGTCCAAAGCCGAAGCGCATGACCATGAAGGCCACGATCACGCCGGCCACGACCATGCGCACGAGGAGAAGCCGAAGAAGGCCGTGAAGAAGGCCGCCGCTAAGAAAACCGCCGCGAAGAAGAAGTGATATGGGACACAAAGTCAATCCGAAAATCTTCCGCGTCGGCACCATCTACGGCTGGGATTCGAAGTGGTTCGACCGCAAGGATTACCAAGGCCTCCTTCGCCAGGACGTCGAGATCCGCGACTTCCTTCGCGCCGCGCTCCGCGAGGCCGCCATCGACAAGATCGAGATCGACCGCGCCAACAACCAGGTGACCATCACCCTGCATTCCGGCAAGCCCGGTTTCGTCATCGGACGCGCCGGCGCCGGCATCGAGGAGCTGAAGAAGCGCCTCCAGGCGAAGTTCTTCGCGGGCAAGAAGGTCAAGATGCAGCTCAACATCGTCGAGGTCTCGCACCCGACGCTGTCGGCGGCCATCACGGCGCAGAACATGATCGCCGATCTCGAGAAGCGCATGCCCTTCCGCCGCATCCTGAAGACGACGATCGACCGCGCCCAGAAGGCCGGCGCCCTCGGCATCAAGGTGCAGGTTTCCGGACGCCTGAACGGCGCCGAAATCTCGCGCCGCGAGATGCTCTCGTGGGGTTCCGTCCCGCTGCAGAACCTGCGCGCCGACATCGACTACGCCGCTGACTTCGCCCGCACCATCTTCGGCGCCATCGGCGTCAAGGTCTGGATCTACCGCGGCGAGATCTTCGACGCTTCCGGCATCGCCCCGGCCCTCAAGGGCCCGGCCGAGCGGCCGTTCCGCCCCGGCGGAGACCGCCGCGGCCCGCGTCCGGCTTCCGGAAGCCGCCCGGCTCCCCGCGCCGCCGCCCCTAAGAAGGCGACCGCCTAAGCCACCGCTATGTTGATTCCCAAAAAAGTCAAGCACCGCAAGTGGCATAAGCTGAAGAGCTCCGGTCTCCAGAAGGCGACCACCAAGCTTTCGCTCAGCTTCGGCGAGTTCGGCCTCAAGGCCGTCACTCCGGCGTGGGTCACTTCCCGCCAGATCGAAGCGGCGCGGCGCGCCATGGCCCGCTACACCAAGCGCGGCGGCAAGATCTGGGTCCGCATCTTCCCCGACAAGCCTGTCACCATGAAGGGCCTCGAGGTCCCCATGGGAGGAGGAAAGGGCAACGTCGATCACTACGTCGCCATCGTCCGCCCGGGTACCATCGTGTTCGAGATGGACGGCGTCCCGCTCGAGTCCGCTCGCGAGGCGATGCGTCTCGCGGCCTACAAGATGCCGTTCCGCTCGCGCTTCCTCACCAAGCACGACTGATCCACCCCCTATGAAGATCAAGGAACTCAAGGACAAGCCTCTCGGGGAGCTGGAAAAGATGCTTCGCGAGAGCCGCGAACGCCTGCGCGCCCTCCGGTTCGCCGTCGCGACCTCGCAGGAGAGCAAGGTCCGCTCGATCCTGGAGACCCGCAAGACGATCGCCCGGATCCTGACGCTGCTCACCCAGAACGCCAACCGCTAACCGTATGACGACTGACAACAACGCGAAAAAGCGCACGCTGGTCGGCACCGTCGTATCCGACAAGATGCAGAAGACGATCGTCGTGAAAGTCGACAGCGTCAAGACGCACGCCAAATACGGCAAGCAGTACGTCAAATCCAAGCGCTTCAAGGTCCATGACGAGAAGGACGAGTACAAGACGGGTGACAAGGTCACTTTCGTCGAGTGCCGCCCGTACTCGAAGGACAAGTGCTGGCGCGTCATCGGCAAGGCCTGACGCCAAAACGCCAAACATATGGTTCAACATCGAGCGATGCTGAAGGTCGCCGACAACACCGGCGCCCGTAAGCTCCAGGTCATCCGTGTCCTGGGCGGCTACAAGAAGCACTACGCCGTCCTCGGCGACATCGTCACCTGCGCCATCAAGGAAGCCGTGCCGCACGGCATGGTCAAGAAGGGCGACGTCGTCCACGCGGTCCTGACCCGCACGCACAAGGAGACCCGCCGCAAGGACGGCTCCTACATCCGTTTCGACGACAACGCCGCTGTCATCATCGACAAGGCCAGCAAGGAACCGAAGGGCACGCGCATCTTCGGCCCCGTCGCCCGCGAACTCCGCGCCAAGGGTTTCACGAAGATCGTCTCCCTGGCTCCGGAGGTCGTCTAATCTCCATCCCTATGAAGATCAAGAAAGGCGACAACGTCCAGATCATGGCCGGCAAGGACCGCGGCAAGACCGGCAAGGTCATCCAGGTCTTCCCTCAGGAAGGCAGGATCGCGGTCGACGGCGTCAACAAGACCGTCAAGCACGCCAAGACCCGCAAGCAGGGAGAGAAGGGCCAGAAGATCGAGTTCTTCGGACCGATCGACGCTTCCAACGTCATGCTCGTCGACCCCAAGACCGGCAAACCGACCCGCGTCGGTTACAAGGTCATGGAGGACGGCCGCAAGGCGCGCGTGGCCAAGAAGAGCAAGGAAACCATCGAATAAGCCTATGTTGCGCGAAACGTACGAAAAGCAGATCGTTCCCGAAATGATGAAGCGCTTCAACTACAAGAACCGGATGTCGGTTCCGAAGCTGAAGCTGGTTTCGGTCAACGTAGGCATGTCCACCAACCTCCTCAAGGACCCCAAGATCCCGGAGACCGTCGAGGCGACGCTGACCCGCATCACCGGCCAGAAGCCGGTCAAGACGCTGGCCAAGAAGTCGATCGCGAGCTTCAAGATCAGGGAAGGCCAGCACATCGGCATGAAGGTCACCCTGCGCGGCGCGCGCATGTGGCACTTCCTCGAGAAGCTGATCCGCGTCACCCTGCCCCGCGTCCGCGACTTCCGCGGCATCTCGCCGAAACTCGTCGACAAGCAGGGGAACCTCTCCATGGGCTTCAAGGAGTACATCGCGTTCCCGGAGATCCGCTCCGACGAGATCGAACGCCTCCACGGCGTCCAGGTGACCGTCTCCTCGTCGGCGTCCACCAAGGCCGAAGGCCTGGAACTGTTCAGACTCATGGGCTTTCCCTTCCACGGCTAAGGCCGCACCCCTATGGCAACAGCCAATCAAATCGCCAAATCGAACCGGAAGCCGAAGTTCACGACCCGCATCGTCCGCCGCTGCTGGCGCTGCGGCCGCCGCCATGGCTACATGCGCGACTTCGACCTCTGCCGCATCTGCTTCCGCGAGCTCGCCAACCGCGGCGAAATCCCGGGCATCAAGAAAGCTAGCTGGTAACCTATGATGACTGATCCCATCGCCGACATGCTCACCCGGCTGCGCAACGCCGCCATGGTGCGCAAGCAGGAAGTCGTCCTTCCGCTCTCGCGGATGAAGTTCGAGATCGCCAAGATCCTCGAGAAGGAAGGCTTCCTCACGAGCGTCGAAAAGACGGACGCGCATCACGGCCAGCTCAAGGTGAAGCTTCGCTTCACCGAAGACGGCCCGGCGCTCCGCGACGTCCAGCGCATCTCCAAGCCGGGCCGCCGCGTCTACGCGACCAAGTCCGAGCTCCCCAAAGTCCTCAACGATCACGGCATCGCCGTCGTCTCGACCTCCGCCGGTCTCATGACCAACAAGGAAGCGCGCAAGCGCGGCCTCGGCGGCGAGATCGTCTGCGAGATCTACTGATCCCACGACTATGTCTCGCATCGGAAAAAAACCCATCCAGATCCCCTCGGGCGTCGAGGTCGCGATCGATGACCAGGAAGTCCGCGTCAAGGGCCCGAAAGGGGAACTGAAGCTCCCGCTCCATCGGCACGTGCGCGTCGCGCGCACGAAGCATGACGAGCTGGGCGACGTCCTCGCGGTCACCGTCAAGGACGAGAACGACAAGAAGGACCGCGCCCTCTGGGGGCTTTTCAGCCGCCTGGTGGCCAACCTGGTGACCGGCGTCACCAAGGGGTACGAGAAGTCGCTCGAGTTCGTCGGCGTCGGCTACAAGATCGCCATGAACGGAAAGACCGTGAAGATGGACGTCGGCTTCTCCCATGAAGTGGATTTCCCGCTCCCGGCCGGCATCGAAGGCAAGGTGGAAAAGAACACCCTGACGCTCTCCGGCATCGACAAGCAGCTGGTCGGCGAAGTCGCCGCCCGGATCCGCCGCATCCGCAAGCCCGAACCATACAAGGGCAAGGGCATCAAGTACGTCGACGAAGTCATCCGCCGCAAGGCGGGCAAGGCCGCTAAGGCCACCGGCGCCAAGTAAGCGAAGCTATGAAATCCGCCAGCCAAAAGAAGCAGGAATCCCGGACCCGTCGGCGCGCCCGCGTGCGCGCCCGCGTGATCGGCACCGCCAAGCGCCCGCGTTTGGCCGTCTTCCGCAGCGCGAAGCATATCTACGCCCAGGTGATCGATGACGCCGCCGGCCGCACGCTGGCTGCCGTCTCGGACGCCGAAGTGAAGGGCGCGAAGGCCGCCGAAGGCATGGATGCCAAAGTCGCCGCGGCATTCGCGGCCGGAGCCGTCCTGGCCGAAAAGGCCAAGAAGGCCGGCATCACCGCTGTCGTCTTCGACCGCGGGGGCTTCTCGTATCACGGCCGCGTCAAGGCACTCTCCGACGGCGCTCGCGCCGGAGGCCTCGAATTCTAAGCCGCAATTATGGAGAACACCCAAGCACAGCCCGTCGCCGCTTCGGCATCCGAGAACCACGCTCCGCAGCGCGGCGGGTTCGGAGCCCGCGGCCAGGGAGCGCGAGGAGGCGATCGTCGCGGTCCGCCGCGCGGCCGCCGTCCGGAAGAGCCCAAGGAATTCGACCAGCGCATCCTCTCGCTCGACCGCGTCACGCGCGTCACCAAAGGCGGCAAGCGCATGCGTTTCCGCGCGACCGTCATCATCGGCGATCATAAGGGGCGCGTCAGCTATGGCGTCGCCAAAGCCGCCGACGTCTCCGCGGCCGTCAACAAGGCGGTCACCCAGGCCAAGAAGCGGATGCTGACCGTCCTGCTTACCAACGAGACCATCCCGCACCAGTCCGCGGCCAAGTTCGGTTCGGCCAAGGTGCTGATCAAGCCTGCCCCGAAAGGCACCGGCGTCAAGGCCGGAGGCGCCATGCGCGTCGTCCTTGAGCTGGCCGGCGTCCCCAACATCGTCGGCAAGATCCTGGGCAGCAAGAACAAGATCAACATCACCAAGGCCACCATCGAAGCTCTCACGAGCCTCCGCTTGAAGCCGGTGAAGGTCGCCGTCGGCGCCTAAGCGAATCGTTATGCTGAAACTCCACTCGCTCAAGCCCGCCAAGGGCGCCAAGACCAGCACGCGCCGCCTCGGCCGCGGTCCCGGTTCCGGTCGCGGTAAGACCGCCGGTAAAGGTACCAAGGGCCAGAAGGCCCGCACGGGCGGCCGCAACAAGCTGCGCCTGATGGGCATGAAGATGATCATCCGCCGCATCCCGAAACTGCGCGGTTTCAAGAGTCATCACGGCAAGGCCGAAGTCATCACGCTCCGCGACCTCCAGAACGCCTTCCCGCAAGGCGGCATCGTCACGCGCGCCGAGCTGGCCAAGCGCGGCCTGCTCACGGGCGTCAAGGCGGAAGCCAAGGTGGTCGGCGGCGGCGAACTGGCCCGCAAGCTGACGCTCAAGGGCCTCAAGGTCTCTGCGGGAGCCAAGGCCGCGATCGAGAAGGCCGGCGGCACGGTTGCCTGAGCCTCGTCGTTGCGGTAGACTGCCTCTCGTATGTGGGCCAAATTCTCCTTGCTCTGGAAACAGCACGATTTAAGGAACAGTATCCTTAAGGTACTGGGCATCCTGGTCGTCTTCCGCGTCGCCGCGCACATCCCGATCCCAGGCGTCGACATCGCCAACCTGAGGTCGTTCTTCCAGTCCAACCAGCTGTTGGGCCTGATGAACGTCTTCTCGGGAGGTACGCTCAACAACTTCTCCGTCGTCAGCCTGGGCGTCGGTCCGTACATCACGGCCTCGATCATCCTCCAGCTCTTGGCGATGATCGTCCCGAGTCTTGAGGAACTGTCGAAGGACGGCGAACAGGGTCAGCGCAAGATCAACCAGTACACCCGCATCCTGGCCGTTCCGTTGGCTCTGCTGCAGGCGTACGGCATGATCAACCTCCTCAAGCAGTCCTCCGGCATCTTGCCGAACCTGAGCGTCTTCAGCCTGGCGACCACCATGCTGACGATGACGGCCGGCACCATCTTCCTGATGTGGCTGGGCGAACTGATCGACGAGCAGAAGATCGGCAACGGCATCTCGTTCCTGATCTTCGCGGGCATCGTCGCCCGCCTGCCGGATGCCGTCTCGCAGGCCATCCTGACCTACGACCCGACCAAGCTTGTGGCCTACGCCGCCTTCGCCCTGGTCGGCTTCGCCACCATCGCCGGCGTCGTGCTCATCACGGAGGCCCAGCGCAACATTCCGGTGACCTACGCCAAGCGCGTGGCCGGCACCAGCACCACCGGCGGATCCAGCACGCATCTGCCGCTGCGCGTCAACATGGCCGGCGTGATCCCGATCATCTTCGCGATCTCCATCATCCTCTTCCCGCCGATGATCGCGCAGTTCTTCGTCCACGCCAAGACGGCTTGGCTCGCCGCCGCGGCCGCCAAGACGATTACCCTGTTCCAGAACCAGCTGGTCTACGGCATCTCCTACTTCGTGCTGGTCCTGGTCTTCACCTACTTCTACACGGCCGTCGTGTTCAAGCCGGAGCAGATCGCCGAGAACCTCCAGAAGCAGGGCGGCTACGTCCCGGGCATCCGTCCTGGCAAGCCGACGGCCGACTATCTGATGTATACCGTGAACCGCATCACCCTGGCCGGAGCCGTCTCGATCGCGATCATCGCGGTCCTGCCGCTCATCGTCCAGCAGTTCCTGACCGGTACCAAGAACCTGGTCGTCGGCGGCTCGTCGCTCCTCATCGTCGTCTCGGTCGTGCTGGAGATCGTCCGGCAGATCGAATCCCAGATGACCATGCGCGAATACGACTACGACGCGGTGAAATAAGGAAACCTAAAAGGGCGGCCGAAAGGCCGTTCTTTCGGTTCTTGACACCCGTGGTTGCGTCCGTGGTAGGAGGCAGGGGTATACTCTTAACGATATGCCAATGCTCACCCAGGACGACCTTAAAGCCATCGGTCAGCTCGTCGATGAAAAGATGGACCAGAAGTTCTTGAAATTTGAGGCGTGCATCGTACCGGAGATCGTCAAACAGGTCGGGGAAAAGGTCGTGGCGGACGTGGGCGAGATGATCGACGAGAACATCTTGCCGGAATTCGATCGCCTCGAAAATCGTCTCGTCACCAAGTCCTACCTCGACGATAAGCTCGCGGGCTACGTGAAGTAGGTGTTTTGAATGTCTGACCTTTCGCCGCACCGTCCCGCCATCGTGCTGCCGAAAGGGGAGCGGGTCTCGATTCTGGTCCATGGGCTGCTGATCTTCGGGGGCGTGGGTGCCATGGCGCTTGGCGCGACTTCGAAGACGGCGTCGTTGGGCGGCGCTGTCCTATCGCAGGCCGTCTCCGTGCCATACCTGCTGGCAGCATTCTTGCTGATCGTGTCCATACCGTCCTTGGCGCTGAAAGTGTCCAGGAATCCCGCCGTGTTCAGGGGCCTGTTCGCGCTCCTCATTTTCATGGGGTCCTGGTCCATCGCAGGCACGTATCTGCCGCCCGCCCCTGCGCTCCTCGTCGCGGCGGCCATCACGCTGCTTCATGCGTTTTGGAAAACGGCCATGGCCGCGAATGCGTCCCTCGCGATCGGCACGGCAGGCATCGCGGCAGGTATCGCGAAGGTTTTTTCTCCGGACGCCCTGCTGTTCCTTTTGACGGCGCTCTCTTTTTACGATATCTTGGCGGTCTATCGGACCGGACATATGGTCAGGATGTTCCGGGAACTGCGTTCTCTCGGCGCGGTCCTCGCCTTCCTGCTCACGCCGCTGCGTTTTTCGGATCTGACGACACCCGCAGCTTCGAGGCCTGAACGTCCCGGCATGCTGCTCGGCGTCGGCGACGTGTTCATGCCGGTCGCGCTGGCCTGCGCCGCGCTCCGTCAAGGCTTCCTGCCGGCCGTCGCCGCGGTTTCCGGTGCCGCGGCGGGGTTCGCCGCGACGTATCTGCTGTATCTCGCCCAACCGAAACGCGCGCCGATGCCCGCGTTGCCGCCCATCGCCCTCGGAGCGATCATCGCCTACGCCGTCTCACTCCTCATCCAGCACCCATGAAGAAGATGAAAGTCGCCGTCATCGGCACCCTGGCTTCCGGCAAGGGCACGCAGTCGCACATCCTCTCGGTCCTGATGGGCGCGCCGGCCGTCTCGATCGGAGACCTGCTCCGGGATCTCCAAGGGGAAGATTCGGAGCGCGGGCGCTCCGCAAAGGTCGAGATGGCTAAAGGCGCATTCGTTCCGGACGGCGTCATCCTTCCGCTCGTCAAGGCTTGGATTTCCAAGCGTCCGAAAGGATGGATCGTCGACGGTTTTCCGCGTTCGATCGCGCAGGCTGATGCCTGCGCGCGGTTCTTCAAGCCGGATGCGGTCGTCTATCTCGAGATCCCGGATGCGGAAGCGCTGCGGCGCAGCACGTACCGGCGCGTCTGCTCGAAGTGCAAGACCAACTATAATCTCGCCACCCAGCCGCCTCATGATCCGCAAGGACGTTGCGACGTCTGCGGCGGCACGCTCGTCCGCCGCGAGGATGACGCGCCTGAAATCGTCGAGCGACGCCTGCGCCATCATCATGAGGTCACCGAACCCCTCAAGCAGCGGTTCGCGAAGAGCCGGCGCCTCGTCCTGGTCGACGCCAGGGACGGCATCCCGGAGGTCGCCCGCGAAGTCCAGCGTCAGCTCGAATCGTTCATGGCCGCGCGAGACCGCAAAAGGAGGATCGCCGCATGGTGCCTCTTCGCGACGGCAGCGGCTCTTTCCATCGCCGTCCTCTGCGTCTATACCGGATGGGTCCTGAATGGCTGAATTGACTCCGGCCTTCAAAAAAGCTATCTTCTTGGGGTTATGGCCATCGTGATTTACGGAGAAAAAGAGATCGTATCCCTCCGCCAAGGCGGCAAGCTCCTTGCGGAGATTTTGGGCGAACTGGCACGGATGACCGCTCCCGGAGTCTCGACCGCCAACCTCGATGCGCACGCGGAAAAGCGCATGCGCGACGCGGGTGGGGCGCCGTCTTTCAAGGGGTACAAGGCCGGCGGCAACGTGCCTTTCAACGGCACGGTCTGCACGTCCATCAATCATGAAGTGGTCCATGCGCCTCCGTACCCAGGTCGCACCCTCAAGGAAGGGGACATCATCTCCCTCGATATCGGCATGCGCTACGAGGGCCTTTGCACGGACATGGCCGTCACGGTACCGGTCGGCAAGGTGCCGGAAAAGGCGCTCAGGCTCATCCGGGTCACGCGCGATTCGCTCTTGGCGGGCGTCGAGAACGTCCGACCTGGCGGCAAGATCAGGAATATCGGCAAGGCGGTCCAAGCGGTCGTGGAGAGCGGCGGTTTCGGCGTCGTGCGCGCCCTGGTGGGTCACGGCGTCGGTCATGCCGTCCACGAGGATCCTCAGGTCCCGAACTTCGACGATCCCGATTCCCCGAAAGTCGTCATGAAGAAGGGGATGGTCTTGGCCATCGAGCCGATGGTCACCGAGGGATCGTGGGAGGTGGAAATGGCTCGGGACCAATGGACCATCTTCACCCAGGACCGCAGGCTCGCCGCCCACTGGGAAGTGACGGTCGCGGTGACGGAAGACGGCTACGAGATCCTGACGCCCTTGCCGGTGTGAATATCCTCTCGATCGATCACGGTTCGAAGCGCGTCGGCCTGGCGATCGGTTCGACCGAAACCGGCACCGCCGCCCCGCTCCGCGTCCTTCCGCACCGAGGAGAGGCGGCGCTCATCGATGACATCAAGGCTATCGTCCGGAAAGAATCCGTCGGATGCGTGATCGTCGGCGAGCCTTTTTCGAACTCCGGCGGCGCCAGCGCCCAGACCGATCTCGTCCGGGTCTTCGCTTCCAAGCTGGCGGATGCGCTCGGCGTCCCGGTCACGCTCCAGGATGAGCGCCTTTCGAGCCGTGAGATCGAAGCGCATATGCAGGCGATGGGTGGGAAGAAGGCGTGGAAAGCGTCCGGTCTGGACCGGGACTCCGCCGCCGCGACCCTCTTCCTGCAGTTGTATCTCGACCGGAGAGCCTTGCCATGACCACCTTCCACGCCCGCGGCATCATCCTGCGCCGGGAGATCTGGCGCGATGCCGCCCGGCTCTACACCATCTATACCCGCGAGTCGGGCAAGCTTCTGGCGGTCGGGCGCGGCACGCGCAAGCTGCTCTCGAAGCTCGGCGCGCATCTCGAACCCTACACCCTGGTCGACCTGCACCTGGCGCGCGGCCGCAAGTCGGAGACGATCTGCGGCGCCGTCACGCTGCGGGCTTCGGAACCGCTGGCGTCGGACGACGAACGCTATCTGGCCGCCTCGTTCACGGCCGAAGCGGTCGATCATTTCGTGAAGACGGGCGAGCGCGACGACGACCTTTGGAACCTGATCGAAAGTTGGTACGCGGACCTTTCCGTGCTGCCCGAGGACCGCATCGGCGCCCGTCTCTCCGTCTTCGTCTGGCGCTTCATGGCGCACCTCGGATACCACCCCAAGCTGGACGAGTGCCTCGAATGCGGGCGTGCCTTGCGTTATGAAGCCGTGCGCTTCCTGCCGGCGCGCGGCGCGGCCTGCTGCCGCCTTTGCCCGCTCGACGAACGATCCTTGGCCGGCTCCGTCTCCCTTGCGGCCTCCGAACGGGATGGGATCGCCGAATGCCTCGAAGGGAACCCCATGCCGCTTCCTTCTCCCGCCGTCCGTACCGCCGCCTTGGCGCTGCTCGAAGCCCACCTCGACCGCCCGCTCACCAGCCTGCCGTTCGTCCAGGCGTGCGTGGCGGATGTTTCGCGTGCTATACTTGAGGCATGAATTCTATGGAACCGATCCATCAAAAACCTGACTTTTCGCGCCGGCCGGTGGCCGGAATGATCGTCATCCTGTTCGCGGCGCTGTTCATTGGCGGGTGGTTATATGTCGATGCCGTCCGAAACGAACTTGAATCAAAGGTCGAAGCCGCAGATGCGCGGACAGCGAGCGTCAAATCTGCGCTTACCGAGTTCGCGCGCCAACAGACTGTTCAGACACTTGCGGTCTCCTCAAAGGATCAGGATGAAAAGCCTTTTCCGCTTCCCGGAACGCCATTTGCCATCTTCCTTCCCAAGGACTTAGAAGCGGATGCTACAGGTCCTGACAGCGCAAGATTCACAAGAGGTGGTGAAGTCGTGATGTCGTTCAGTTGCGACACCCGGGAAGTTCAAGCGGCACGGAAGGGAAAGACGCTTGGTCCGGCCACGGTGATTCCGTTTTCTGAAATTGGCTGCGAGGGCGAAGGGTCAGACTGTGACGGTTTTCTAGAAAGGATTACGGCGGGATCTGCAGCACTCTATAGCTTTGATAAGGATATCCGTCCGCGTTCTGCGATTGTCATGCAGGCAAAAGGAAGTGCACGCGCCTGCGCGCTGACGGAACGCATCACGAAATATGCCGTCGACCAGAATCTCGGCCCACATTTTTCGAACCTTTTTAACCTCCATTACGCAAGCAATTTCGCCAGCAGTAATTGAGGGAAGGCCCGCCTTCCGGCGGGTCTTGTTTTTCCGCAAGTTCCGGGCTAAGGTAAGCCTGCTATGGAATACACCCTCGTCAAAGATATCGCCGCCAAGGCGGGCCAGGACGTCCTCTTGAAAGGCTGGTGCTACAACTTCCGCTCGTCCGGTTCGATCTTCTTCCTGCAGCTGCGCGACGGCTCCGGCCGCATCCAGGCCGTCGTCTCCAAGAAGGAGATCGGCGAAGACGCCTGGAACGCCTGCCAGTCGCTCTCGATCGAAGCGTCGGTCGAGGTCGAAGGCGCGGTGAAGGCCGAACCGCGTTCGGCCTCCGGTTTCGAGATCCAGGCCAGATCCGTGCGCGTCGTCGCCCTGCCGTCCCAGGAGTTCCCGATCGGCAAGAAGGAGCACGGCGTCGAGTTCCTGATGGACATGCGGCACCTCTGGCTGCGCAGCTCGCGCCAGGAGGCGATCCTGCGCGTCCGCGACGAGATCGAGTTCGCCATGCGCGAATTCATGCGCGAGCGGGGATTCACCCTGACCGATTCGCCGATCTTCACGCCGAACGCCGCCGAGAGCACCTCGGAGCTGTTCGAAGTGAAATATTTCGACGACAAGGCCTACCTCTCCCAGTCCGGACAGCTGTACCTTGAAGCCACTTCCAGCGCGCTCGGCAAGAGCTACTGCTTCGGTCCGACCTTCCGCTCCGAAAAATCCAAGACGCGCCGCCACCTGACGGAGTTCTGGATGCTGGAGGCCGAAGCGTCCTTCATGGACTATGTCCAGAACATGCAGCTGCAGGAGGACCTGGTCGTCCATGTGGTGAAGAAAGTGCTGGCCAACCGCCGCGAGGACTTGAAGACGCTGGAGCGCGACGTCGCGCCGCTCGAACAGGTCGCGGAGGGCGGTTTCCCGCGCATCACTCACGCCGAAGCGGTCGCCAAGCTCCGCGAGCTCGGCAGCGACATCAAGGAAGGGGACGACCTCGGCGCCGACGACGAGACGCTCCTCACCCAGCAATACGACAAGCCGATCTTCGTCCACCACTATCCGGTCGAGATCAAGGCCTTCTACATGAAGCCAGACCCTCAGGACCCCAGCCGCGTCCTGAACGACGACCTGCTCGCCCCCGAAGGCTATGGCGAGATCATCGGCGGTTCCCAGCGCATCGACGATCTGGCGCTGCTCGAACAGCGCATCAAGGATCACGGCCTGCCGATGGAAGCCTTCGAATGGTATCTCGACATCCGCCGCTACGGCTCCGTCCCGCACTCCGGCTTCGGCATCGGCCTCGAACGCACCGTCGCCTGGATCTGCAAGCTTCCGCACGTCCGCGAGACCATCCCGTTCGCGCGGCTGTTGAACAGGTTGAAGCCTTAGCACGCAATGCCTCTTATTGATTCGTTGGTTTCAAGTGCATCCAATACCGTTGCGTATTTTGATGACCATCAAGGTTTTCTGACGGTTGTTGGGTGGTTTGCTGCAGCCGTTCTCGGTTTGTTGTTTGGTTTGAGACAGCAAAAACAAGCCCTTAGGGATCAAGCTAGATTGGAGATATATAAAGATATCAATCAAGACAAACACCAATTGATTGAGGCCTATATCGAATTGTCGACAACGGTTTCTAAATTTGGATTGAGTACAACCTTCATAAATTTGAAGGGTAGAAAGAATGGCGTGACTACGGATAAAACTGAGCTAGATATATGGCAAGAGTACAGCAACCGATCGCTCGAGAGTATCAGTAAGTTTGTCGATGCCTATAGAAAGTTTTGGGGATCTGTCGATTCATGGATAGGAATGATGCGGGACCTGCAGAAAGCTAAAGATTTATACTTTAAGAAGTTAACGGATCTGAGCAGTAGTCTTTGGGTACTACAGAGAGAATTTTCTGATCTGGGGACTGAATTAATTGTCGACAGTGCGAGTTTTTATTCAAAGGAGAAATCTCTAGAAGAAGAAATTCAAACCAAGTACAACGAGATCTCAGAAACCATTGGCTTTACGGATGATTTTATGATGCTTATTCATAACGAATTGATTGGCGGTGTGGTCGGTTTTACAAAACGTCCAAGAGAGGACGTGTATGTAAGCGCACCCGTCACAATAAGCGTATTGACAAATAAAGGTTTCAAGAAAGTTACTATGAAACCTGTCACTAAGAAATCCCCCTGGTATAGAGAGGTGAACTTGGCTGGAATCCCCGACGACCAAGAAAATAAGCGTGGGGTCTGAACAGGCAGGCCCTAGCCCAACCGGAATCCCCGCATCGAGATGCTGCCGTAGACGACGCCTTCGTTGAAGAACGAGGGCGTTTCGTCTTTTTCTTGGAGGCCGAGGGCGTAGAGCATCGGCCAGTAATGGTCGGGCGTGGGGATGGAGAGCTGGGCGGCGTGGCCGAGGTTCGCGTAGTCGATGAGGGCGTCGTGGTCGCCATCGGCGATGAGTTTGTGGGAGACGGCGTCGAACTCGGCGGCCCAATCGAACGGGCGGTCCGCGGAGGGGTCGATCATGCCGAGGTTGTGCACGATGTTGCCGCTGCCCATGATCAGCACGCCTTTGCGGCGCAGGGGAGCGAGCGCCCGCCCGAGGTCGTAGTGGAAGCGCGACGGCTTGGTATAGTCGAGGCTCAGCTGGAAGGTCGGGACGTCGGCGTCCGGGTAAAGGCGTTTCAACACCGACCAGGTGCCGTGGTCGAGGCCCCACTCGGTGTCGAGCCCGATCGGGAAACCTTCCGCCGCCCGACGTGCCTCTTCAGCCGCGGCCGGTGCGCCCGGACAGGGGTAGCGCTGGTCGTAGAGCTCCTGAGGGAAGCCGTAGAAATCGTGGATGGTGCGCGGTTCGGCCGAGACGTTGACCATCGTGCCTTTCACGAACCAGTGCGCGGAAATCGAAAGGACGGCGCGCGGCTTGGGCAGCTCCCGTCCGATTTCCGTCCACGTCCGCGAGAACGCGTTGTCCGTGATGGCATTCATCGGATCGCCATGCCCGACGAACAGGACCGGCATCCGTTCGGTGGCAGGGAACGCTCCGGCGGCCGACTGGAATTCCTTGATGGTCATATGAGAGCAGTATACCCGTATCCGACTTCGGTCAGAAGTACCTAAAAAATGGCTTATATAAGCTATTTTTATCGAATCCGTGGCGAGTTGAACATCCGGCAGCCGCATGTTAGAGTGCCTTCATATGGAATCCCAGAAACGTATTTTTGTTTTGGAAACGCTCCAGCATATCGGCGAGGAAGTCGTGCTCAAAGGGTGGGTGCATGTGCGCCGCAACATGGGCAAGATGATCTTCATCGAGCTGCGCGACCGCACCGGCATCATCCAGGTCGTCTTCCACCCGGGCAATCCGGACGCGCTCGCCGCGGCCGCCGATCTCCGTTCCGAATACGTCGTGGCTATCCGCGGCAAGGTCAACAAGCGGCCGGAGAAGCAGGTCATGGCCGAACAGCCGACGGGCACGGTCGAGTTCGAAGCGCTCGAACTGACGGTGCTGAACGCCGCCAAGACGCCCCCCTTCGAACTCACGGCCGATACGCGCGGCGTCGATGAGGAATTGCGGTTGAAGTACCGCTATCTCGACTTGCGGTCCGAACGCATGCGCAAGAACATCGAGCTGCGTCACAAGGTCACCAAGTTCTTCCGCGATTTCCTGACGGAAAAGAATTTCTTCGAGATCGAGACGCCCATCCTGACCAAGGGCACGCCGGAAGGCTCGCGCGAATACCTGGTGCCGTCGCGCCTGCACGCCGGCAAGTTCTACGTGCTGCCGCAGTCGCCCCAGCAGTTCAAGCAGCTGCTCATGGTCGCCGGCATGGAGCGCTACTTCCAGGTGGCGCGCTGCTTCCGCGACGAGGACCAGCGCGGCGACCGCCAGCCGGAATTCACCCAGCTCGATATGGAGATGTCGTTCATCGAGGAAGAGGATATCATCTCGCTCATCGAGGAGATGCTCATCAAGCTGGTGGAGACCGTGTCGCCGGAGAAGAAGATCCTCCAGAAGCCCTTCCCGCGCCTGTCCTACAAGGAGGCGATGGAGAAGTACGGCAACGACAAGCCGGACCTGCGCGTCAACAAGGACGACCCGAACGAGCTGGCTTTCTGCTGGGTCGTCGATTTCCCGCTCTTCGAGAAATCCGAGTCCGAAGGCCGTCTCGTTTCCGCCCATCACCCTTTCACCGCCCCTCGCGACGAGCATAAGGCGATGCTCGACACCGACCCGGCCAGCGTCATCGCCAAGGCGTATGACATTGTGCTGAACGGCTACGAGATCGGCGGCGGCTCCATCCGTATCCACGACCGCGAGACCCAGAAGAAGATCTTCCAGATCCTGGGCGCCACCGACGAGGAGATCCAGTCGCGCTTCGGCCACATGCTGGAAGCCTTCGAGTACGGCGCGCCTCCGCATGGCGGCTGCGCTCCGGGCATCGACCGCATCGTCATGCTCCTGGCGGGGGAACCGAACATCCGCGAGGTCATCACCTTCCCCAAGACCGGCGACGCGCGCGACCCGATGATGGGCGCTCCCGCCCCCATGCCGGAAGCCCAATTGCAGGAAGCGCACATCCTGGCCTTGGCCCCGAAAATGAAGTAAAATAGCCCTATGGCTGTCGCCAAACCGCTCCTCACGTATCTCGACAAGGCCGAAATCTCGTACGAAATCGTCCCTCACAAGAAGGTCTACACCGCCTATGATTTGGCGCAGACGCTCGGCGAGAAGCTCGACGGCATCGCCAAGACGCTGCTCGTGAAGGTAGAGCTCCCGAAAGTCGACAAGCGTGGCAAGCATTACATCCTGGTGATTCCCGCTTCGTATCGGGCCAACTTCGCCAAGATCAAGAAAGCGCTGAAGGCCAAGAAGGTGGAGATGGCGGTCGAGAAGACGCTCAAGAAGCTGAAGCTCAACCCGGGAGCGATCACGCCGTTCGGCGGCTATCACAAGCTGGAAATCCTGGTCGATAAGGCCCTGCTCAAGACCAAGCACGCCCTGGTGTCGGCCGGCGCTCACACCGAAGCCCTGCGCGTGAAGGTCAAGGACTTGCATGAGAAGGAAGGCGCCACGCTCGGCCAGTTCGGCGACAAGGCCAAGATCCAGCTCCAGAAATTCATGAAGAAGGCCGCCGGGAACGGCGTGAAGAAGGCTGCGAAGAAGGTCGTCAAGGCGTTCGGGAAGGCCAAGAAGGTCCTGAAGAAAAAGAAGGCTTGATGTACGGGATTAAGATCGAGAAATTCGAAGGTCCTCTCGACCTCCTGCTCAAGCTGATCGAGCGGGAGGAGCTTGATATCACGCAGGTCGCGCTCGCCAAGGTCACCGACCAATATATCGATCAGCTGAAGGCCTTGGCGGAAATCCCGGCCGAAGAATTGGCGGACTTCCTGGTCGTGGCGGCCCGGTTGCTGTTCCTCAAGTCCAAGATGCTGCTGCCTTTGCTGCAGTGGGACGAGGAGGACGAGGATGGCGACCTGGAACGGCGCCTCCGGATGTACAAGGAGTACGTCGAAGCGGCCAAGAAGATCCAAGCCATGCTTTCCAAGCGGCGGCATACCTTCGTCCGCGAGAAACCACCGGCCTCCGCGCTCGGTTTCGCCCCGCCTAAGGACCTGACGGCAGACAAGATGGCGGAACTTTTCCGGGACGTGCTCCGCCGCCTGGTGCCGGTGGTCAAGCCGCCCGAAGGCGTCATCGAGAAGACCGTCTCGATCCATGAGAAGATCCGTTCCATCCAGGATCTCATCGCCAAGCATTCGCGCCTCAGCTTCTCGGGCATGCTCAAGGACGCCGGCACGCGCGCCGAGATCATCGTCACGTTCCTGGCGCTGCTCGAACTGGTCAAGCAACGGCACGTGACCGTCCGGCAAGGCGCCCACTTCGGCGAGATCGAGCTCGAGACCGCCTCATCCACGTAAGCCACGGCCATGTCGGTCAAATCGGAAATCGAAAGCCTGCTGTTCGTCTCCAGCCGCCCGCTCACGGTCAAGCGGCTGGCAGAAATCACGGGACATCCCAAGGAAGAGGTCGCGGGAGCGCTCGAAGCGCTCACCTCCGAGCTTGACGCTCGCGCGGACGCCGGTTTCGTCGTGCTCCGGAGCGGGGATGAAGTGCAGCTGGCTACCAGCCCGGACAACGCCGAGATGGTCAAAGGCTTCCTGAAGGACGAGAGCTTCGGCGAACTCACCCGCCCCGCGCTTGAGACGCTCACGATCATCGGCTACCGCGGCCCGCTCACCAAGGCCGAACTCGAGCAGATCCGCGGCGTCAACTGCAGCCTGATCCTGCGCAACCTGATGATCCGCGGTCTGGTGGAGACCGAGGGCGGCAAGACCGATGATCCGACCGCCCCCGCCCTCTACCGCACGACGTTCGATTTCCTCCGCTATCTCGGCCTGCGGTCGACATCGGAACTTCCCGACTACGAGCATCTCCGCAGCGACGAGAACCTGCAGAAGCTCATCGAGGCGCAAAAGCCTCCGACCGCCGCCCCGGCCGAAAATCCGACCGAACCTCAAACTGACGCCGCTTGACGGTTCGTATGGCCGCTTTTTTCCTGCACATGCTCATGCTCTCGGTCTTTACGGGCGTCACCGCTCGCACGGACCTTTTGCGCCCGCCGTCGGTCACGTTCGCCGCCGCTCCTTCGAGCGGCGATTCTGCGCAGCCTGGGCCGTCGCAAGGGCCGAAGGATTCGGCCGTCGCACCTCCGCGCAAGATCGACCCGGCAAGCCTGGGCGTCCGCCTGACGGCGCCGACCTCGGCCTTGGTCGACGTCCGGAGCGGCGAGATCCTTTTTTCGGAAGGCGACGACCGCGTGGCTCCGATCGCCTCGATCACCAAGCTCATGACCGCGCTCGTCCTGCTCGACGCGAAACCGGACTGGGACGCGCCGGTCACGATCGAGGCGGGCGACAACGCCCTTGAGGGCATCCAGTATCTCAAGGTAGGGGACACGCTTTCGGCTCGCGACGCCTTCAAGGTCATGCTGGTCGGTTCGGCCAACAACTGCGCGATGGCCCTTTCGCGTTCCGCGGGCATGACCCGCGAGCAGTTCGTCGCCCGGATGAATTCCAAGGCGCGCGAGCTCGGGCTGTCCCACACCGTCTTCGTCGACCCGACAGGCTACTTGCCGCAGAACCGTTCCGTCGCGCTGGAGGTTGCGCGCTTGGCGTACGCGGCGGTCTCGCGTCCGGAAGTGCGCGACGCCCTCACGACCAAGCGCCTCAGCGTCCGTACCTCCGCAGGCGTCGAACGGGACGTTCCCGCGACGGACGAGCTGCTTGACAGTTTCCTGAACCAGGGCGATTTCCAGATCGTCGGCGGCAAGACCGGCTATACGCAGGAAGCCGGCTATACGCTCGTATTGCGCGCCAAGAAGGGCGCTGCTGACGTCATCGCGGTGACGCTCGGCAGCTCCAGTTCCGACGCGCGTTTCCAGGACGCCAAGAGCCTGCTGTTCTGGGGATTCAAAACGTTCGAATGGTGAACGTGCTAGAATGGAGGGACTATGCGTATCGCCATCGATTGCCGACCGATCACGGATCCGGAGAGCGGGGGAATGGCCGGCATCGGCCACTACGCGCATTCGCTGGTCCGGCATCTTCTCAGGATCGACGAGGAAAACGCCTATACCCTTCTTTTTGACGAGCGCGTCTCCAAGGATACGGTCAACCTCCTGATCGGAGGCCATCGCAACGCCGAGCGGAAGATCCTGCCGCTTTCCCGTTTCAAGCGGTTTTTCCCGTATGCGTACTCTCACCGGTACGTGGCTTCGGCGATCGTGAAGACCGGCGCGGACATCTTTCACGGCACGACCGGCAGCCTGCCTCTCGGATATCGCGGCCGCAGCGTCGTCACGGTCCATGATATGGCGATTTACCTGCACCCGGAGTGGTTCCCGGGCGGGCAGTTCTTTTCCCGCAGGCTGGTCGTGCCGGCCAGCTTGAGGCGCGCCGAGAGGCTGATCGCCGTTTCGGAGTCCACCAAAGAGGACTTGCGGCGGCTGTTCCTGGTGCCGTCCGAGAAGATCGCCGTCGTGCATGAAGGCGTCGAGCCGCCGCCGCCCGGAGCCTGGGACCTGCCGGCCCTCAAGGGTTTGGAGAAGCCGTATCTGCTGTTCCTCGGGACGGTCGAGCCCCGCAAGAACGTCGAAGGGCTCGTCAGGGCGTATGTCTCGCTGGCCGAGCGTTTCCCGAAGTTGGCATCCGGAGCCGAACTCGTGATCGCCGGCGGCCGCGGTTGGAAATCCGAGGCGGCTTTCGCCGCCATCGAGGCCGCCAACCGCCGTTTCGGGCGTTCCGGCCCGCGCATCCGCGCGCTCGGATACGTGCCGGAAGAGGACAAGATCGCGCTCATGGCGCGTGCCAAGGCTTTCGTCTTCCCCAGCCGCTATGAAGGCTTCGGTTTGCCCGTGCTCGAAGCCATGGCCCTCGGCGTGCCGGTCATCACGTCCAACCTTTCTTCTTTGCCGGAGATCGCTGGGCGCGGAGCGGCCCTGCTGGTCGATCCGGAAAATCCGGTCGAAATCTCGCTGGCGATGAAGCACCTCCTGGAGGACGAAGCCAAGCGCGCCGAACTCGGCCGCCGCGGGCTCATGCGTTCGACCGATTTCCGCTGGGACAAGATGGCGGGGGAGACGCTCGAAGTCTATGAGGAAGCGGCCAGGGCTTGACGCTCCAGGCCCCTTCGGTTATAGTTCCGCTAGCCATATCGACGCGGGGTAGAGCAGTTGGCAGCTCGGCGGGCCCATAACCCGCAGGTCGCGGGTTCGAGTCCCGCCCCCGCAACCAAAAGACCCTCAGCTTCACCGCTGAGGGTCTTTTCGTAAAGAAAAATCGCCGTCATCTGCGGCGATCCGTGCGGATTTCGGAGAGGATCGCGCCCAGCCCTCTGGACTTTCGGAGTTTGCGCATGAGTTGGACGTCGATCTGCCGGATCCTTTCCCCGCTCAGTCGGCAGATGGCCCCGATTTCCTTGTAGGTGAGGCCGTTGCCGCCCTTCAGCCCGTAGCGCAGTTTAAGGATCTTCCTTTCCAGCGGGGTCAGCGCTTGGATGGCTTCCTTCAGTCTTGCGGCGGCGGCTTCCGGTATCAGCGTCGTCCAAGGCGGCGTCTCTTCAGCTTCTTCCGACGGGACGCTTTCCCCCAAGGTCGCACCTCCTTCGTCCATCGTTGCGATAGGACGATCGAGCGAGAGCGGTTGGCGGAGGTTCGTCTGGATTCGGCGTATGTTCTTGATGAGCGCCTTCAGCGACAAGGACCCATGATCGCCCTCGCGCCGTTTCAGCTTATCCGCGGCATGGAGCGCTTGGGCGACTTCCTCATCGTGGGGTTCACGACCCAACCGCGCCCGCAATTCCGCGCGTGCGACGTCGACCCTGCGCGAGAACGTCAGCATCTGCGACGGGATGCGTATCAGTCGCGCCTTGCGCGTTATCGCGTGCCCGATGCGCTGCCGTATCCACCAAGTCGCGTAGGTCGAGAACCGTACGCCCCGGCGTTCATCATAGCGTAGTGCGGCGCACATCAACCCGATGCCGCCCTCCTGCATGAGGTCCTCGATCGGCATGACCGATTGCCCATGATGATTGCGTACATGGGCGATGACGAGACCCAGATTCGATCGGACGAAGCGGTCCCGCAGTTTCAGGCCTTCCGGCGTGGCGTAGCGGGAAAAGATCGTATCGATATCGTGGACGTCTTGCACCCCTGCCGATTCGGCGGCCTTTTTGGTCGCTTCCACATGGGCGCGCATTTCGCATCCGATCTGGCGCTCCTCTTCAAGCGTCAGGAGCCTTGATTTGCCATCAGCGAGCCTTTTTCGGAGGCTTCCGGGCGTATCGCCAGCCGCGTGTTGGGCGGTCTTTTTCCCGTTTCGCATGCGGTCCTCCCGCGCGTTCCCGATGAAGCCGGGCGCTCTCCCATGTCAGCAGGTACCTTCTCCGATGTCAAGCCGCGGCTCTTGCCAAACGAAAGGGTTTTTGATAGCATTTTGCCGGTAAGCCCGCGGCGGGATAGCTCAGTTGGTTAGAGCGTGGGACTCATAAGCCCAAGGTCGAGGGTTCAACTCCCTCTCCCGCTACCAGAAAAGACCTCATCGCGAGATGGGGTTTTTTCTTTGCTGACGTCAACGGCGCTATACGGCGTGGACCTGGATGCCATCCAGCAATGCGTTGACGGCCTTGCCGCCGAAATACCGGCTCAGTTTCAGGGACTTGGCGGGCGTCGGCTGCGGAAGTCCGCCTGCGTCATTCACGACCTTTTCCAGCCAATCGAATATGACGGGCTGCGAGGTGCCGGCTCCTCCGACCTGGCAATGGCTGGCCGCCCACCCCTCATCAAAAAGGAACTCGTGAAAGGAGGCGGGTCGAGGCAGATCCTTCATGAACTGAAGTGCGGTGAGTCCCGTCCGCTCGTTGGTCTGCGCGTATTCGGCTTCTCCGTACAGGAGCAATACGGGACGATCCATTTTGGGCGCCAGATCCTTGACGCTGAAGGGTTTCCAGAATTCCATCACCTCATGCGGTTCCGAGACCCCCATCATCCAGCGGAAGTGATTCATGAGGCCGAACAGCTGGATGTTCCTGCTTTCCAGGAAAGCGAAGACGGCATCGTTCTTGAAGATCGCCGGCATCGTCGCATCCCACGCCTCGTTGACGTCCACGGCCATGCCGTTGGCGATGCACGCGCAGATGCGTTTTTCGTAGGCGGTGATGCGTACTCCTAGCCCTGCACCCATGGAATAGCCGATGAGGGCGATCTTTTTCTCATCGACCTCCTCGCGACGGACCAGCCAATCCACGACCGCCTTGGCCGGCGCCTCATAGTCGGCACGCAGGTGGAAACTGGGATTCATCTGCAGCGCGCTCCATTGGCCTGGTCCTTCGAACGTCAGGAAATTCCAGCCGCGTTCCGCAGCCGCGAAGCCGATCCAATGGACCAGCTCTTCGTTCGTCGAATCGCCTCCGTTCACGGCCATGAGCGTCGGACGCTTCCCGGCCCGCCTGGCCGGCAGGAAGTACCCGGGCATTTCAGCGCCTTCGAACGGAATGCGGATCGGTTCGACCCGGGCATCGAGGAGCCCTGCTCCTTTTTCGAAAGCCTCGCGGCTTTTCCTGATGGCGGCTGTGCGGCGCGGGTCGAGATGATCGGTGAAATACATGCCGGTCCGCGTGTAGTTGCTCGCCCGAAGATAGGCTTCGCGCGCTGTCACGAGGCTGCCTGCTTGATGCGCCTTTTCCGCTTTTTGAAGGACATCATCGGCCAGGGCGAGCCACTCCTTGATCCAGCTCTCGCGGTCGCCTTTCCTGATCCTTCCGGTCGCGGCGAGGCATTCGTCGAGCGCGGCACCTTTCGTCGGAGCGACACTGAGGGCCCTGATGACGTCGAACGATTCGGTGCCGACGTCCATCTGACGGTCCCTGAAGTCGAGATTCATGGTTTTATCGATAGGTGAGTGAGCGGCCTATTTCCTCGCGTCATCGCCGAAAGCATCTTCGACTTCGGCGAGGACGCGCAGAAACGCATCTATCTCTTCCTTAGGGCGTTCACGCATGATTCGCCTGAGCTTGTCCAGCGTCGGCGCCGCGTGACGCTCATGCGCTTCGAACGCAGCCCGTCCCTTCGGCGTCAGTTCCAGCGGCGTTTCCCTGCGGTTATGGCCTTGTCTCGTCTTTTTCACGAGGCCGTCGGCCGTCAACTTGGTGACGATCTGGGAAATCGCGCCCTTCGTTACCATCGCGTGTCCGCTCAGGGCGGTGATGGTTGCGGCGCGGTTCTTCCCGATGGCCTCGATGACGTGGAGCGTGGAGGGGCCGAGAAGGCGATTCCCGACCCGCAGAGGCTTTTTGGATGCCGCCTCGTATATCAGGAAGATCCTGGAAAAGATCTTGACGCCCTCTTCAAGGCGATGCCGGATGTCTCGGGCATGCATACGATGTCTGCCAATGGTTTAGTATCTAAACTATTAGTAACATGCGCGGCTCCCGAAGTCAACTCCGTTGGAGGACGCGGGGCCGAGATCGCGATTCCGGAGCGGTATGCCTCGGGCGGGGAGTGGCCGGACCGTTGCCGCCGGCGTACGCCGGTGCTATACTCCCATGCGTATGTTCATCACGACGCACGCCGCGATCGGCGCTTTGGTGGGGGTCGCCGTACCGAACCGGTATCTGGCCTTCGCGCTCGGGTTCCTCTCGCACTTCCTGGCGGACCGCATCCCGCATGGGGACGAGCACATGCTCGATGGCTACAAATCAGGCGAAAAGACCAGGCGGGCGGTCGCCTACGTCACGATCGATTCGGTCATCGCCATGTACGTGACGTTGATGATCCTCTCGAACGCGCCCGCCGACCTGCACGGCCCGATGAAATGGGGACTCATCGGCAGCGTCCTCCCGGACCTCCTCGTCGGCGTCTATGAGCTCACCAAGGTCCAACCGTTCTTCCGTCGCTTCACCGCCTTCCATCACCAGAACCACCATCTCTGGATCGGCAAGTACCGCAAGGGCAAGGACATCCCGTTCAAGTGGGGAGTGGCCTATCAGATGGTCGCCGCCGTCATCCTGGTCAAGATCGCCGTGCTCGGTTGATCGAAAAAAGCCTCTCCGGCCGGAGGGGCTTTTTTGGTGCCACGGGAGGGACTTGAACCCTCATGACCTTGCGATCGGGGGATTTTGAGTCCCCTGCGTCTGCCATTTCGCCACCGTGGCGCGGTTTTCAGCGCGAAACTAGGCTCAGTTTATGGCACGGTCGGACCCTTGTCAATCGTGCCTTGCCGTGCTCGTACCCCTCGGCTACACTGTATGCGTATGGCCCTCATCCTTTCGGTCGTCAATCAAAAAGGGGGAGTCGGAAAGACCACCACGGCCGTGAACCTGGGAGCGTATCTGGCGCGCCAAGGCAAGTTCGTGCTGCTGGTCGACCTCGATCCGCAGTGCAATGCCACGTCCAATCTGGGCCACGATCATCACGCCATCGAGAAGGGCGTCTACGAGGCCATCACCGGCCAGGCGGATTTCCGGGATATCATCGTCCCGACCACGATCGAAGGCTATCGACTGGCCCCGGCCACGCCGAACTTGGCGGGCGCGAGCGTCGAGCTGGTCGGCGCGGAACGCCGCGAGTTCAAGCTGGCCGATGCCATGATGGGCATCCGTCATGATTACGATTTCATCATCATCGATTCCCCGCCGTCCCTCGGCCTCCTGACGGTCAACGGCCTGATCGCGGCCGACCAGGTGCTCATCCCGGTCCAGGCCGAGTACTTCGCGCTGGAAGGTTTGAGCGCCCTCATGAAGACGATCGACCTGGTCAAGGAGCACGTCAAGCCGGAGCTCTCCGTGCTCGGCGCCGTCATCACGATGTTCGACGGCCGCAACAAGCTCTCCAACGAGGTCATGGCCGAACTGTACAAGTATTTCCCGGACAAGATCTTCCGTTCGGCCGTCCCGAGGAACGTCCGCTTGGCAGAAGCGCCTTCCTACGGCAAGTCGATCATCGATTACGATCCGGGTTCCAAAGGCGCCAAGGCCTATGAGCGGCTGGCGGAAGAGGTCATCGCCGCCGTGGAAAAAACCGAACTTGCCGCCGTATGAAGGGGGGACTCGGGAGGGGTCTTTCATCGTTGATTCCCAACAAGCCGGCAGAACCGGTCGCGACGCCGCAAGCGGCAGCCGTTTCACCCAAGCCGGGTGAAGCCTTGGAACAGGTTCCCGTCGGGGAGCGCATCCTGCACGTCCCGGTCGGTGACATCGTCCCGAACCCGCACCAGCCGCGTCGCGAGTTCCATGCCGAGGAGCTCGAGGAGCTGATCTCTTCCATCAAGGAGTTCGGCATCCTTCAACCGATCACCGTCACCGAAAAACCGAACGGCCTGTATGAGCTGATCGCCGGCGAGCGGCGCCTGCGTTCCGCCAAGGAAGCGGGTCTCAAGAAGGTGCCGGTCATCGTCCGTGACGCCACCGAGCAGGAAAAACTGGAACTTGCGCTGATCGAGAACATCCAGCGCGCCGACCTTTCGCCGATCGAGGAGGCGCACGCCTATGCCAAGCTGGCCGAGGAGTTCGGCCTGACCCAGGAGAAGGTCGCGGAACGCGTCGGCAAGAGCCGTTCCGTCGTCGCCAACACCCTCCGGCTGCTCGGATTGCCGGGCGAGATGCAGATGGCGCTCGCCGACGGGCGCATCTCGATGTCGATGGCGCGGGTGCTCTGCGGCATGGACGAGGCCAAGGAGCGCAAGGCGATGTTCGAGCGGATGCTCCAAGGCGATTTCAACGTCCGCCAGGCCGAAGCCGTCTCGCGCGAACGCAAAGGGGGGGAGAAGGCCCGAGGATCGGTCAAGGACGTCAACCTCATGGCCGTCGAGGAGGAGCTCCGCCGCGCGCTCGGCACCAAGGTGGGCGTCCAGAAGAAAGGGCACAACGGCAGGATCACCATCGAGTTCTATTCCGACGAGGAGTTCAAGGGGATCGTCGACCGGTTGAGAGGATGAAAAGACGCCTGGCTTCAGCCGAGGCGCCTTTTTTTCGCGTAGGATTTGATCCGGTCCTTCGCATGATGGGTCTTGACGAACTTCAGCCAGTCTCCGTTCGGCCCTTTGCGGTGCTTGTCGATGACGATTTCGCACATGTCGCCGGAGTAGAGGCAGGCGTCGAGCGGCGCGATCTCGTTGTTGATGCGGGCGGCGGCGCACTTGTCCCCGATGGCGGAATGGATGGCATAGGCGAAGTCGACCGGGCAGGCGTCTTCGGGCAGGTCGATGACGTCGCCCTTCGGCGTGAAGACGAAGATGCGTTTCTGGAAGACGTCGATCTTGAGCTTCTCGACGGATTCGAGCAGCGTGCCTGGGGCCTCCATCGTTTCCTTCTGGAGCTTGACGAGCTCCTTGACCCAGGCGAGCTGCGCGTTGATGATGGCGGGCGATTCCTTGCCCTGTTCCACGTAGTGCCAATGCGCGGCGATGCCGTACTCGGACTCCTCGTGCATCTGTTCGGTGCGGATCTGGATCTCGACGATCTCCCCGCCGTCGCAGAAGACGGTCGTGTGCAGCGATTGGTAGCCGTTGGGTTTCGGCTGGGCGATGTAGTCCTTGATGCGGCCCTTGAGCGGCTTCCACAGCTGGTGGACGATGCCAAGCGTCGCATAGCAGTCCGCCACGGTCGGCACGATCACGCGCAACGCCACCAGGTCGTAGATCTTGTCGAGGTTGCGTCCGTGCTTCATCAGCTTCTTGTAGAGGCTGTAGATGTGCTTGGTGCGCCCGTGGATGTCGAGGAGCGCGATGCGGTTCTTTTCGAGCTCGCCCGAGATCCTTTCCCCGATCTTCTTGAGGTAGCGTTCCTTGGCGCGATACCGGTCTTTCACCAGGCCCGAGACCCAGGCATAGTCCTTCGGGTTCACGTATCTGAAGGAAAGGTCCTCCAAGCGGCCTTGGATGAAACCCATGCCGAGCCGGTTGGCGATCGGCGCGTAGATTTCCAGCGTCTCGAGGGCGATCCGGGCGCGCTTGCGCTGCGGCAGGGCATCGAGGGTGGAGAGGTTGTGGAGGCGGTCCGCGAACTTGATCAGGATGACGCGGATGTCCGAGGCCATCGCCACGAACATCTTGCGGAGGTTCTCCACGTACCGTTCCATGCCGCGGTACTTGATCTTCCCGAGCTTGGTGATGCCGCCGACCATCGAGGCGACGTCCTTGCCGAAGAGCTTCTCGATGTCCAAGAGGGTGACGGGCGTATCTTCCGGGACGTCATGCAGGAGCCCGGCGACGATCATGTTTTCCGGCAGCCGCAGCTTGGCGAGCGTGATGGCCGTCTCGACCGAGTGGTTGATGTACGGCTCGCCGGAGGCGCGTTTCTGGCCTTCATGCGCCTTTTCGGCGAAATCATAAGCCAGCTCGATCGTGTCGAGGTCGGTCTTGGGCGAATATTCCTTCACGGTTTCCAGCAGGCGGGAGAGGCCCATAGACATCCAGCCTAAAACAAAACCTCCCCTTTAGGGAAGGGGGAGGTCTCGTCTCATTCCTCCTTCTGCGGCGCGTCCTTGGTGAAGTCGCACTCCTTGTTGGAGCAGGCGATCTTGTGGTCCTTGGCGAAGACCAGGAGCTCCTTGCACTTCGGGCAGACTTCGCCGGTCGGCTTGGACCACATGGCGAAGTCGCAGTCTGGGTAGCGCGAGCAGGCGTAGAAGTTGCGGCCTTTACGGGAGCGCTTTTCGATGACGTCTCCTTCCTTGCACTTTGGGCATTTGGCCCCGGTCAGCTTCTTGATCTGCTTGGTGAACTTGCAGTCCGGATACTTGGAACAGGAGAGGAAGGCGCCGAAGCGGCCGCGTTTGACCATCATCGGGGCGCCGCACGTCTCGCAGACTTCGCCGGCCGCCTGTTCCTGCGCGGCGTCCTGCGCGGCCTTGTCCTTCTCGTCGTACGGCTTGGTGGTCTTGCATTCGGGGTAGCCGGAGCAGGCGTAGAACTTGCCGAAGCGGCCGAACTTGATGATCATCGGCTTGCCGCACTTCTCGCACTTCTCGTCCGTCTCCGTTTCCGTCAAGCCCTTCTTGGAGAGCTCCTTCTCCTTCACGTCCAGGTTCTCATGGAACGGCCCGTAGAACGACGAGATGACCGGTACCCAGGCCTGCGTCCCTTCGGCGATGTCGTCGAGGGTGTTTTCCATGTTGGCCGTGAAGTCGTAGTCCACGATGGACGCGAAATGCTCGACCAGGAGGTCGTTCACCAGGAGGGCCAATTCGGTCGGCTTGAGGCGGCGTTCGTCCTTCTCGACGTAGCCGCGGTCGATGACGGTCGAGATGGTCGGGGCGTAGGTCGACGGGCGGCCGATGCCGCGTTCTTCCAGCGCCTTCACGAGCGTCGCTTCCGAATAGCGCGGCGGCGGTTCGGTGAAGTGCCGCTTGGGATCGATCGACTTCGCTTCGAGCGCGTCCTTCTCCTCCAGCGGCGGCAGCAGGTTCTCCTTCATGTCCGTCTGGTAGACGCTCATGAAGCCGGGCTTGTCGACGATCGAGCCGGTGGCGCGGAAGCGGTAGGGGGTGCCGCTCGCGATGGTGGCGGAGGTCGTCTCGATTTCGGCATCCTTCATCTGGGACGCCATGGCGCGTCGCCAGATCAGCTCGTAGAGCTTGTTCTGCCGGTCGTCCAGGTATTGCCTGACGGATTCGGGCGTGCGCATCGCGGAGGTGGGCCGGATGGCTTCGTGGGCTTCCTGCGCGCCTTTGGACTTGGTCTTGTAGACGCGCGCTTCCGGCGAGACGTCGTTCGGGAACGTTTCCTTCAGGTACGCATGCGTCTCTTCCAGGAACTTCTGGGCGAGGTTGACCGAGTCGGTACGCATGTAGGTGATGAGACCGACCGACCCTTCCTCGCCGAGCTCGACGCCTTCATACAGCTGCTGCGCCAGCATCATGGTCTGCTTGGCGGAGTAGCCGAGCTTGTTGTTGGAGTCCTGCTGGAGGGTGGAGGTGGTGAACGGCGCGGCGGGGGAGCGCTTGCTCGTCTTCTTTTCGACCGTCTCGATCGAGTAGGAGGCTTTTTCCAGCGTCTTCAAGATGCCCTTGGCTTCCGCCTCGTTCGGGATGGCCATCTTGTCGAGCGTCTCGCCGTCCTTGCTGTGAAGCCGGGCTTCGAAAGCCGTCGGCACGCCCTTCTTCAGGAACTCGGCTTCGATCGACCAGTATTCTTCCGGCTTGAAAGCCAGGACTTCGCGTTCGCGCTCGACGATCAGGCGGACGACTACCGACTGCACGCGTCCGGCCGAAAGCCCGCGGGCGACTTTGCGCCAGAGGAACGGCGAAAGCTCGTACCCGACCAGGCGGTCGAGCACGCGGCGGGCCTGTTGGGCGTCGACCATGCGTTCGTCGATGTGGCGGGGCGCCTTGAGGGCGTGCTCGATGGCCTCCTTGGTGATCTCGTGGAAGGTGATGCGCTTGGCTTTCTCCGCCTTGATCTTCAGGAGCTCGCTCAGGTGCCAGGAGATGGCCTCTCCTTCGCGGTCTTCATCCGTCGCGAAGTAGATCTCGTCGGCGGCCTTGGCGGCCTTCCGGAGTTCGGCCACCACCTTGGTGGACTTCTTCGGGATGACGTATTTGGGGGCGAAATCGTGCTTGATGTCGATGCCCATGGTGGACGTCGGCAGGTCGCGCACGTGCCCGAAGGAGGACAGGACCTTATAGCCCTTGCCCAGGAACTTCGAGATGGTTTTCGCTTTGGTGGGGGACTCGACGATGATGAGTTTCATATCGTGGCGGAAGATACCAACGCGGCGTGACGGCGTCAAGTATATAAGGTATAGCGCCCGCCGCCAACCGAGCGGACAAGCCCTTTGAGTTCCAGTGCCGTCAGTACGCCGGAAACGGCCGTGACGGAGAGCTGCAGGGCGCGTGAAAGCGCGTCGGCGGTGTCGATGCCGGTCGCCAGTTTTTCGGCCACGGCGCGCTCGGGCGGCGGCAGGTCTTCCATCGGGAACAGTCGGCCTTGGCGGCCGCCGTTACGGACCTCGAACCCGAGCGCTTGGGCGAGATCATCCGGTCCGTTGATGGGCGTGGCGCCGTTCCTGATCAGCTCGTTAGGGCCCTGCGAGTTCTCTTGCGTGATCGCTCCCGGCACGGCCCAGACCTCCCGGCCCATGTCGAGCGCCAGCTTGGCGGTGATCATCGCGCCGGATTTATGGGGCGCTTCGATGACCAGGACCGCCCTACTCAGAGCGGCGATCAGGCGGTTGCGCTCCGGGAAATGATGGGGCAGAGACGGCGCGCCGGGAGGGTATTCGCTCATGATCGCGCCGCCCGATTCCAGGATGCGCTTGGCGAGCCCGGCATGGCTGCTCGGGGAGATCGATCGGTCATCGATCCCGCCGCCGATGATCGCGACGGTCATTCCGCCGCCCTCGACCGCCGTCTCGTGGGCCACCCCGTCGATGCCGAGCGCGAGGCCGCTTACGACCGGTACGCCCAGCCGGACGAGTTCGCGCACCAGCAGTTCCGTGCAGGCGCGCCCGTACGGCGTGATGCGGCGGGTACCTACGACGGCCACCCCGGGCGTCTTCGGCAGCTGCCCGCGCAAGAACAGCCGCGTGGGCGTGGGAGAGGTATGCTGCACTCCTTGAGGCCAGTCGGGATCGTTCGGTCGAAGAAGACGTTGTTCCATAGTTTCTCGGGCCTAGCAGACCTGACGCCCGGCATGCAAGTTCTCCGCTTGACAGCCACCGGTTTTTGGCGTATTTTCGCTGGTCCTGCGCGCATGATGCGTGCAGGCGTCCTTATCGAATCGTTTTGCGTCCGGACGGACGCTTGGAGGATGAACATGTCGCTTCGCGTCCTTTGTACTCGACTGGGCTCCGCGCCCGACGATCAGACCATCGAACCGTCTTGCGGCGTCATGGACGTCTATGACGGTTCGGTGCACATCCGTAGGGTGGTGGTCGACTGCGGCTGCATCCCGATCCATTCGGGCGTGCCGTTCGGGCGGCGCAGCTGGCTTCTTCCGGACCTCGCGTTCTTCAAGGACAGTCGACCGATCGATGCCGTCTGCATCACGCACGTCCATGGTGATCATTCCGGGGCTCTGGCGCTGCTCATCCCGTACTTGTCGCCGACGGCCAGGATTTGGATGACGATGCCCTCATATGCTTCGTTCCAGGCCTATCTTGAGGCGGATCTCAAGTCCGCCTTGAAAAGCGAACGGCGCGGCGGACGGCGCGAAACGCTCGGAAGCGCCGCTGAAATCGTGCAAGTCGAACCAAGGATTCATCCGATCGCCAAGCCGGGAGAGTATGAGATCCTTCCGGGGCTCAGGGCCTATGTCCACCCGGAGGGCCATGTCCGCGGCGCGTGCTCGTTCACGTTCCGTGTCGGCGGACGGAACATCCACTACGCCGGCGACCGCTGTTCTCATGACCAGCCGGGCATCAAGGGCGGTCGTCCGCTGCCCGAGGCGTGGCGTCCGCACGTCATCGCGGCATCCGACTGCACGTACGGCGCGGACCTCGAGTCCGATGCCCGCAGCTGGGACAGCGAGATGCGGAAAGGGCGCGAGCTCGTGAGGGAGGCCGTGGCGCGTCGGGCGCCCGTGCTCTGTTGCGCCTTCGGGGTGCACCGAGGAAGCGCGATCGTCCATGGCCTGCAAGAGCTCGGATTGTCGGAGCTCCTCCTCGACGGCGCCTGTCGTATCCATACGAAGATCGCGATGTCGGAGCAGGGGAGCTGGTCCGATTCGGATACGCCGCTCGATATCGGCAACGCGAGGTTCGTGATGGGGGAGGAGCGCGATGGATTGGCGAAGGATGGAGAGCCTCGCGTCGTCGTCTCGACGCCGGGGATGGGCGGGCCGGGAGGGGCGGCAAGCGCCTGGAAAGGGGAGTTGCTGCCGAATCCTGACGCCCTCGTCCTCTTCGCCAGCGGCTACCTGGCCAAGGGCAGCGATGGCGCGCGCATCATGGCCGCCGTTGCCGAACGGGAACGGACCGGCGTGGCTCCTGTGCTGGACTTCGAGGGTCGCGATGAGCGAGGTCCGATGGTCGAAAGCTTGGCGGTCGCCTGCCGGGTCGCCCAGATCCGCACGGGCGGTCACGATTCCCGGGCCGACATCCTCAGATGGTTCGGACAGTACAAGCCGGAAACCGCCGTCCTTTGCCATGGGTCGTCGGCGGCCCTGGCATCGGTGGCGTCGGAGCTCCGTGGGTTCATTCCGAACCTTGTCATCGGCGTCCGGACCCTAGAAATCGATATTTGAGCCTATTCGCACGCGGTCATAAGCCGCGTGTTTCTATTTTGATATAATCTATTGACAAAACAGGCTTTTCGTGCTATCCTACGTGGTCACGCAGGCATTCTGCCCGCCACTGACACCCCACCCGTTTTCAAGGAGGATTTCACATGGGGACCAAGATCTTTATCCGCGACCTGGAAGCCGTCAACTTCGACAAGCTCGTTGCGCTCGCCCTCGAGTCCTGCACTGTACTCGGCTTATCGCCCGATGAGCTCCAGCCGGTGGTCGGCGAGCAGACCGACGCCTCGATCGATCTCGAAGGCTTGGTCGACCCGTATCGCGGCCCCAACATCCGATCGCTGACCGAGGCGTATGCGGTTCACCGCGGTCTCGTGACGGCCGATGCCGATGGGCACGCGATCCAGAGCAAGATCCCCGGACTCGTGAGCCTGTGCACGGTCCTGGCCGAGAATCACGGCAAGGTCGCGGGTGTTCAAGGGGGCGGTCTCTATCGTAAGGGGCTGATCCCGAACTTCGCCCGGAACCTGCCGCTTCTCGCCGGGGATGCGCCCGCACTGATCGTCAAGATCATCGGCGCGATCGTCGCGGTGCTCAAGAACCCGGACGCCAAACTGGCGCTCGTCGGCCTTTCCCTCGAGAGGGAGTGGGTCGGGATCGCCACGCGGTTCGGGTGTGCCGAGCAGCAGGTCATGAACGAGGCGCGGCGCATGGCGTGCGATCTGCGCGCTCGTGACCTTGAGAACGCCCGCACCTTCGATCTGCGGCACGCACCGGACACGAAGGGGTTGGTCCTCGTGACCAAGAACCCCAACCTCATGAAGCACCTCTGGCGCGCGCTCGGCGATCTGCGCGCTCCGATCGGAGTGGCGCTGGTGAAGAACCCGCACACGGGCCGCATCGCGTTGCTCACCGCCTCTCTCGTGAAGGTCGATCTGCATGCCGTCGAGGCCTCGCTCCATGCGGGCTTCCCCGGCGCTCGGTTCGACGTCAATCACGCGGCAGGGCGCGTCATTTGGGACCCGTCGGTCTCCGAGGCTCCTGGCCCGGGAATCGACGCCTTCCAGGAGATCGTGCGGAAGGACCTGTCTTTCGTCCGTGACGCCTCGATCCCGAACGCCGTTCCGGCACCTTCGATGAAGGTGTCGATCGGCGACCGGCACGCATCCAAGCGCGCCTGACCGTCTCAACACGACGCCTCCCCGGTTCTCGGGGAGGCGTTTTCACGTTCCGATATTGAAGAGATTCATCGCCCGTGTCACGTCCTCCTTCAGCGCCGTCTCGATCGCGTCGGCCGCCTTCGCGACCATCTCCTGCGCGACATGCTTCTCTTCCGGCCCGAACGGCTGCAGCACGTAATCCTCGATCGGCACCGGCGTCGCCGGACGTCCGATGCCCAGGCGGAAGCGCGTGAACGCCCGGTCGCCGAGGCGTTCGATGACGGAAGCGATGCCGTTGTGCCCGCCCGAGGAGCCTCCGACGCGGATGCGGAGCTTGCCGAGCGGCAGGTCCAGGTCATCGTGCGCGACCCAGACGTCGGCCGGGACGAGCTTGAAGTAACGCGCGCAGGCGGCGACGGAAGCGCCCGAGAGGTTCATGAAGGTGTGCGGCCGGAGCAGCAGCACATCCTTCCCATGCGCGCGGCCCTTGCCGATATCGCCGTCGAACCGCGTATCGTAGTGCCCGAACCCCCAGCGCTCCGCCAGCTGGTCGACCACCCGGAACCCGAGGTTGTGCCGGGTCTTTTCGTATTTCGCGCCCGGATTGCCCAAGCCGACGATCAGGATCATATGGACGCATTCTACACCAAAAAACGCCCCTCGCGGAGCGTCTTTTGTCCTCACTTCTCGATCTCGCGGTAGTTGACGATGACCGGCGTGCCCTCGAGGCCGAACTCGTCGCGCAGGCGGTTCTCGACGAACTTGGTGATGGTCGGGTCGGTGAAGTTCTTGTCCTTCACCAGCATGATGAACTTCGGCGGCGTGGTGCCGTTCTGGCGGATGCCGTAGACGTGGGTCTGCTTGCGCTTCTGTCCGAGCATCGTCTTGTTGCGGGAGATGCGGGAGGCCAGGTACGGCTTGACGCGCTTCTCGACGAAACGGTCGAGCTCCTCGTTGGTCAGCTCGCGTTCGCGGGCGGCTTTCACCTTGAGCGCCATGTCGAGCAGGTTCTGCACCCGCATGCCGGTCTTGGCCGAGACGAAGGCGATCGGCGCCCAGCGCAGGAAGGGGAGCGAGAGATAGATCTCTTCCCGTTGCTCATCCGCGCTCTTGGTGGTCTTTTCGGTAAGCGTGTCCCACTTGTTGAGCACGATGACGATGCCTTTGCCGGAGTCGGAAGCGAGGCCGGCCAGATGCTGGTCCTGCTGCTCGACTCCTTGGCTCACGTCGATCACCAGGAAGACGACGTCGGCCTGCTGGATGGCGGTCAGGCTCTTGCCGACGCTGACCGATTCGAGGCCTTTGGCGATATGCGACCGCTTGCGGATGCCGGCCGTGTCGACCACCAGGATCGGGCGGTCCTTGTAGAAGAGGAGGGTATCCTGAGGTTCGCGGGTGGTGTGCGGGACCTCCGAGACGATGACGCGGTCCTCGCCGATCATGGCGTTCAGGAGCGACGATTTGCCGACGTTCGGGCGTCCGATCATGGCGATCGTGACGTCGGGGACGATCTTGTCGAGCGGGAGCTCGAGCGCGGTGAACTCCTCGAAGATGCGGTCCAGCAGGTCGCCGGTGCCGGCGCCGCTCGCGGCGGAGACGGCCATCGGCTCGCCGAGCCCGAGCTTCTTCCATTCGTCGCCGACCTCGCGCTGCTGCGCCGGGCCGTCGGCCTTGTTGACCGCCAGGATGACCGGACGGCCCGCCTTGCGGAGCTCCTTGGCGAGCACGATGTCCGTCGAAAGCGGCCCGGTCAGGGCGTCCCCGAGGAAGACGATCACGTGCGATTTCTGGGCGGCGCGCAGGGCCTGCTTGCGGACGTTCACTTCGATCTCGTCCTGCTTGATGATGTCCAAGCCGCCGGTGTCGAGGAGCGTCAGGAGCTGTCCGCGCCAGCGCGCCATGCCGACGCCGATGTCGCGGGTCGTGCCAGGGACGTCCGAAACGATGGCCTGATTGTCCTCGATCAACCGGTTGAACAGCGAAGATTTCCCGACGTTCTTGCGTCCGACGAGCGCGACCGATGGCGAGGCGTGTACCTTTGGCTTTTCTTTGGTCGGCATATCATTTGATGGCGTCCTGGCCGAGGATGATGAGGAAGTCGACGCCGTCGCTCGCGGGCTGCTGGCCGTTGGATAGCGCGATGTTCGATGGAGTAAGGCCGGTGGCGAGATACCCCGGCAGGGTCAGCGCCACGTCGGCGCCGAGCAGGTTGCGGAGCGTCTGGAGCTCCTCGGGATGCGCGCCGTCGCTCAGGTCGTAGACGGTCGTGCGCGGCAGGTCGGTCTTCTTGGAGTTGCCGATGCGGACCACTTCGTAGCCGATCTTGGCGACGGCGTCCTGAGTCTTCTTCGCGAGTCCCGGCTGCGTCGTGCCGTTGCGGATCTCGACGCGGATCGGCGCCGCTGCGGCTTTCGCGGCCGCCCCATCCGACTTCGTCTCGAGAAGCCTCGAGGCGATCCGCTGGACGTCGCTCCAATCGCCTTTACGCGGAAGGAGCACGTAGGCGTCGACGCCGGAGAGGGGGATGGTCGTGGCGTAAAGCGGTCCTTCAGGGTCGTCGCTGAGGACGCGGTGGACCATCGTGGAGCGATCGAGCCCGCGCAGGCCCTTCGCCAGCGCGACGATCTCCCAGAGCTCCATGTTGGTGACGACGTGATTCTGGAGCGTTTCGAGCACGCTGGCCACTCGCGAAGGATTGAGCAGGGTGTCGATCGAGACCAGTTTGTCCTTGAGCGCCAGGAGGACTTTCTGCTGCCGCCGGCTCCGGGCGAAGTCCGACCCTTCGCCGTTGTTGCCATGGCGCGAGCGGGCGTATTCTAGAGCGGTGTCGCCGTTCATCGTTTGGCGCCCCTTCTGGAACGAGACCGTCTTATAAAGCGCGTCATCGGTCGGATAGGCGTAATCGGTGAAGGCTTGGTCGACGTCGATCGTGACCCCGCCGACGTCGTCGACCAGCGTCTTGTAGGCCGAGAAATCCACGCGCACGTAGTAGTCGATCGGTTGGTCGAGCAGGCGTCCGATGACGCGCGCCGTCGCTTCGCCGCCGGAACGCGGCTTGCTGTTCTCGGCCAGCGCGTTCACGGCGTTGATCTTGTTGGAGCCGCCTTCCGGCAGCGGGATCCAGAGGTCGCGGGGGAGCGAAAGGATGCCGACTTGGGAAGTCGACGGCTTGAAAGTGACGAACAGCATGGTGTCGGTCAGGTGGGGCCCGTCGTGCCCTTCGCCGCCCTCTCCGAGCACCAGGATGTTGATGCGGTCGCGGTCCTCGCCGCTCAGCTTCTTTTCGGAAGTGCCGACCAGCCGACGGACCTGCTCGATCAAGGAGACCTTCTTGCCGCCAGGAGCCGGATTGATCCTCGAGGCGGCGGAAATCAGCCTGGCCGAAGCGAGGGAGAAGAACAGGGGAACGAGCAGCGCGGCGGCCGCCAGGGCGATGGCGACGCCCTTCCAAAACGAAAAACGGCGCCGAGGCAGCAGGCTTCCGGTTTCTTGGTCAAGCAGGTTGATTTTCGGCGGCTTCATCGTGGGGGCTTGCGAGACGGAAATAAGCCTGCTAGACTGGCGACTACCCGTGTATAATAGGAAAGGAACGCGCGTTTGTCCAGGTCACGGCGTTCCAGCGCGGACGTTTGGCTCAGCCGGTTAGAGCGCTGTCTTCACACGACAGAGGTCGGTGGTTCGAATCCACCAACGTCCACCAGCCTTCGCCAAGGCTTCGGCTGACACGCCATCCGAGGAAGGCTTCGCGAAGATTGGTCTAGAAACTTCACATGCCCGCAACTCTCCCGACTCCCGCGTTGGAGGAACAAAAGACCGAGCCCGGAAACCAGGCACCCGGGGCCGACCCCTCGTTTTTCGTCCGGCTCGGGCGTTTCGGGATGGAGATCGCCGAGATCGTCGTCATCTCGCTCGCCATCATCCTGCCGATCCGGTACTTCCTGGTGCAGCCCTTTTATGTCAAAGGCGCCTCGATGGAGCCGACGTTCGATGACCGCGAGTACCTGATCATCGACGAATTGAGCTATCGCCTGCGCCACGCGGAACGTGGTGAAGTGGTCGTGTTCCGGTACCCGCTCGACCCCAGGCAGTTCTTCATCAAGCGCGTCATCGGTCTTCCCGGCGAGACGGTGAAGGTGTCGGGGCGGAAAGTCACCATCATCAACGCCGCGCACCCGGACGGCTTCATCCTGGACGAGACCGCGTATCTTTCTCCTGACGTCCCGACCGAAGGCGAACGGACCATCAAGCTCAGTCACGACGAGTACTTCGTGATGGGCGATAACCGCACCGCCAGCCTGGATTCCCGCATCTTCGGGCCGCTCCCGGCCCAAGACGTCGTCGGCCGGGTCTGGATCCGCGGATGGCCCATCGATCGAGCGACCGTTTTCCGAGCACCATAACCCAGCGCACTAAACGCCCGCATGACCAAGATGAAAAAGACCCCGTCGGTCAAGGCGCCGGCTCCCGCCAAGGCCGGGACCGGAAGCAAGCCGGCCGCGGCGCCGTCGGCGCCCGGGACGGAGGAGATCCAGCAGAAGCCGAAACGCACCGCGCCCACGCCCCAGGCCCTGCGCGGCATGAAGGACATCTTGCCGGTGGACCAGAAGTATTGGATGCATGTCCGCGCGTGCGTGGAATCGATCGCCGGCACCTTCGGGTTCGAGCGCATCGATACGCCCATCCTTGAAGAGTCATCGCTGTTCGTCCGCGGTACCGGCAAGCACACCGATATCGTCGAGAAGGAGATGTTCTCGTTCGTCGACCAGGGCGGGGAATCCATGGCGCTTCGCCCCGAGTTCACGCCGTCGGTCACCCGCGCGTACATCAACCATGGCATGTGGAACCAGCCCCAGCCGATCAAATGGTTCACCTGGGGGCCGGTCTTCCGCCACGAGCGCCCTCAAGCCGGGCGTTTCCGCCAGTTCACCCAGTCCGGACTGGACGTCTTCGGCGACCGGCATCCGGTCATCGACGCCAACCTGATTTTCGCGGCGCACACCTTGTTCAAGGACCTCGGGATCGAAGCGCTGGTGCAGGTCAATTCGATCGGCGACCTCGCCTCGCGCGAAGCGTACAAGAACGAGCTCGTCTCGTACTATCGCAGCAAGCGTTCCCAGACGTGCGAGAACTGCAAGAAGCGCCTCCTCAAGAACCCGCTGCGCGTCCTCGATTGCAAGGAGGAAGGTTGCCAGGCCATCAAGGCCGAAGCGCCGCAGATCGTGGATTTCCTGAACGAGGAATCCAAGAACCATTTCATCCGCGTGCTCGAATACCTGGACGAGCTGGAAGTGCCGTATCAGCTCCAGCCGCACTTGGTCCGCGGACTCGATTACTACAGTCATACGGTGTTCGAGATCGTCGGCGCCGAAGAGGCGGACAAGTCGGGTTCGCAGGCGGTGCTCGCGGCGGGCGGCCGCTATGACGGCCTCATGGAGATCCTCGGCGGCAATCCGATACCGGCTGTCGGGTTCGCCTGGGGGATCGAGCGCATCATCCTTCGCCTCAAGGAAAAGTCCGTGCGTGTCCCGGACCTGCAGACCGCAGACGTCTTCGTCGCCCAGCTCGGCGAACCGGCCCGGCGCAAGACGCTCGCCCTGTTCAATGCCCTCAGGAAGGAGGGCGTGCGCGTGGGTGAAAGCTTCTCCCGCGATGCCCTCAAGCAGCAGCTGGAGATCGCCAACCGCCTCGGCGTGCGCTATACCGTCATCCTCGGCCAGAAGGAAGTCCTCGACGGGACCGCGCTCATCCGCGACATGGATTCGGGCATCCAGGAGATCGTCGACTTCAAGAAATGCGTCGCCGAACTCAAGCGCAAGCTGGCCATGCCGGCTCCGCCCAAGGCTCCTCCCGCGCCGGTTCCTCCGGAGCAGGAGGATCCGCTCCTGGCTGAAGAGCCGATGAAGGTCGACGAGGAGGAAGAAGAAACGGAAGGGGAGGACGGTGAATCGAAGAAACGGAAGAAGTAGGAAAAGCCCGCCTGTACAGGCGGGCTTTTCCGCGCTATCCTCGACATGACTATGCCTATCGAAGGACGGGAACGGTCCGGAACGTTCGTCGCGGACGCCGCGGCGGCGTGCATCGCCATCATCCTCGGCTTGATCGCCGAATATCTTTTCCATGGGAAGCCGATCGGGGCCTCTTTCCCGGCATTCGCGGTCCTGTGCGCCGCCGGGCTGGTTCTCGCCCTGCGCTTGCGCGGGAGGTCCCTTCCGCGCTCCGCGTGGATCGTCATGCTTCCGCTCGTCGGCTTTTCCGGGATGCTCGCTTTCCGTGCGAACCCGGCGCTCGCCTGCATCAACGTCGCATGCAGTTTCGGTTCGTTCCTCCTTCTCGTCTCGGTGGCGTCCGGGCGGAAGGTCCGCGACTACGACCTCTCTGGCTATGCGAAGCTCGTTGCCCGTTCGATCGCCTTCATCCCGTCCGGCGTCCGGACGGCGGTCGGCCTTTGGGGCTACGGCACCCGCGATGCCAAGAGGGGGCGTGTACGTCAATTCTTGAAAGGGGCGTTGATCGCCCTTCCGTTCCTGCTCGCGTTCGGCGCCCTGTTCGCGTCGGCGGACCTGGCGTTCGACAAGTTCTTCCGGAATCTCCTTTCGGGTTTCTCCTTCCTCCGGTTCCAGGATGCGGTCTTTTGGGTCTTCATCGCGGCCGCTTTCCTTCTCGGGGCGTACGTGGCGGCAGGCAAGACGCACGAAGATCCTTCAGGCGCGGAAGCCGTACCCGAATCCGGATCCGACCACGTCCTTTCGATTTCGACGTCGCTTGCGCTCGTGAATGCCTTGTTCCTGGCGTTCATAGTCTTCCAGGTCGAGTATCTCTTCGGCGGCGCCGGGAACGTCGGGCGGCTGGGGCTCACCTATGCGACCTATGCGCGGCGCGGTTTCTTCGAGCTTCTGGCCGTGACGGGGCTGTCGTTCCTGATGCTGCTCGGTTTCGAACGCCTCCTTTCCGGAAAGGGGGGCGGGCATGCGAAGGCCTTCAAGGCGCTTTCCTCGGTGCACGTCCTCCTCGTCGGCGCGGTCATCGCTTCGGCGCATCAACGTCTCGTCCTTTACGAGGACGCGTACGGTTTCACGACGCCCAGGTTCTTCGCGCACGCGTTCGTCTTCCTTCTTGGGGCCATGTTCCTCGTGCTCGCCGCCAAGATCGTCCTGGATCGCGATGGCCGTTGGTCGGCGTTCCGGCTGCTTGCCGCCGCCGCCGTCTTCTGCGCGTGCCTGGACGTCATCAATCCCGACGCCTTCGTGGCGGCCAGGAACCTGGAACGTTATCGGCAGACGGGAAAGATCGACGCGACCTATCTCGCCGGCCTTTCTTCGGACGCCATCCCGACGGCCATCGTGCTGCTCGATGTGAAGGATCCCGACGTCGCCGTGCGCTACGCGGAAGGCCTGCGCCGCAATCCGTACGTCCGGGCCCTTTCCGCGCGCCCCTGGTACGCCTTCGATTTCTCCGATGCCGCCGCCGCGTCCCTTCTGCGCGCCCGCGCGTCCGATGCCGCCTCCCCGAAAGGATATTGACCTTAAAGACGCCCCCTGGTATCCTCTTCTTGAGACCCACTCGTCTCTCAATTTTTAGTGGAAAGGAAGGTGTATCGTTTGTGGTTGAAGTCAAACGCAAAAAAGGAGAAAGTTTCGAAGCCCTGCTTCGCCGTTTCAGCCGCCGCATCCAACAGAGCGGCCGGGTTCTTCAGGCCAAGAAAGTCCGCTTTCATCATCCTGAAAAGAACAAGAACGCCCAACGCGATGCCGCGCTCCGACGCCAGTTTCTCAGCGCGCGCCGCGAATATCTGCTCAAGAGCGGCAAGCTGAAGGAAGAGGAGTTCGGCGCCCGCAAGAGCCATCGCGGCTAAGCCCCGCCCCGGCGCCAGCCGGAGCCTCGCCTAGAACATTCGTCCGTATGCCCCTCAGAAACGAGATCGAAACGCGCTTCGTGCAGGCGATGAAGGCGAAGGACGCCGCCTCGCTCTCCGTCTTCCGGATGCTGCGTTCGGCGCTCAAGAACGCCGAAATCGACAAGCAGGTCAAGGAGCTGGATGACGACCAGACGCTGGAAGTCATCGCACGGGAGGTCAAGAAGCTCAAGGACGCCATGACGGACTTCGAGAAAGCCGGGCGCCAAGACCTTCTTGCACAGGCGTCGTCCGAAGTCGCCTTGCTCGCCCAGTTCCTGCCCGCTCAGCTCTCCGAAGCGGATGTCTCGGCCGCCGTGGCCAAGAAGGCCTCCGAACTCGGCCTCTCCGGCGAAGCGGCCTACGGCCGGCTGATGGGGGAGGTCATGAAGGACCTGAAAGGAAAGACGGACGGAGCCGCAGTCGGCAAGGCCGTCAAAGCGTTCCTGCAAAATACGTAGAAAGACGGAGAACGGTAGCCCATCCTTTCCCATGCTTACAGGAAGGAAGCCATGCTCCAGACCGCTCGCAAGAGCCGCCTTCACGGCCGCCTGTTTCGTGTTGGCGGTTTTTGCGTCTCTGGGAGCGGCGCATGCGGCGCATGCCCAGGGCGTGACGTCCAACGAAGTGCTGCCGACCGAAGTCGGTGCGGCCATTGGCACGGGCAGCGGCGATATCCGCATCACGATCGCGCGTATCGTCCGCGCCGCGCTCGGTCTCTTGGGGACCGTCGCCCTGCTGCTCGTCCTGTATGCCGGCTTCCTCTGGATGACGGCTTCGGGGGATGAGGACAAGATCGCGCGGGCGAAGAATACGCTCGCCGGCGCGCTCGTCGGGCTGGCGATCATCCTGTCGGCGTTCGGCATCACGTCGCTCATCATCAGCCGCCTGCTCGGCGCAAGCGAAGGCGGGGGACCGGGCACGATCGGAGGGTCCGGTGCCATCGATTCCGCCTGCATCGGCCTGTCCGCGACTTGCTCGGCCGGCGCGCTCGGCAACGGCATCGTCGAAAGCCATTACCCGTCCCGTAACGCGACCGGCGTCCCGCGCAATACCCGTATCGCCGTCACTTTCAAGGAGAAGATCGACCCCGCTTCTTTGGTGGTCGGAGGCGCCACGTCCACCGTCGCCATCCTGAAATCTTCCCAGGTCTCCGGTACCGACAACCGCTTCCTTCAGAAGTTCAGCCAGGCGCTGACGCCCGCCGCCATCGCAGTCGCCCCGTCCGCCGACGGCAGGACGTTCGTCTTCATGCAGAAGAACTGCCCGTCGGACTGTTTCGGAAGCCCGTCGGAAAACGTCTTCTATACCGTGGCGCTGCGGGGAGGTTCCGATGGCATCAAGAAAGCCGACGGCAGTCCCGCCTTCGGAGGGACGTTCAGTTCCGGGTATCTTTGGGAGTTCCAGGTCTCGACCAAGATCGATACGACCCCTCCGCACGTCAGCGCCGTCGTGCCTGCGTCCGGGGAGACGGGCGTGGCGCGCAACTCGATGGTGCAAGTCGATTTCGACGAGGCGATCGATCCGGTCAGCGCTGCGGCGGGCCTTTCGGTCGCGCGTTCGGGCGGCGTCGCCGTCCAGGGCGATGCGCGGATCGGGAACGCCTATCGTACGCTCGAATTCCGCACCAACGACCTTTGCGGCACCAACTCCTGCGGCGAGAAGGTCTACTGCCTGCCGGGGAACCAGTCGATCGCCGTCAGGGTCAAGGCGGACGGCCTGACCGCGACGCCGCCTCTCGGACTGTATCCGCCGAGCGGCGTGACCGACATGGCCGGCAACTCGCTTGACGGCAACGGCAACGGCGCCGCGCAGGGCAGCCCGTCGGATGACTATCCGTTCTCGTTCACGACAGGCGACAAGATCGACCTGGTCCCGCCGAAAGTCGTCTCCCAGGACCCGGGCATCCTTCAGGGCGACGTCCCTCGCGACCTCCCGATGTCCGCCACCTTTTCCAAGCTGATGAGCGCGACCAGCATCACGACCGATACGATGCGCCTCATGGCGGTCCCCGGAGCCCCGACCAACTACGCGGTGACCAGCCAACCGGTCTCCTCGGTCACGGGCGGGGAACCCGACCAGACGAAAGCCGTGTTCCAGCACGATCTCCTCAGTACCGATCAGGCGTATGCGGCCGACCTGACGTCCGGATTGCGCGACCTGCACCAGAACTGCTTCTTCCCGGGCGGAGGGCAGACCGTCTGCACCGGCAGCGAACCGTATTGCTGCAACGGCCAGCCTTCGACGACCGCCTGCGGCTTCCTTCCCTAGACTATGATGCCGTCCTTCCGCCGACATCGCGCATGGATCATCGGGCTGGCGCTCTTCGCGTCCTGCTTCTGGTTCCTGGCGGCGCACGGCGTCCATGCTCAAGGCGTGACGTCCAACGAACTGCTCCCGACATCGGTCGGCACGGCGATCGGTACCGGAACGACCGATATCCGCATCACGATCGCGCGTGTCATCCGCGTGGCGCTCGGCCTTCTCGGGACCGTCGCCCTGCTGCTCGTCCTGTATGCCGGCTTCCTCTGGATGACGGCTTCGGGGGATGAGGACAAGATCGCGCGCGCCAAGAAGACGCTCACCGGGGCGGTCATCGGGCTCGCGATCATCCTGTCGGCGTTCGCCATCACCCAGTTCGTGCTGAATGCGCTCGTATCCGCCACGACCCAGGGCGAAGTCACGGGCCCGGGCGGTGGCGGCGGGGGAGGAGGCCTCGGTGGCGGCGGAAACGGCGGGGCTTTCCGGCCGACCGGCATCCAGCCGAAGGGTTCGTTGCGCAAATACGACGTGGTCGCGTCCGTGACGTTCAATGCCGCTCCGACCGGGGATGCGGCCAACATCAAGGCGAATGTCCTGCTCGAGAAGGTCGCCGGCGGCGCGCGGACGCCGGTCGATTACGATCCGATCGTCCAGAACGATACGATCCGCCTCCAACCCGTCCAGGCCTGCCCTCCTCCGAACGGAGGCAAGCGTTGCCTTGAACCGAACCAGGAATACCAGGTCACGGTCCGGGCCGGTCTCAAGAACGCCTCATCTTCCGACCCACGCACCGTCAATTGCGGCATCGGCGCGAACTGCACGCAGGCGTTCAAGACGGGTTCGGTCGTCGGCACCGGATCCCCGACGGTCTCGATCGCTTCTCCTCTCGATGGCGCGTCCGTCCCGGCCGGAGACCTGATCGCGCTGCAATCGATTTCCACCGATCAGGATGGCATCGCCACCGTCGAATATTCGGCCGACGGCGCCTTTTTCGCTTCCGACGGCGCCGCGCAGCGCGTGGCGGCTTCCACGTATTCAAGCCAAGTCTTTTGGGATGACGCCGCTTTCGTTCCGGTCAAGAGAGTCACGCTCACGGCGCGCGCGACCAATATCGACGGGGACTCGGCGGATTCGGCGCCCGTACATGTGACCGTACGCCCTGCCGCCTGTTTCGATCACGTGAAGGACGGCGACGAGGTCGGCGTCGATTGCGGCGGCTCTTGCGGCGCCTGCACGGGTGCGGCCTGCACGTCGGACGCCAGCTGCAGTTCCGGCCAGTGCCGGAACGGGGTATGCGTGGAGAACCCGCAGATCACGGACGTGCAGTTGCGCGACGGGAAACCCGGTAATCTCGTGACGATCACGGGGCTTCATTTCGGATCGCAGCCGGGCACGGTCACTTTCCTCGGGGCGTCGGCGGCAGGGGATGAGAAGTCGGCCCCCCTGGCCTCGTGCGGCGGCGCGTGGTCCGATACGCGTGTCGTCATCGCCGTCCCGTCCGGTGCCGTCACCGGACCGATCCAGGTAGCGGTCGCCGGCGGAGCGAAGAAGGACGCAACGAACGACGCGTTTGGACCGATCATCGCCGATTTCCAAGTCAATGACACGGCGCGTCCCGGCATCTGTTCCGTCGCGCCGGCAAGCGTGAAGACGGGGCTGCCCATGACCGTGACCGGCCTCGCGTTCGGCGCGGCGCAAGGCGATTCCCGCATCCAGCTCGCGCGCGCAGCTTCCGACTGCAGCCAGATCCAGGATTGGTCCAGTGCGGCAGAAGTCCCGCAGGTCCCGTCATGGTCCGACACCTCCGTGCGTCCGGTCATGCCGAACGTGGATACGGGTTCGGACGGGGCGCAGTACCTGATGCGCGTGACGGTCGGCGGCCAGCCCTCGAACGTCGCCTGCGTGCGCGCCGAACCGCCGTCGGCCGGCACGGAACCGCATATCGATCTCATCACTCCGGATTCGGGGTCCGTCGGGACGTACGTTTCGCTGCTCGGTTCGAATTTCGGCACGGGCGGCACCGTCCGTTTCAGGAACGCGGCAGGCGAGGCGATCGGGGACGTCAGTTTCCCCGCCCAGTGCGCGGCCGGCTATTGGACCGATTCCAGCGTGACCGTCAAGGTTCCCGCCAAGTTCACGACGCCGGCCGATACGCCCGTCGCGTTGAATCCGCCGTACGACGTGACGGTCGTGCGTTCCGATGGCCGCAGTTCCAACGCGCGCCCGTTCGTCATCGACACCGCTCCCGTGCCTCCCGGCATCTGCCGCATCGACCCAGACAACGGCCCGGCCGGAAGCGCCGTCACGCTGTATGGAGAGAATTTCGGCGACATCGCGGCGAACGACCTGCCCTCCTTCTCCGCACTGCATCCTGACGCGGTCAGTTTTCATGACCATAAGCCTGCCTCGTCGATCGGCCAATGGGGATCTTCCGGCATCAAGGCCGTCGTCCCTGACGGCGCGTTGACCGGGCCCGCCGTCATCAAGACCTATTCCGGAAGCGCCGCTTTGGCTTCGAACGGCATCAATTTCCGCGTCAGCGATTGCCGCCAAGCGGGCGGAGACGCGGCGTGCGGAAACGGACGCGCTTGCTGCGGGGACGGGTCTTGCCGCGCCTCGTGCGGCGGCTCGTCGGCGATCGGCGGATACGCCTGGAAGTTCTCGACCGGACCGATTCCCGTCTTCCCCGTCGTGATCGAGAACGCGACGTGCCAAGTCTCGGCTCCGACTTCGATGCCGAGCCCTAACCCGTTCAAATCGGCGCAGGACGTCTGCACCGACATTGGCGCGATCGCGGTGCGCTTCAGCCTGCCGATGGATCCCGCGACGTTCCACAGCGGCAACGTCGTGCTGGAATCTTGCGGCACCGGGACGTCCGTTTCCGGGACGTGCACGACCGTGGCCGGCGTCGGCACGCCATCGGCCGTCCCATACGACCCGGAAGGGCGTACCGAGCTCAAGCTCCCGATCGGGGGCTTGCAGCCCGGCACGTGGTATCGGCTGACGCTGAAGGATCGCATCCTGAGTCTCGGATCGCCTGATCGCGCGGCGCAGCCGCTCGATGGGAACTCCGACGGCAAGGCCGGAGGTGCCTACGTCACGACTTTCAAGACCGGCAGCGCGCCCTGCGCGCTCTCCGGCGTGCACGTCGATCCGGCCAGCGGCCTCATTTCCGCCGCCGATGCGCAGGAGGCGTACGCGGCGTTCCCGCTCTCGAACCGTTGCATCATCCTCTCTTGCGCCGGGCGTTCCGTCTCCTGGTCCTCTTCCGACACGTCGAAAGCCGTCGTCGCCCCCCTCGGCGGCACTGACCAATGCGAAGCGTTGGCTTCCCCGGTCTCCGAAACCGATCCAGGGCCGCCCGTCCATATCAAGGCGGCAGTGGACGGCAAGAGCGATCAAGGCGACTTGACGATCGACTACGCCAACCCGCGCATCGTCGAGTACGGCCCGCGCGACTGCAATGCCGCCTGCATCAACGGGGTCGCGTTCGCGTACTTCAATACGCCGATGGCCACGAGCGGTGCCGGCAGCGTGCTCGATGCCGACAACGTCATGATGTACGCCTGCCGCAACGAGTCCTGCTTGGCCTTTTCCGGCCAGGTGCCGATTTCCCCGCGGTATGATTCCGCTTCCAGGCTCCTCACGTTCGGCAACCCGAACCTGAACGCCGACACCTTTTACCGTGTCGTCGTCTCCGGCAGGGTCCTGAGCACCAGCCAGGCGCCATTGACCGGGCTGAATTACGGTAACGACGCTTTCAGCTGGATCTTCCGTACCCGCACGGACGCCAACCCTTGCGGCCCGCAGAAAGTGACGATCGAACCGGCCCAGACGACGCTTCGTTACATCGGTCAGGTCGCGCCGGTCACGGCCCTGCCGCTCAGCTCGCCTGACGCCTGCGCGGCGAAAGGGGAGATCCTGAACGCGGCTTCCTATAACTGGGCTTGGACCAAGGCGCAGACGCCTGCCGACCCGCCCGCCTTCCGATTCCTTCCGGACACCCCGCCCGGAACGCTTCTCAATACCAACCCGAACCTGCCGGCCGGCTGCTCTTCGTCCTGCCTCATGACAGGCAGCCAGCCTCCCGGTACGCCCGCCTGCGGTAACGGGGTCTTGGAGAAGGGGGAAGCGTGCGATACGCCCGGATTGAACGGTTGCAACGCCAACTGCCAACGGACCGGCAATACGGCCGCCAACGGCTGCGGAGACGGCGCTGTGCAACCCGACCGCGGCGAAGAGTGCGACAGCGGAACCGCGAACGGGACGACCGCTTCCGGCTGCACCACGGCCTGCCTGCTGGCGGGATCATCCGCCGGACTTTCCGCCTGCGGTAACGGCTCGGTCGGCGTCGGCGAGGCGTGCGATGACGGTAACACGGCGAACGGCGACGGCTGCAGTTCCTCTTGCCTGCTGGAAGGCTCCCGTCAGAACGTGTATGTCTGCGGCAACGGCAAGATCGAACCCGGAGAGGAGTGCGACTATCAGATCGGAAGCAACGGACTGGCTACGAACCTGTTGCTGCCGGATCATGCGCCCATCGCCCTTTCATCTTCCGACGAGCGCAACCCGACCAAACCGGCTTTCGCCTGCTCGTCTTCGTGCCTGCTGCGCGGAAACGCCGCTTCCTGCGTATCCGGTTCCGGCTGCTGCGGCAACGGCCATATCGATTATGCGAAGGGGGAAAACTGCGATGCTGGTTCTGAAAACGGCCAGGCGGCTTCGGGTTGCTCGTCGGTCTGCACCAAGACCGGAGCGGCCCCGGCCCTGCACGCCTTCTGCGGCGATACGTTCCTCACCGTCAAACCGTTCGATGTCCTGACGGGGGCGGAGAACGGCGGGGGAGAGGAGTGCGAAGCTTTGGCGCTCGACGCCAATATCGATGCCGCGCAAGCCGTCGAGGCGCGCAGCCAGTGCGATGCGGCGAACAGCTGCACGGCCTCGGTCACGGCGACCGTCGGGACGGTTTCAGGCCAGGGCAGCGTCCGCGTCGAGTGCTCTTGCCGCAACGACGGCGATTGCGCCGGTTTCGGTACGGGCCTTTCCTGCGGCGCAGGCGCCTGTTGTTATCAGCGGCCCGCGGCGCCGGACATCGCGCCGAAGGGCGGCAACGAGTGCCGGAACGCGCAGATCAGCGTCACGTTCGGAGAGGAGATGGATGTCGGCTCGCTGCAAGGCAACTTGATCGTCGAAGCCTGCGGTCCGGTAGCTTTCCATGATGCCGGCGGGAGCTGGTTGGCGCGCATCGGCCGGGCGATCGGCAGCTTCTTCCGTTCGATCGTCGGGACCGTGGCATCCGCCGCCGGCAATTGCGCTCCGGTCGAAGGCGCGTTCAAACATCTGAAGGACGTGACCCCGACGGGGACGCGGACGGTTTCCGTGTTCGCTCCGAAACAGGCTTTCGATCCGAAGCGCACGTACCGCGTGACGGTCAAGTCCGGGCCCAACGGAGCGAAGAGCCTGAAGGGCGTCGGGTATCCGCAGGGTTCGGATGCGGTCCAGGAGTTCGGTACCGGCAGCGATATCTGCCGGTTGGATTCGGTCCAGGTCAGCCCCGCTTCCGGATTGCTGCAGACCTCCTCCGAACCCCTGACTCTCGTCGCTACCGCCATGACGTCGCGCGACGGACGATTCCAGCCGATCGCCCCCGTTCCCGGGACCTACGATTGGACTTGGAGCTGGGCGACCGTACCCGAAGCGACGCCTCCAGGATCGATCCTGACGTTGACGTCGTCCGATGCGCCCGCAGCGAGCGTCCAGGCCCTCAAAGCGACGAACGGGCAGGAACAGGTCCTGGCCGCCGCCACGATCGGTAGCGACACCCTCTTCTCTCCATCCACCGCCGCGACCCGCAAGATCGGGACCTCGGACATCACGGTCATGCTGTGCGAGCGGCCGTGGCCGGCGCGCGACCCCTTGACCGGGGCTTGGGCGCCGTACGTCGATCCCGCCACGCATTTCGAGTTCTCCTATTGCCGTGACGAAGCGGCGGCTCCCTTGCCGGAGCTCCAAGCGTTGCCGGTGCAGGGACAATCGGGCGCTGGCGGCGACTTGCTGCGCTTCTGCCGCACGACGCGGGAGGGCGGACAGCCGAAGGCTTGCTTCAGCGATGCCGACTGCGGAGCGGGGGATGCCTGCCTTTCGAAGGACCTTTTCTTCCAGTTCAAACCGGAAACCAAGCTCGCCGACGCGATCGGCGTCCGCGTCTATAACGATGCCGACCGCCTGCCGCCTCAGCAGTGGTACCGGGCCCGCTTTTCCGGGACGACGCAGGCAGCGGTCGTGGATGGGTATCAGGCCGTCAAGGACGCCCATACGGTCTATGTCGGCGCGGCCGACAAGTACGGCGATCCCATCCTGCGGTCGTACGTCTACGTCTTCGCCTTCAATGACAAGGCAGACCCGCGCACGTCCGAGGTGTTCGATCGTCTCATCAAGAACGTGCGCTTCAATACGAACCTCTCTCCGGCCGGCAAGGCCGTGGACGTCTGCAAGGACGGTACGGACGGATTGGTGTCCTCGACATCCGGAGCGGTGACGCCGATCGCGTGCTCCAGCGACCTCGACTGTTTCCGCGCCGTTTCCGCGCCGACGGCCGGCCTGCATTGCGATTCCGACAAGCAGAAGATCCGCCGCGACCTGCGGCGCTGGCAGGACATCCGCGATATCGAGACCTCGCTTGAACAGACGCATACCGCCACCGGCTTCTATCCGAAGCTCGAGTCCGGCAGCTTCGTGCGCGCTTTCACGACGTCCAAATGGCCTTCGTGGAGCCAACAGATGGGCGCGGCCGGGGCGATCGTCGACCCCCTGAACGACTTCAACCGTTGCGACGCCTTCGGTTCCGAATGCAGCGTGAGCGGCAAGGCTTGCGCGTCCGATCGTGATTGCGCAGGCGGCACCGGCGATGTCTGCCGGCCGGTGTTCGAGGCCGCGACCTGCTTCGATGAGCGCGCGGGCGTCTTCGCCTGTCCGGCCGCTTCGCACGTCTACCAATACCGTTCGATCGGCGGGGTCGATTATCGGATGTCGGTCGATCTCGAATACGTCGCGGCTCCCTGGTCGGGGGCCGACTGCTCGACCCGCGCCGATGCGGATGCATGCGGAGCCGCGATCGGCTGCTCCTGGTTGCCGACGGGGCCCGCGAGCGGCATCTGTCAGACGCGCGTGACCGTGACTCCGGCCTGCTCCGGGCTGCCGGGCGCGGCAGGGAAGTGCCTGAAGACGGGTACCGCCTGCACCGACTCCAGCCAATGCGGCGCGCAAGATCATTGCGTCCCGTCATCCGTCCCGCTCGTCGGACCAGCCTCGTCGGCGTCCTGCGGCAATGGCCTGCTTGAAGCGAACGAGGAGTGCGAGGTCGGCCAGCAGAAGAACGTCGCCTGCGCGGCCGGCGGTACCGATGCGGAGCGGTGCGATGCTTCCTGCCATTGGCAGGTCACCCAGGCGTGCCCCGGCGCTGCGGCCTGCGGCAACGGATCCGTCGAGAGATACGCCGGCGAGTCCTGCGATGATGGCGCGCAGAACGGGCAATACGGACGCTGCCGCAGCGGCAGTCTCGGTTGCGCCAAACGGTGCATCAAGATCGCCCCGCGCGTCTCGTTCGACGGGAACTGCGCCGACGGCAGCTGCGACCTCGGACCCGTCTGTGCCAGCAACGCGGACTGCGAGAATCTCGGGTACCAGGCGACCTGCACCGATCGCATGAATTTCTGCGGTGACGGCGTCCGGAACGGTCCTGAAGCTTGCGATGATGGCGCCAGGAACGGCGAATACGGATCTTGCGCGTGGGATTGCAGCGGACCGGGCCCGCGTTGCGGCGACAATGTCACGAACGGAGGCGAACAGTGCGACGGCGATCGCAGGGAATCCGCCGGGGTCTGCGTCCCGTCAGGTTCGACGCTCGCCGACGGCGCGACGATGTCCGGCTCCGCGGCCTCCTGCTCCAAGGATTCCGACTGCGGTTCCGGCATGACCTGCGCGGTCTGCGGAATGACGTCCGGCGGCTTGCCTCAGACGCGCTCGAAGAGCTGCTATCCGGCCTCTGCGCCGGGAGACTCAGCCTGCACGTTCGGGGACTGGTCGGTCTGCAGGCAGTCCGGCGCATGCGGCAACGGCAAGGTGGAGGGTTCGGAGGAGTGCGACGCGGGATCGGCCAATTCGCCGACCGGCGCGTGTTTGCCGAACTGCAAGAAGAACGTCTGCAACGACGGGTCCGTCCTTTCAGGCGTGGAGCAATGCGATAATGGCGCCGCCAACGGCGTCCTGTGCACGCCGCAGTACGGATTGACCTGCAACTACTGCAAGACGGATTGCTCCATCGAGACCGTTTCCGGGGCGTTCTGCGGCGACAAGACGCTGCAGTCGCCGCCGGAGTCGTGCGATCCCGGACCCGTCTCGGCCTGGTGCAGCCGGACGTATGCCGACCCGTCGGACCCGAGTCATGTGAAGGCGTGCGCGTCCGACAAGGACTGCCTGCCGGGCGTCTGCAAGAACTATCCGAACACGTCTTCTCCCGCGACCGAAGGCGCGCCCTGCCGGAGCGCATCGGACTGCACGGCCTTCCAGTTCTGCCAGGGCGGCGAAGGGCAGTGCACGCCTTACAACGTGCAGTGCCGCCCGGAGCCGTATTCCAACACGCGCGCCGCCTCGAACGCCCCGAACTATTTCGACGGTTCCTGCGTTTCCTGCACCAGCGCTTGCGGCAGCACGCCCGGCAAGAGCCCGTCTTTCTGCGGCGACAGCGTCGTGCAGAAGCAGTTCGGCGAGCAATGCGAGGATGTCGGCGATCCGAACGCGACAGGTCCGTCCGGCAGCAAGTCCTACTACGCCTGTTCCGGAGACTGCTCGTATGACGTAGCCAGCGGCTTCTGCGGCGACGGCAAGGTCCAGCCGGGGACGGTCGAACGCTGCGACGGGAACGACTTCTCCTCCGGAGCCGACATGGGGAGCGCCCCGACTTGCCTCAGCCAGAATTGGGGGAGCGCGGGAACGGTCGCGTGCGGCAACAACTGCGGGTATTACGGCGGCGGTTGCTCGGACGGCCCGCTCAGCCCGGGCGACGTGCGCATCCGCGTGACTTGGAAAAACCCTCCGGACGTGAAAGACATCGATACGCATGTCAAGTTGCCCGTGAGCGGCGCAAGCCAGGAGATCTACTACAGCAACAAGGGGACGGTCATCCAGGACCCGCACGTCTGGCTCTCGTGGGACGACACCGGCGCCTCCCAAGGCGACAACGCGGCGCGCGACGGTTTCGCCGCCCCTTACGGCCTCGAGATCACGACCATCAACTGGCGGTCGAACGGCGCCTACTGGCCCAGCAGCGCCGCCGATCCGTACAAGATCTTCCTTTACCAGTGGACCGCCGGGAACGATGGGATGAAAGGCACCAAAGTGACGATCTGCACGTACGACGCCTCGAAGACGGGGAACGCCGACTGCAGCCGCGTCTTCACGGCATCGGCGAACGGCGGAAACCGCTTCTGGCACGTCTTTGACCTCTCCGGAGGCGCAGACGCCGTCCCGACGATCACGCCCGTCGACCAATTCAGTTCCTCAACGCCATGAGTATGGAATCGCGCCTGAAAACAGCGGTCATCGCTGGCAGCATCGCCGCGGTTTTGATAGGATTGAGCGTGGTGGGGCTCTTGGCCTATCGCGCGCGGTTCTCTCCGGCCGTTCCGGTGCCGAATGCCCCGACGACCCCTCCTCCGACATCGGCGACGGGCACGCCTGTCGCGTCTCCGCGTCCGGATGGCGGCAAGGCCGCTCCGTCCGGACAAGTCGGGGTGACGGGCATCAAGGACCGTACGCCGGACTTCACCCATGGGCCTGATGCCGACAAGGACGGCCTGACGGATTCCGCGGAAGCCTTGTACGGCACCGACCCGCATAAGGCCGACACGGACGGCGACGGATTCGCCGACGGCCAGGAAGTGCTGGTCTACGGATCCGATCCGTTGAAGAAGGAGAGCACGCCCGCCACGATCGAAGGACACGAAAAATTCAAACTATGATCTTCCTCTTCGACGACAAGAACGAGCCAGCCGACATCTTCGCCGAAATCCCTTCCGAGAAGGCTGCCGTCCCGGCGAGCTCCGTCGAACCGCCCCGCCCGTCCGGTACCACTCCTCTCGCGGTCGGGGAGTCCGGCGTCATCATCGAGCGGGGACCGTTCGGGAAGAAATGGGTGATCATCCTGACCGTCATCGTGCTGCTGCTCGGCGGCGGAACGACCATGTACCTGCTGCTCGGCAGCAAGGCCAGTCCGGCGCCCGCTCCGGCCCCGGTGACGCCACCGCAGCCCACACCGGTAGCGGCGGTCAGTGCGGCTAAGGATTGTGGCACGGTCAATGTGGGAACGGATGGGACGCTGCAACGCGAGCCGGACTGCCTGGTGGCCGCGGCACGTACCTGCGAGCAGGCCAGCGGCAACGTCGTCAGCACGTTCGGCACTTTCCCGCCGCAGGTGACGTCGACGTACTTTTATCGCATCGATGGCCTGAAAGACGGGACATGCGGCGTCTATTTCCGGTTGGATGACGAACGGGTCAAACTGCCCGAAAGCATCCCGGTCGATCAGGCGGCTGCCGTCAACGCCGTGATCGCTGCCACGAAAGGGAAAGACGCCAGCTGCCGGTATGCGACCGACAAGTTGGTCAAGCTTTTCCAGGAAGGCGGAAATGGTATGACCATCGACACTCAGGGTCAGATTGACGCGCTATGTCAAGGTGCCTACTTTTGCGCCCAGGGACGCCTGCCTGCCGCAGATGGCACGTGCAGGGCTTCGGATCAAGTCCTGCTCTCGTGCCCTACCGACCTGCCGGCTGGCACGACCTGTGAAGTGACCGCACAAGGCGCCCCTCGTTTCACCGTCCATGCTTCCGCTGGGGGCGCTGCCGACGCGGACGCGGATGGCGATGGCCTGACGGACGTGCAAGAGACCAGCACCTATCACACCGATTCCCACAATTCCGACAGCGACGGCGACGGTCTGACGGACGGCCAGGAAGTGCTGACGTACCACTCCGACCCGAACAATGCCGACACGGACGGCGATGGCTTCAAGGATGGCGAAGAGGTCAAGAGCGGTTACAGTCCGACCGGCCCCGGAAAGCTGCCGCCTGCGCCTACTCCCTAAGGAACGACCCATGCCGGAACTGCCGACATCCGGGGCCCAGCCCGCCAAGGAGCCGGTGATCTACACGATCCCCGAGCAGTTTTACGGTGTGGCCGCGAAGGCACATCTGTCGAAAGACATGGCCGGTCCTGGCGCTTCTCATGCAGCGGCCATGGCGACGGTCGCCGCGGCGCCGCGTGCCAAGGGGAGCCGTCGCTGGCTCCTGATTCCGGTCATCGCGCTCGTCCTCTTGGGCGTCTTGGCGTTCTTGGCTTGGCGTCTTCTGCAGCCGAAAGCCGCTCCCGCGCCTGTCGTGCCGACCGTGACGCTTCCCGAGCCGGAACCTGCACCGCAACCCGTGACGGTCCCGGAGCCGGCGACGACGACCCCGGAGATTCCTGCGGTCGCCGTTCCGTCTCCGGAGGCCGACACGGATGGCGATGGACTCACCAATGCCGAAGAGGTCCTATATGGCACGAACCCGGATGTTCCGGATTCGGACGGAGACGGTTTTTCCGATTCCATCGAAGTCACCAACCTTTACAATCCCGCAGGATTCAAGCCGACGACGCTGATCGAGGCGGGTTTGGTCAAGGCTTTCGAGAGCGGTGGCGCGCGCTGGCTGTACCCATCGTCCTGGGCGCCGACCGAGAGCGGCACGGATGCGGGTTCGGTGAGCTTCGTCGCGAGCGCTACGGAGACGATCGTCGTCGAGGCAAAGGATGCCCCCTCCTCCGTCCGTTCTGCATCCGATGCATACCTTGCGGAAAATCCCGGAGCCCCGGTCTCGACCCTTCAGCCTTTCGTGACGAAATCGGGAGTCGAAGGTGTCCGCGATCTCGTACGGGGGTCGGCGTACTTCCTTTTGAAAGGGAGGGTATACGTCTTTTCCGATACGGCGTCCGCCGGTTCCAAAAGGAGCTTCTCCTCGACGTTCACGATGATGCTGGCCAGTTTCAGCGGAAACCCATGAAGACCGAAGTCATCGTTTCCCGGCGCGTCAAAGCTCCGATCGGCGATGCCGCCGTCACGGCCGCCGTCACGGCCGCCCTTCGTGCCGCCAAGCGGAAGGGTCCTTTCGAAATCGGCGTGGTGTTCGTTTCGGACGCGGAAATGTCCGTCCTGAACGCCGCGCATCGAGGCAAGCGCAAGACGACGGACGTCCTCTCTTTCGGCAACGATGGCGAATGGTTCGGTTCCCCGGAAGGGGAGCCGCTCGGCGACGTGATCGTCTCGGTAGCCCAAGCGAAGCGCCAAGCGGCCGCCTCCGGCACGCCTGTCCGCAAGGAATTGGCGATGCTGCTCGTCCACGGGGTCCTTCATCTGCTGGGGTATGACCATGCCACCGTCAGCGAGGAAAAAGCCATGTTTTCGCTTCAGGACCGCGCGTTGAAGGCGATCGGATATGCTTGATCCGCGACGATTTTTCCGCAGCCTGCGCTTCGCCTGGAACGGCATCGCGGCCCTGGCCCGCGAGGAGCAGAGCTTCCGCCTGCAGCTCCTGGCCGTCGCCGTCCTTGCGGTCCTGATGCTCGTGTTCAGGCTCTCGCGTCCGGAAACGGCGCTGCTCGTCGTTGTCGCCGCCTTTACGCTCGTGCTAGAATTGCTGAACGGTGCCGTCGAACGGCTTGTGGACCTCTTCAAGCCTCGCATCCACGCGTATGCCGAACAGATCAAGGACATGATGGCCGGCGCCGTGCTGGTCAGTTCCATCGGCGCGCTCATCGTCGGCATCCTGGTGTTCGCTCCGCATCTCGCGGAAGCGCTGAAATGATCCCATGGCCAAATCCTCCCTCCACGACATCATCACGGGGCTCGACATCGGCTCGACGTCGGTGCGCGTCGCCGTCGGCCAGCGGACCGCTTCCGGCAACGGACGCGAATCGATCCAGATCATCGGAGCCGCCGAAGCTCCGTCGGTCGGCGTGAACAAGGGCGTGATCACTTCCATCGAAGACGCCATCTCCTCCATCTCCGCCTGCCTCGAAAAAGTCGAGCGCATGACCGGAGTCCAAGTCGATCGCGCCTTCGTCGGCATCTCCGGCAGCCATATCGTTTCCCAGGAATCCAAGGGTGTCGTGGCCGTCTCCCGTTCCGACGGAGAAATCCGCGAAGAGGACGTCGACCGCGCTCTCGAAGCGGCCCGGACGGTCGCGACGCCTTTGAATTACGAGATCCTCCACGTCCTGCCGAAGAGCTTCACCGTCGACGGGCAATCCGGCATCAAGGACCCGGTCGGCATGACAGGTATCCGCTTGGAGGTGGATGCGCAGATCATCCAGAGCCTCTCCTCCCAGCTCAAGAACCTGACCAAGGGCGTCTACCGCACCGGCATCGAGATCGATGACGTGGTGCTCGGCATCCTGGCCGCATCCGAAGCGGTGGCGACCCATCGCCAGAAGGAGCTCGGCGTGGCCGTCGCCAACATCGGCGGCTCGACTACCTCGCTCGTGGTCTACGAGGACGGCGACGTCCTGCGTACCGTCGTCCTGCCGATCGGCAGCGAACACATCACTTCCGACGTGGCGATCGGCTTGCGGACGTCCATCGAGGTGGCGGAACGCGTGAAGATCGAGCACGGCATCGCCACTACGCGCGAAGTCAAGAAGGAAGACATCCGCTTGGCCGACCTCGGCGCGGAAGAGGATGAGGTCGTGAGCAAGAAGTTCGTGGCCGAAATCATCGAAGCCCGCGTCGAGGAAATCTTCTCCAAGATCGACAAGGAACTGAAGAAGATCGACCGCAGCGGACGCCTCCCCGCGGGCATCATCCTGACCGGCGGCGGGTCGAAGCTCGCGGGCTTGGTCGAGATGGCGAAGTCCGAACTGCGCCTGCCGGCCGCGCTCGGTTATCCGGTCAACGTCTCCAGCATCACGGACCGCACCAATGACATCGCCTTCTCCACGGCGGTCGGGTTGGTGCTATGGGGCCATCATCTCTCCGAAAGCGCGAAAGCCCAGGGCGGTCTCGCGGGCAAGCTGGGTGAACTTCGGATGGGGGACAAGTTCAAGAAACTCCTGCGCTCCATCCTTCCTTGAAGGGGATAAACTGAACAAACTTTGTACTCAAAGAGCCTTGATGCAAGGGCATTTTTTGAGTACGCTTCGATTGACTATATCTAACCGCGATGCAGCACGTATGGGTGAAGTGAAACCGGCCGTCGAGACATTCGCGAAAATCAAGGTCGTCGGCGTCGGCGGCTCCGGCAATTCGGCCATCAACCGCATGATCCTTTCCAAGATCCGCGGAGTCGAATTCATCGCCGTCAATACCGACGTGCAAGCGTTGCATCATTCGCACGCGCCCGTGAAGATCCATATCGGCAAGACCGTCACGCGCGGGCTGGGCGCGGGCATGGATCCCGAAGTCGGCAAGCATGCGGCCGAGGAAAGCTCCAACGAGCTGCGCGAAGCTTTGAAGGACGCGGACATGGTCTTCGTGACCTGCGGCCTCGGCGGAGGCACCGGCACCGGCGCCGCTCCGGTCGTGGCCCAGATCGCCCGCGAGCTCGGCGCGCTCACGATCGCCGTGGTCACGCGTCCCTTCGGGTTCGAGGGTGCCAAGCGCCGCGAGGTGGCCGAGGCGGGTTATAAGGAGCTCAAGGAGCAGCTCGATACCATCGTCACGATCCCGAACGACCGCGTGCTCGGCCTGATCGACAAGAGCACGTCGCTTCTTGACGCCTTCAAGATCGTCGATGACGTCCTGCGGCAGGGCGTGCAAGGCATCAGCGAGCTGATCACCGTCCCCGGGCTCGTCAACGTCGACTTCGCCGACGTGAAGAAGATCATGCACGGCCAAGGGTCGGCGCTCATGGGCATCGGCCGGGCTTCGGGCGAGAACCGCGCCGCCACGGCCGCCAAGCTCGCCATCGCGAGCCCGTTGCTCGAGGTCTCCATCGAAGGCGCGCGCGGCATCCTCATGAACGTCACCGGAGGCCCGAACCTCGGCATGCTTGAGGTCGCGGAAGCCGCCAAGGTCGTCACCGAAAAGGCGGACGAAGGCGCGACCGTCATCTTCGGCACCGTCATCGACGAGACGATGAAAGACGAGATCAAGGTCACGGTCGTGGCCACCGGTTTCGACAATCAGGAGCGCTCGCAGATGGCCGCGTCGATGAAGAGCGTCCTCTCCGCCGGGTCGGTTTCCCCGATGCGTTCCGCGCCGATTGTCCGCCCGGTCGAACCGAAGCCTGATAGATTCCAAGAACCGCACGACGCGCAGCCAGCTGCTGCCCCCGAGGCTTCGAAGCCCCAGGTCGTCCTCCCGAAACGGGTGAAGACTCTCGAACCGGAACCGACTCGTTTCAGGACGACTGCCCCCGCTCCCGCCGTCGCGGGCCAGGGCGCGGAAGAGGAGCTGGACATCCCGGCGTTCATCCGCAAGAAGATGCTTTGAAATGCGCTGCGTCGCCTGCAATCATAAGGACACGAAAGTCGTCGATTCCCGCTTGGGACAGGGTGGGATGAGCATTCGGCGTCGCCGTCAATGCCTCAAGTGCGGCTTCCGTTTCTCGACGGTCGAGGAGGGGGAGATCCTGGACCTCACCGTCGTGAAGCGCGACGGACGCCGAGAGGCCTATCTGCGCGAGAAGATGGAGTCGGGCCTCCGCAAGGCTTTCCAGAAGCGCGCCATCACCGCCGAGGCGTTCAAGGAGCTGATCAACCAGATCGAGCGCGACCTGCAGCGCCGCAAGAAGAACGAGATCACCGCCCGGGAGATCGGGGAGGTCGTCATGAATCGGCTGAAGCACGTCGATACCGTGGCCTACATCCGTTTCGCGTCGGTCTATCGGGCGTTCGAGGACGTGAAGACGTTCCAGGAGGCGCTCGAACACTTGACCAAAAGCGTGAACCAGAAACCGGCATCTCATCGGAGCAAGTCCAAGAAGAGACGCTGAATCCTTTTCCATGGAGGACCTGACCACGCCTGCGCCGAAGACGACCGGCAACCGCCTGACCTACGCCATCCTCGCCAGCTTCCTGTTGGGGAGTTTTTCCGGCGCGGCGTTCGGCGTGCTTTTCGCCATCTCGCTCAATCAAAAATATTACCCGTGGCACGATGGGGTGCCTGCGGCGGCTGCTCCTCCTACGGCCACATCCGAAGACCGCCAGGTGATCGAGGCGGCCCGCAAGGTCGCTCCCTCGGTCGTGAGCATCGTGGTCCTCAAGGACATCTCAAAACTCTACGGCGCCACGGGGGATTTTTCCTTCGAACCGTTCCTTGATTTCACGCCGCCTCCGACGGCGCCGGGAGCGCCTCCCGCGGCTCAGCAGGGTCGCAAGCAGATCATCGGCGGCGGCACCGGTTTCGTCATTTCCACGGACGGGCTGATCCTTACGAACCGCCATGTCGTCGCGGACGCTTCGGCGGACTATCAGGTGGTCATGAGCGACGGGAAATCCTATCCGGCCAAGATCGTGGCGCGCGACGGCGTGCTTGATGCCGCGGTGCTCAGGGTCGAGGCTTCCGGATTGGCCGTCCCCGAACTCGGGGACTCCGATGCGCTTGAGACGGGCGAGACGGTCATCGCCATCGGCAACGCCCTTTCCGAGTACCGCAACAGCGTGACGAAAGGGGTGATTTCCGGCGTCAATCGGCGCGTCGTGGCCGGTGACGGGACGGGGGCGTCGGAGGTGCTTGAGGAGGCGTTGCAGACCGATGCCGCCATCAATCCGGGCAACTCAGGCGGCCCGCTCGTCGATCTGCGTGGCCGCGTGATCGGCGTGAATACCGCGGTCAACCGCTCCGGACAATCCATCGGGTTCGCCATCCCGATCGATGCCGTCAAGGTCGTCATCGACAGCGTCAAGGCGCAAGGGAGGATCGTCCGGCCCTGGCTCGGCGTGCGCTATGTGATGCTCAGCCCGGAGGCCGCCAAGGCCCAAGGCATCGATGCGGACCACGGGGCGCTTGTGGCCGGCGGATCGTCCAAGAGCGACGCCTCGGCCGTGATGAAGGATTCTCCGGCCGAGAAGGCCGGTCTCAAACCGGGCGACGTCCTCCTGGAAGTCGATGGCGTCCGGCTCGACGATGCGCACGTCTTGGCCGGGGTCATCGCCAAGAAACGGGCCGGAGACGAAGTCGGCATCGTTTACCTGCGCGACAAGATCCGGCACGAGACGCGCGCGATACTCGGGGAACTGCCGGCAAGCCTCTAACACGACATCATCTACACCGCCATGGAACCGAAGCGCACGAAAATCGTCTGTACGATCGGGCCGGCCTCCTCTTCGGAAGAAGTCCTGCGCGCGCTCATCGGGGCCGGCATGAACGTCGCGCGGCTGAATTTTTCGCATGGGACGCATGATGAGCACGCCGAACTGATCCGGAGGATCCGCGCCGTCGCCGATGAGCTCGAGGAACCGGTCGCCATCCTTCAGGACCTGCAAGGGCCGAAGATCCGCGTCGGGGTCCTTCCACCGGAAGGGGTCGTTCTTGAAGCCGGGGCACGCGTATCTTTCACGACCGGAAAGGCGGATATCGCCAAGCGGAAACTGCCTGTCACGTACGAAAGATTGCATGAGGACGTGAAGCCGGGGGAGCGCATCCTGCTCGATGACGGCCTGATGTCGGCCAAGGTCCTGACCGTCGAAGGCCGCGACGTCAGCTGCGAGATCGTCGACGGCGGCACGCTTACGTCGCATAAGGGGGTGAACTTCCCGGACTCGACGTTGCGCGCCTCCTCGATCACGGCGAAGGACGAGGAAGACCTCGTCTTCGGGATCTCGCAGGGCGTCGATTGGGTTGCGCTCTCTTTCGTGCGCACGGCCGAGGAGATCCGCGACCTGAGGAGACGCATCCGGAGCCATCAGGAGAAGGACCCGGAACCGGGAACGCCCGTGCTCGTCGTCGCCAAGATCGAAAAAGGGGAGGGCGTCCGCAACATCGATTCGATCCTCGAGGAAGCCGACGGCATCATGGTCGCGCGCGGGGACTTAGGAATCGAGATGCCGGCCGAACAGGTGCCGATCATCCAGAAGGCCTTGATCGCGAAGTGTCTCGGAGCGTCCAAGCCCGTCATCGTCGCTACCCAGATGCTCGATTCGATGATCCGCAACCCCAGGCCGACCAGGGCCGAAGTCTCGGATATCGCCAACGCGGTCATCGATCATGCCGACGCGGTCATGCTCTCCGGCGAGACGGCGAACGGGAAATATCCCGTCGAGGCCGTCAAGATCATGGCGCGCGTCATCGTGGAGACCGAAGCCACGTCCTTGGACGACCTCGGGATGCCGCCTTTTGACGGGGCGGGCGGAACGCCCGCGGATGCCATCGCCAGGACGGCCGGTATATTGGCGCGCGAGGTCGGCGCCAAGGCGATTCTCGTCATGTCTTCCTCGATTCAGGCCGCCAGGCGCGTCAGCCGCTATCGTCCCGAACGGACGATCCACGCTATCGTCGGGACGGATCGCGCTTGCCGACAGCTCAACCTCTCCTGGGGGGTCGCGCCGACGGTTTCCCGGACTGACCTCGGTCTCAGTGAACGCATCGTGGACGCCATCGCGCGTCTCAAGGCCGACGGCGATGTCAGCGCGGGCGACAGGGTCGTCGTCCTTTCAGACGCCGCCGGCAGTGAATCCGTCGAGGTCCGGTCGATCGCCTGACCGGTCGGATGCGGCTGCGGCTTCGAACGTGTATACTGGGGGAGTATGCAGGAAAAGGAAGGACCGAGGATCCGCCTGAACGTCGGGCTGAAGGTGGCTGGCATGGTCATCTTTTTCGAGGTGCTCATGCTCGCGGCCTACGTCATCGTCACCAATTTCTTCCTCGATGAACAGTCCTTCCTGAGGGCCATCAATACCGATCATCCGTACCTGATTTCCGTCGTGCTGGTCTCGGCGCTGGTGTTGGCCGGCTACCTGACCTACATGGTCATCACCCGTATCTTCAATCCCGTACGGATGCTCACGGTGGGGACGGAGGAGATCATGCGCGGCAACCTTGACGTGCATCTGGATGTCCGGACCGGCGACGAGCTCCAAGTGCTTGCCGAGCGTTTCGCGGCGATGGCCGCCGCGCTCAAGGCTGAGCGTGCCTCGTTGGAAAACAAGGTCAAGGAACGTACCCGCGCGCTTGAGGAGGCGCAGAAGAAGGAGCTGGAGCGTCAAGGCGAGGTCCTTAAGCTGAAGGATGAGTTCCTGTTCGTCGCGGCACATGAGTTGCGCACGCCGGTCACGTCGATCCGCTGGAGCCTGGAATCGGTCGCAGACCGCAAGATGACGGCTGACGTCCATCAGGCCTTCGAGGATGCCTTGAACGCCGGAGAGAATCTCGCGACGCTGGTCGAAGATCTCCTGAACATGGCCAGGCTCGATGCCAAGCGCATCCCGTTCAAGAAGGAGTTCGTCAACATGAAGGACGTCGCGCAGGGCGTCGTCGCCGAAATGGCGCCGATCGCCGCCAAGAAGAAGGTCGAAATCAGGCTCGATGCCCCCGAAGGCCTGCCGGGCATGGCGCTCGCCGACGAACGCCGCGTCAGGGAAGTGCTCGTCAACCTGGTCTCCAATGCCGTCAAGTACAACAAGAAGGGCGGTCACGTGACGATCCTGATCGGCCAGGATGATCCTTTCCTTCAGTATCAGGTGACCGACGACGGGCCCGGCATTCCGGCGCAGGAGCAGCATCACCTGTTCGAGAAGTTCTGGCGCGCCAAGAACACCTCGGGCATCGAAGGCAGCGGCCTGGGGCTGTTCATCACCAAGCGCCTGGTCGACGGCATGAACGGCTTGATTTCCTTCGAGAGCGTCGAAGGCGAGCGCACGACCTTCACGGTCAAGCTGCCGGCCGCGAAATCATGAAAAAACCGTCCCGCTAGGCGGACGGCTCGTCGGGCGTTCGTTTGGCGTGCTTGTCGAGATGCCTTCTCTTCGACATGTTCGTGAGGCCGAGTCCGGCCACGAGGAAGCACGTCATTTCGGTCATGCCATCCGGAATGCGATACCCGGATTCTCCCCAGGCGTGTTCTCCGAGCCCCATCGCCACGAAGCTCCAGAACCAGAGGAAGACGAGCAGGTGCCCGGCCTTGGGCTTGGTCGTGGGCGGTTTCGGCACGCGCTGCCAGCGCTGGATCTCCTTCGGCAGGGTGTACAGGACACCGACGAAGACCATATGCGCGGTGACGAACGCGTACGGCGGCGCGTGGCCATGGTGCGCGAACGCCGACCACATCAGGTACAGGTGGAAGAGCGAGTACCCGACGCTCGTCAGATAGAGGCTGCGGTCGCCAGGTTCGCTGTATCGTACGAATCTCCGGAAAAGATCCTCCGTCGCCATGCGGTCCTCCGTCGGTATGGGGTGTGCTTCCAACCTAGCGGCTCCGTGTGCTAGAGTCAAGGGGTCGAAAATAAACCTTCCGATATGGCTTTGCTCGAATTCTACGGGACCGAGTGCCCGCATTGCGTCCGGATGATGCCGCTGGTCGAACGGCTCGAGAAGGAGCTCGGCGTCACCGTCCAGAAGATGGAGACCTGGCATGACGAGGCTAACGAGAAGGCGCGCGCGGCGCATGACGCCGGGAACGCCTGCGGCGGCGTGCCTTTCTTCGTCAACGAGGAGACCGGCGCCCGGATCTGCGGCGCGACCGACTACGAATCCCTCAAGGCCTGGGCGACGGGCAAGTGAGGATACGTGAAGGGCCAGCCTCCGGGCTGGTCTTTCGTTTGAAGTCCCGTTGACGCGCGCGCCGCACCCTGCTAGTTTGAGCCTGTCTTTCGGAAAGGAAGGTCCTTCATGGATGGTCATCCGATGATCAGATATTCGGCCGGGAGAAGGTTCGGCGGGACACGGTTCATCGAGCGACGGTGCCGTGAGTGGCATCACTTCGATGCCGAAGGCAAGAGGCTCGGCGGTCCGTATGTCGAGGTATGGCTTTACCGAGGACTGCCTATCGCCTTGGTCGTGGATCGTTTCGATACGGATCGGATCATCGACGTGCGCGGCCGCGCGATCGGAGAGACGCTCCTTCGAGGTAATCGGAAACACCACAAGGATGGCCCGGGCAAGATCGTTTGGGTCGGGTATCGGGACAAGGATGTCGATCTTGCGTGTGCCGTCATTCCCGACGGCCGCATCATCGGCCCGTTCGAAGAGATCAGGCCCGAACCGCATGAAGATGTGCGTTGGGTACGGAAGCGAAGAGGCAAGCGGGATGGATGGAGATTGTTGCGGGCGGACGGGCGGCTTATCGGCCCGCTCGGCATCACGCGCGCCAGCGACTTCTTCGACGGATTCTCCTTGGTCCGTATCGGCGGAGCGGACGTGTTCCTGACGGCGCAAGGCCGCCGCGCCTGGTCCGGAGCCAGAAGTTATTCGGAGGCATTTGATTTCTTCCAAGGACGGGCTTGGGTGCGCGGGCCGGAAGGTCTCTTCCTGATCGGTACGGACGGCAAGCCGATCTCTGGTGGAGTCTATGATGATATCCTGGACAACGATGAGAATCCCTACGCGATTGCAAGGAAGAGCGGCTGCTGGCACATCGTCCGTCGCCAGGATGGCGTCGTCGTCTCTCCGGACGAACGGTTCGATGGGATCAGGAGGCTTGGACGCCATCTGACCGACACGCTTTTCGAACTCTGCAGCGCAGCGGGCCGTGAGACGTATGACGTCGCCACAGGTTTCCGCAGACCCATCGATCTTGAGCGAGAGCGTGCCATGTCCATGGCCATCATGGACGGTGGAGAGTATGACGACTGACCGATCGTACATCGATCGGTCTTTTCCTTCCGAAAAGATGATGGCTATCGAGAATCTGCAGCCAGACGGACGAAACGTGCCAGGAGTGCCGTCGCGTCGGGGGAGGGCTTGAGCGAAGCGCGGATGGTTTCGATCGGATGGTCCGCGTCCGGTGCGGGGCGTTGTCCGAGCAGCCGTTCAAAGGTGGCGGCGGTCCGTTCCGGATGGAACTGGACGCCCCAGATGCGTTCGCCTGGGAAGCTGAAAGCTTGGAGAACGGCGCCACTTCGACTGTGTGCCAGCGGCAATGCGTCCGTGGGCAGGACGGCGATGCGATCATGGTGCCAAGACTGGGCGGTAAAATCGGCCGGCATGTCGGAGAACATCGGGTCTTGCGAAGCGGCCGGTTCGCATGTGACCTCGATGGATCCGTATTCCGCGTTGGCGTCATCCCGGACGACGACACCTCCGAACAGGTGCGCCAGCGTCTGCGCTCCGAAACAGATGCCGAGGATGGGAACATGCTTTTCTCGCGCCGCCCGCAAGACCTCCAGGAACTCTTGATAATAAGGGATGTCGTCAAAAGCCGACCAACCGGCGCCACCGATGATCAACCCGTCGATGCCATAGAGGATTTCGGGCGTGACGGCGGCTTCGAACGGACGTATCGTCTTGAGTGACGCGTCCGGCAGTCCGGCTCCGGCCAGGATCGAATCGATTTCGACCTGCCGGTCCGGGGCGTCTTTGAGGCATTGGAAATGCAGGAAGGTCATGCCTCCATTCTACCGGCCGGCAGCCGCATGCGGAAGTGCACCCGAAACACCGGTCGGATCGTATGGGATAATGGGCGCCGTCTTCATCGAGTTGACAATGGCCCATTTTGAAAATAAGCTTTAAGAGCAATAAGTCGCTATCCATCGAGGAAACAGGAAGATATGGAAAAAAAGAAACGTCCGAAGCTCGTCGCAGGACTTTTTGGCGCATCAGTCGTATTGGTCACGCTCGGAGCCGGATGCGCGACGCAGACCGAGACGCCCGTGACGAATCCTCCTTCGACAGACACGACGCAGCGGCCGCCCGTCGCGCCGCCGACGCCCACGCCATCCACCGAACCGCCGACCAAGAACCCGTCGCCTTTCGTGGGGGAGCCTCCGCTCGCGAAGCCGCCGGTTCCCGCTCCCGCTACGGACGGTAAGACTTCATACAAGGACGGTACCTATACGGCGGAAGGTGACTACGGCACCCACGTCGGTCCGGAGAGCGTCACCGTCACATTGACCCTCAAGAAGGGCGTCGTCGTCGACAGCCAGTTCCAAGGCACGCCGCGCGTGATGATGTCCGGTCGGTACATGGACATGTTCGCCGCCAACTACAAGCCGCTCGTCGTCGGCAAGGATATCGCCAGCCTCCAGCTGGACAAGGTGTCCGGAGCGTCGCTTACCCCCATGGGTTTCAACGACGCCGTCTCCAAGATCAAGGCGCAGGCCAAAGCCTGAAGCGCGCATGCCCGAGACGATCGCGTTCGAAGCCATCGGTACGCGATGGCGGATCGATTTCGATGGGCCTATGACCGACGACGCAAGGCAAGACCTGCGTCGTCGGCTTTTGGATCGCATCAGCACCTTCGATAAAGACTACTCCCGTTTCCGGCCGGACTCGATGGTTTCGGAGATGGCGCGGCGCTCAGGGGTCTATGACCTGCCTGCCGATGCCGAACCGATGCTCACCCTCTACAAGCACCTCTATGACATCACGAAGGGGGCGATGACGCCGCTCGTCGGGCAGCTGCTCTCCGATGCCGGATATGACGCCGCCTACTCGCTCAAGCCGGGGCCGCTCCATACGCCGCCGGCCTGGGATGAGGTGCTGGCATACGACTTCCCGAAGCTCGTCCTGAAACGGCCTGCCCTGCTCGATTTCGGTGCGGTCGGCAAGGGGTACTTGATCGACATCATCGGCGCGATGCTTGAGGATGACGGTATCCGCGCATACGTCATCGATGCCGGCGGCGACATCCGCCACCGCGACCCGACCGGTCGGCGGCTGCGGGTCGGCCTGGAGGATCCTGGGGATCACGCGAAAGCGGTCGGAGTGGCCGAGATCGGCGAGGCCAGCATCTGCGGTTCGTCGGGGAGCCGTCGGGCTTGGGACCGTTTCCATCACATCATGGACCCCCGCACCTTGGAGTCGCCGCGGCATTTGGATGCCGTCTGGACGGTCGCGAAGACGACCCTCAAGGCCGATGCGCTCGCGACGGCGCTGTTCTTCGTCCCGCCGGGGGAACTGCTGCCGTATTATGACTTTGAATACCTGCTGCTTTTCCCGGACCGTACGGTCAAGGCATCCCGGATGTTCCCGGCCGAACTGTTCGCGCCTGAGAGTCCTTGAAAAGGTCCATACGTGTTATCATGGGCATATGAAGAATCCCGTGCTGCTCTTGGCGTTCACGCTGCCGTTTTTTCTCGGTGCCGGTTGCGCGAACGGCGCCCATCCGAACGGTCTCGTGAACACATCCGTCCCGCAGGCAGCCACGTCCGATGACCGGCGGCTGGATTTGCATGGCATGAGATTGACTTCCGTCCCGAAAGACGTCTTTTCACGCACGGATCTCGTGGCAGTGGACCTCTCCGGCAACCGCTTGACTGGCGCTTTGCCCGCCGAAATACGTCGCCTGCAATCGCTGCGATCCCTCGATGCCAGCGATAATGCGATGACGGGCGTGCCCGCGGAAATCGGCCAATTGAAAGCGCTTCGGTTCCTCGACCTCTCCCATAACCGGCTGACCGGATTGCCGCATGAATTAAGCCAACTCACCGGCCTTGAGTTCCTGGACTTGACGGGAAACGGGATCTCTGAAGAGGATTTCCGGATCATCCGCTCATCGCTTCAGAAGACCCGGATACTTCGTTGATCGACGGGCATTGAGGGTCTTTTGACGGTCAAAAAAGCCCGCACTGTCGTGCGGGCCTGAGTCCTTCTCGCTACGGTCCGGTGCAGGCGTCGCCCACGCCGTCGTGATCGGCGTCGGCCTGGTCCGGATTGAAGACCGTAGGGCAATTGTCCACGTCGCCGCAGACGAGATCGCCATCGGCGTCGTTGAGGGCATCGTGCCGGCAGGCATCGATGCAGTCAGCGACGCCGTCGCCGTCCGTGTCGGTATCCCGCACGCCGCAGCCGCATTGGCCGGGTGACGTCTTGGCGGGGTCGAGCATGCAGACGTCGTCAGGCGCGCAGACGCCATCGAGATCGATGTCGTTCCATGCATCAAGCGGACACGCGTCGCACGCGTCCCCGATGCCGTCGTCATCGGCATCTTCCTGGAGCGGATTGAAGACCGTCGAGCAATTGTCCGCGTTACCGCAGACGAGATCGCCATCGGCGTCGTTGAGGGCATCGTAGGGGCATGCGTCGCATGCGTCCCCGATGTCGTCGTGGTCGGCGTCGGCTTGGGTAGGATCGGGAACCGAGGGACAGACGTCGCATGCGTCCCCGACGCCGTCGCCGTCGCCATCAGTCTGGGAAGCGTTCGCGACGGTGCGGCAGTTGTCGACGCCGTCGCGCACGCCGTCACCGTCCGTATCGGCGGTATAGAGGCGATCCTTCGCAAGACAGATCTGGGTCGGTGTCAGTGCCGCATTGAAGACTTGGTAGTCCTGCATCTGGCTGGCGGGCCCGGAGGCTAGGATCGCCCCATTCTGATTGGAGACGTCCGTGATCGGACCGACGTGACTGCGCGAGGCGACCAACGTGCAGTCCACGTAGAGCTTGAGCGTGCCGTCGGCCTCTCTCACCGCGGCAAGGTGCTTCCATCCTGCTCCCGTAAGCGGGACGGCCGTCGACACGTCGTCGAGACCGGATGCTCCCGCCAGGAACTTGATGCTCTCCGGCGTCGTCGCGGTCGGGGCCGTGCGGCTGAGCAGGATGTCGCCGCAGCACCGCGCGCCATCGGAGGGGCGCGGTACGCTCGGCGAAAGGAACGCGGTCTTGTTCACCCAGTTCCAGCTGCCGGAAGCGGTCGCCCCCACGTTGACCCAGAGGGCCAGCGTGAACGGTCCCTGCCCGAAGTGGTTTTCCCGACGGTCGGGAATGCCCGGTGGCGAAGTGTTGGTGCTGAAGGAGGGCGTGCCGACCGCCGTGGAACCGGCAGCGAAGGCGAATTCGGGCGAGAGGCCCGGACCCCAGACGTTGTTCGAGAAGTCTGAGCCGTTCGGCCCCAGCGGCAGTAGGCTCGTGGGCGTGTCCCGATCGTGCAGGACGGCCGAATGGTCATCCAGCCGCCAGCGGTTGATGAGGTGGCCGATGCCCGTACGTTCGATCTGGCAGACGGAGTTGCATCCGTCGCCATCGTTCAGGTTGCCGTCGTCGCACTCCTCGCCGGCACCGACGCCGGTATTCTCGACCACCCCGTTGCCGCAGGTGGTCATGGATGAGAGCCGGCACATGCCGAGCGCGCCGGACGCGTAGATGCTGGAGATGGTCTCCGGCGTCAACATGCGGCCGATGTAGATCTCGTCCAGGTCGATGCCCGGAGCGGAACGCCGGTTGAAGGCGAAGCTGTTGACGCTCGTCTTCGTGGCGTTCGTCTGGTACTCCATGACCGGAACGGTCGTGTCGAGCGCCCCGTCGATGTAGAGCGAGGCCGGGCCGGCCGGATTGCCGTTCAGCGTGGTCGTCTTCTGATGATTGAGCCCCACTTGGTGCCATTGTCCGTCCGTGATGACAGATGTACTCGTGAGCGAGACGGGTGGGTTCGAGTTGACCGAGTAGACGACGTGGCCTGCAGCATCGACATAGAACTCGAAGTGCCGGTTCGGCGCGCTGTTGTCCATGATGGACTGCTCGCCCGTGCCAGGCCCCCTCTGCACGTAGAGCAGGAAGCCGAAGTCAGACGTGTTGGCGAGCTCGATGACGTTGAACGGGGAAGTCCCGAGCGTCGCGTAGCCCACGCCATCGAAGCGGCAGGCCTGCACGACCTTGCCGGGCGTGAACTCCCCGTCGAAGACCAGCGGCAGGGAGCCTCGGGACTGGGCGGGCGTGCCGTTGCACGTCCACCAGGCCTTGTTCCCGTTGGGAACCGGCGTGCAGGCGCCTGCCAGCGCTTGGGAGGAGACGCTGACGGAAGCGCCGGCGTCGGGCGTGGACTCTCCGCCCGTCGAGCAGGCGCTCAACGGGAGGATGATGAATGCCAGCGCGATCAGGAATCGCGACAGGCCGTGACTGGATCGCTGCGTATTCTGCACGATGACCTCTCTGTTTCGGTTGCGGTTTCAATGAACGAAGATAAGATCTTGCGTAAGCTCTTTCCGGGCATGCCGTGCCCGCTTTGAACCTCCGTAGCAAGGGAACAGAAAACCCCTAAGCCTCAGGCTCGAGGGGATGACCGAAAAATATATCATGAACAGCCGAACGTCAAGGCTGCGGCCGTGTGTTGGAATGAAACAGCGCCCACCGTTTCCGGTGGGCGCAGGGGAGCTTATCAGCCTCGGATGAGGAACTTCGCGACGAGAGGGATGTGGTCGGACGGCTCGGTCGACGAAGGCAGCGGCGTGACGTCGGTCACTGCCAGAGCCGGTCGTGGATGCGCGGTCAGGCCTCGAGAGTGCAGCAGGAAGTCGACTTTCTTGGCGCGACCGTCGGGATTGCAGGTCATGACCGCGGGATCATGTGCATCACTGAAGCCGTACACTCCGAAGAGTTCCAGGACTTCGCTGCCGGGCTCAGCGTTGAAGTCTCCGCAGACGACGTAGGGGCTCGGGTGCTTGGCGAACGCTTCAAGGAGTTGCCGAGCTTGCGACAGTCCGGGCCGCTCATCGGGCGGCGCGTCATCCGGTGCCCAGCGCAGATGCGCGTTCGCGACCGTCAGCCGGTGCCCATCGCGCGAAAGTTCGGCGATGAGCGCCACGTGACCCGAGGGTTTGGGCGCAGGCTTGTCATGGAACAGGATCTCGCGCCATGCGTGACACTTCCATGGCAAGCGTACGAAGGTCGCGCAGCCATCGGGTTGCCCGCCGGTCTTCCGGACCCAGCGGCCATCGTATCCTGATCCAAGGCGCGCCTGGATGCGGGCGAACACGGCCTCTTCACATTCCTGGATGCAGAGGACGTCCGCGTCCAAGCCGATCACGCGTCCGATGAGCGTCGGGAGTCGTCCTTTCGGCGCGAGGACCGACGGAGCGCAGTTCGGGTAGCGGTTGGGTGCGGCATACGCCTTCGCAAGGATGTTGTAGGTGGCGATCGTGATTGAAGGAGCGGTCATTCCGGCAGCCTAGTCCAAAAGATGAAGCTTGACAAGGTGGCCAGGCCCCGCGGTCGATTACCTACCTCTTGTCCCAACTCTTGAAGGCGTCACCGGTGATCGGGATGGCCTCGCCGAGATATTTCGGCCTGGCGCGCAATGCCACGTCCAGACAGGCTTTCACGCGCGACGGCAGTTCTCGCGCTCGATTATAAAACAGGTGCGCGTACGCTTGACGGTCCGCGGGTACGCCGACGGCATCGAGGCCAAGCGCTCTCGCGAGATAGACCGCGCGCGGCAGGTGGAACGCCTGCGTCACGATGACGACGGAATCCGCATGAAAGATCGCATGGGCTCGATACATGCTGTCATACGTGTCGAATCCGGCATGGTCGAGGAAGATGTCCTCTCCGGGCACGCCTTCCGACAACAGGAAATCCTTCATGGCGTTCACCTCGTCGTAGGCCTTCGTCCCATGGTCGCCGCTCAAGAGGAATCGCGGCGCTTTCCCGCGGCGATACAGGTCGAGCGCCGTGCGCAGGCGATCGGAAAGCATGGGGCTCAGGCCGCCTTTCGGGTAGACACGCGCCCCGAGGACGATGATCGTGGAGCGCGTCGGCGTTTCCGCGACGGAACGGAAGATGTACGGCTTCGACCGCTCCAGGATGAGGGCATTGCAGGACGCCATCAAGATGCCGATGCAGACGACGGCGACGAGACAGAAGATGATGGGGCGAACGCGGCGGCCTATCATGCGAGGAAGGCGCTACCTTCCAAAGAAAAAGACGATGGGTCCTGTGGCGAGTCCGGCATACAGCGCCATGCGGCCTATGACCCGTGCGGTGGCGTTGTGGGAAAAATAGCGCTTCGTCAGTTTCTGACCCAATACCGTCAATCCGATCGTAAGAGGAAACGCGATGAAGATGGGCCAAAGGGGCCGAATCTCTTGAGGGGCGAAAATCGTCCAGGTGAGAAGCGTCGAGGCGAGCGCGGGGCCGAGGATGTTGAGGAAGAAGACGAGGCTCATATCGGATTCATTATAACATGATTAGACATACGGTCGCCCCCAAACCTCCCGGCGCGATTCCGTACAAAAACACCTCTCAAGTGAGAGGTGTTTTTGCTGGCGGGCCAGACGGGATTCGAACCCGCGACCTTCTCCGTGACAGGGAGACGCGATAACCGGGCTTCGCTACTGGCCCATTTTTTGACTGGCTTAATGTAGCATAGGGGCTCCAGGAAGACAAGGGGGCCTCGGGGGGCTTCATTCCTCGGTCTTTTTGCCTTATACTGTCATGGTATGGAGGAGCTGCCGTTCATCTCCAAATTGGCGCACGATCCGGTGCGCGCGTACGTGGAGACCTTGCTGGCCAAGGCAGGTTTCGCGCATGCGGGCGGCGTAGAGCGGGCTGAGGCGGTCGAGACGCTTACGGCCGAAGCCGAACGTCGCATCGGCCTGGAACTGATGCAGGCCGTCGATCCGCATTCGCTGCAGGCCTTCCGGCAGTTGGCGGCGGAGGACGCCACGGAAGAGGAGCTGGCGGCCTTCTTCGACGTGCGCGTTCCGGACGCCGAGGCGCGCGTCCGGCAGGCGCTTGAAGCGTTCGGACGCGAGTGTCTTGAACGGGCTACCGCATTGCGCGCCGAACTGCATCTGTCATGAAGGCATCGGATCTGCGCCGTCATTTGCTGGATGACGAGCTCGAACGCCTGGACCTCGCATCGGACCGCGCGGAGGCCGTATCCGCTTTCCGTTCGATCGTGGACCGGCTCGCGGAAACGGAGCGCCGCTTCGCTTTGGACAGGAGCGCCCGCGATAAAGTCGCGGTCCGTGCCGCAAGCCTGCTTCAGGCGTCTTCTCCCGTTCCGGTCTCGACCAGGCTGGCGTTCCTGAAAGGCGATTGGCACGGGCGCGCGGCGGCCGCTTCCGCGCTGTTGCACGAGGGGGATGCGCTTCGGTGCGTCGGCAGCCTGTCTGTGCGTGCGTGGCGGGACGGTCATGGCGAGCGCCGAGGCCTGCTCGATGGCGCCGAGGCGGCACGGGCGCTGGCGACCGCGTTTCGGGAAGTCGGTTCGCCCGGGGTCCTGAAGGCGCAGGAAGAACTCAGGGGCTCGGCGGCCGTGGCTTTGCGTCACGAGAGGGGAGGCTCGGCGGTTTGGGAACGGGCGCTGCGCCCGCTGCTCCGGGAGTTCGCCTGGAACGCGCAGGGCATCGGCAAGGATCGGCGGGATGCCGCGCTCGAAGCGATCAAGGCTTCGGCCGTCCTGACCGGTCAGGCCCGGCAAGGGGTCCGTGACGATCTCCCGGTCCTCCTTGGGTCCGCGGCGCGGGCGTCCTTGTCTGTCCGTCGTTCGGAGGTGCCGGCAGCACCGTCTGCCCTCAACCTTTTGGCCGAAGAGATGAAAGCCCGCAACAGGCTTCGGTCGGAGATTTTCGGCGTCCTTGAAGGCGATGAGGACCGTCTTTTCGGAGCCAGCGCCATCGGAGCCGTCTTGAGCACCGCCATCGTGCGCCGTCGATCCATCAGGACTTCTCCGGCACCTCTCCTCGGCCTGATCTTGCCTGAAGCCTGGGTCGAACGTTTCGCCCACCTGACGGCGGCAGATGCCGCCGGCGAGCTCGAACGTCTCGCGGTGGACCCTCGTTTGCACCGGGATGCGCAAGTCGCGGCCGAGTTCGCGTCTGGAGTCGTCAAGGCACACCCAGCCGTCGTCCGCGTCTCGTTCGCGGAAGCGCTCGGCCTGCAGCCTCCGCCGCTGCGCTTCGACCGGCTTCCGATCGGACGGCTTTTCCGTGCCGCGCCGCGCGGCAAGCGCCCTGCCCGCATGCTCTGCCGAGGGAAGAACGGGCGATTGATCCGTTGCCGGGCGGTGGCCGATACGACCGGCGCCATGGTCGGATACGTGGCGTTCGACCCCCTGAGCCGCGAGTACGGCGGTCGTCCGTTGTTCGCGGCCTACGGGCTCGACGGGCAGCGTCAGGGCTACGCTTGGGCCGATGAGACGCTCTATCGCTGGGCCGGGGTTCCGGAGCAAGGTTTCGTCAGCGTACCGGAATCGATCCCGCTTTGAAGGAAAAGAAAACGACCCGGCCTGCGTCAGATGACGCGGGTCGGGTCTTGCGTTCGGGCTGTCAGGGGAGCGGTCGAAACGCCTGCTTCAACTCGTCGGCGTTTTGCGGAGACCCCACGATCTTCTCCCGAGTTTCCGGCGTGAAGACCGCTTCGAACACGGCGTCTGCGTGCAACGCAAGGTCGCAGAGGGGAATCGGATCTACTTGGACAGGCGTCCTGCCTCCCCAGTGCTCCGGCTTGAACCAGTAGCCATCGACATTCCCGGTCGCCGGCAGACCGCAGCAGACGCAGTTGACCTGCGGCTTCGGGGTACCGCGTTCGGCAGCAAGTCCTGCTTTCTCAGGCGGCTGCGAGAAGGCCTCCAGCATTTCCTCCTTGAAACGCTCGAAGCCCTTCATGTGCGCGGCCTCCACTTCGGCCTTGGCACGAGCCAGCTCTTCTTTCATCAACGCCACTCTGAGCAGATTCAGCTCCCTTGAGGAGGCTTCCAGGGCTGCCCGATCGGCAGCGCGTTCTGCCGCATGCCGCTCCTCCGCTTCCCGGAGCGCCGCTTTGAAGGTCTCTTCCAGGGCTGCCCGATCGGCAGCGCGTTCCGCCGCATGCCGCTCCGCCTCTTGGAGCGCTGCTTCGGCAGCTTTGGCTGCGTCCTTTTTGCTCTGCTCGAGATTGTGTCGGAGCCGACGGTTCTCTTGAGCGAATGCAAGGAGCTTCTGCTGGTCAGTCCCTTGGGCATCCATGTCTACACTCCTCTGTGGGGTTGTTCGTGTCGAAAGGACGGGGCACGGCTTGCGTGAAGCCGGGACCCCTTACGAAAGGGGACACGGCAGCATCCCATGAAAAACCAAAAAAGTCAAGACGCGCATCGGCATCCTGACTTTCCTGTTCGGGCTTATTTTGCGGCCAGCTTGACGGTCGTCTCGACTAAGGCCTTGAAGACGGCCGGATGATTGGCGGCCAGGTCGGCCAGGACCTTGCGGTCGAGGGCGATGTTGGCTTTCTTGAGCATTGCGGCGAACTTGCTGTAGCTCAGGCCATTCTCGTGGAGACCGGCATTGAGGCGGATCAGCCAGAGGCTCCGGAACGCGCGCTTCTTGTTGCGGCGGTCGCGGTAGGCGTAGGCGCCGGCCTTGGTGGCGGCGGTCTTGGCCAGCTTGATCTTGCTCTTGCGGCCCCACATCATTCCCTTGGTCTTCTTCAGGATGCGGGCTCGCTTGCGGGCGCGGACTTTTCCTCGTTTGACGCGCGGCATATCAGACGTCGTGGTTAGGGAGCAGGCTCTTCAAGGAGTGCCGGTAGGATTCGGACATGTTCGTGTCCCGGCGCTTCTTCTTCGTGACCTTGCCGGTATCGCGCGCGTTGAAGTGGTCCTGCCCGGCGTGCCGCTTGAGCAGCTTGCCGTTCTTGGTCACCTTGATGCGCTTGGCGAAGGCTTTCTTCGTCTTTGCTTTCATAGATGCGTGATGATTGACCGTTGAAAATGCCGGTCAAGCTTACTTCTTTCCCACGATGGTTGTCAACTGGCCGCCCTGGGCCTGGATCGGCTGCTCGGTCGTCAGGGGGAACTTCTGCTGGAGCTGCCGCACGAAGCCCGCGATGACGCCCTTGGCCAGCTCGGCGTGGGCCTTTTCGCGCCCGCGCAGGATGATCTCGATCCGGAGCTTGTCGCCCTCGTCCAGGAACTTCTCGGCCAGGCGCATGCGGGTCTCCAGGTCGTGGGCGCCGATGCGGGGGGAGAGGCGGATGCCTTTGACTTCCACCTGCTTGGCCTTGGCCTTCTGCTTGCGCATCTCGCGCTCGCGCTCGTATTTGAACTGTCCGAGGTTGAGGATCTTGGCGATCGGCGGCTGGGGCCGAGGATCGACTTCCACCAGGTCATACCCGCGTTCCTGCGCGATGCCGACGGCCTGCATCGTGGAGAGGACGCCCAGGTTGACGCCGTTCTCGTCGATGACGCGGACTTCGGGCGCGAGGATCTGCTGGTTCGCCCGGTACAGCGGGGCCGTTTCGACGGGACGGTGGAACTTTTTGGGATGGATGCGCATTGGCGGTTTTCCCCCTCTTTTTGGGTCGGGAGGGGTCAGGAGAGTTATGTACGCTGGCCACTATAGCCGATTGGCTGAAATCAGGCAAGATTCGGCAGGGTCTTGACAGCGGTCACGAGACATGATAGCGTGCATGTCGAACGACACCCATTCCGGGTGTGCGACGAAATCCTCGACGACCCAGGAGGTACAGGATGACCGGACCGCCCAACAGCCCCTTCCACGCCGACGCGACTATCACCATGAACCCGTCCACCACCGCGACCAGCCACACCGGCGACGGCAGCTAGCAGCCGCCGCGCGGCTGCTCGCTGTCGCGGGACGGCTCGATGATCGATCCGTCCCGGCTCAACCCTCCGCCACCGCCCACGATCTCGTTCGTGGGCGTTGCTATTTCAGGCATATTTTACGGCGATCGATCACGGACATGGGGTCGGCTGAAAACAAAGAGCACCCGGACGCGAGAACGAGGTGTGCTCTTTTCGTCACGGGCGCTCGAGATTTACCGGAGGGTGAGGTACCCGCTGCGGTCTCGGATGCAGTAGCAGCCGGAGCATTCGAACTCTTGACCCCCGGGCCGCATGCGGATGTAGCCGCGCACGAGCCAACTTTCGCCGGACCCGTCTTCGCGCGTGAGACCGGTGATGCGCACCTCGTGCACGGTCGCGCCGCTGATCATGCGATTCGGGTCCATCGTAATCCCGAAGCGCACGCGAATCTGCGTCTCCGTCGTCCCATAGCCGAGGGAAACGAAGAGATCGTGCTTCGAAGGGCCCTCAACTATATAGTGAAGCTGATTTCGTGCCATACGGCACCTCCTGGCAGGAACATGTCTCTGAATGGGCAGAAACGACCCCTGAGCCTTGCGGCCGACCTCCCCATACGGGCAGGAATTATCGGACGTCTAAAGATAGCACGAAAAGGCGGTTTTGTCAATGTCCTCCGTACCGCCTTGACATCCGCAGTCGACATCGGGCAGGACGCCGTCATATCCTTAACCCATATGGGCATGCTTTCCACCGACGATCTCCACGCCATCGGCACGATCGTGGATGAGAAGATCAAGGCGAATAATGAGATCCAGACCGCGGCGATCACCGAGACGATCCTTTTGGTCGTGAAAGATGGTTTTGATGGGGTCGATGCGCGTTTCGACGAGATGGCGACAAAGGTTGAATTGAACGAAATGAGGCATGAATTGATGGATCATACCGACCGCGTCGTCCAGAAGTCGGTAGGGGAGTTGCGGGCGGAATTGCGTGAAGCGAACGTGCTGGCGTCCTAAACCCCTGAAAACAAAGAGCACCCGGACGAGAGCGAGGGGTGCTCTTTGCGTCGTGGGTGCGGTCAGGCGGACAACAGGTGGTCGACCACCCGCTCGTAGAGCGGCAGGAGGATCCAGTGCATCTGCTGGGTCGCCTCGTCCGTCCCCAGGGACGTTTCGCATCGGCAGGTGAGATGCAGCGGGCGCCCCGTCCAGGGGGACTTATGGAGCTCGATGGAGCCTCCGTTGAACATGACCATGAAACCGTCCTTCGTCAACTGGAGATCGGTCGCCTTGGGGCTGCCGAACACCTCCGGGTGAATCGAGCGGTAGTTGGGATGGACGTAGCGAATGAGCTGGTTGAGGATCCCGTCGATGGCCTCTTGGTTCATCGTGATCTCCTTGTTGTTGGAGGGTCGTCGATTGAGAGTTTTCGTAACGGCCCACTCTAGCAGTAATCTGACCATTTGTCAACCCTGACTCTCGGACTTGACCCTCTTCTATAGGTGTGATATCAATTCCCAGTAAGATACTAGGAATTGAATGAAGTCCCTCTTGAAGGTCACTCGGCAGGCCGAACTCGGTTTGATCCTCGTTTCCGAACTCGCTCTCCACCCGGGGGAGCTGGTTTCGCTTGAGGCGGTCTCCAAAAAGACCGGGGCGTCCCGCAAGTTCCTGGAGCAGGTGGCCGGTGGGCTTCGGAAAGCGGGGTTGGTCGAAGGCGTGCGCGGCGCGGCCGGCGGGTATCGGCTGCGGCGGGCGGCGAAAGCCATCACCGTGGCGGAGGTGCTGCACGCCGTGGAAGGGCCGATGGACATCGACGCCTGCACGGCGCATGCCCACGGACACGCGGACTTGAGCATCATCACCAAGGTGCAGGGCCAAGTGATGGCGACCTTGATGAACACCTCGATGGCGGAACTCGCCTGATATGCCCGCTACGGACTTCCGCGACGTCTACGACAAGGCCGCCACCGGCGTGACGCGCCACGCCTCCGCGCTCGGATTGACCGAAGAGGTCGTTCGGGAGATTTCGGCGTCCAAGGGTGAGCCGGAGTGGATGCTGGAGCTGCGGCTGAAAGCGTACGCGATGTACAAGCGCACGCCCAACCCTTCGTGGGGACCGGACCTCTCCGCGCTCGACCTCGATCAGATCACATATTTCGTGCGCCCGGATGCCGAAGAGTCGCAGTCCTGGGCCACGGTGCCGGACAAGATCCGCGAGACCTTCGAGAAGCTCGGCATCCCGGAGGCGGAACGCCACGCGCTTTCGGGCGTCGGCGCGCAGTACGACTCCGAAGTCGTCTACCACAACCTCAAGAAGGAATGGGAAGACAAGGGCGTGATCTTCGAGAACATGGACGTGGCGGTGCAGAAGTATCCGGAACTGGTGAAACGCTACTTCATGACCGATTGCATCCCGCCGCACGACCACAAGTTCATCATGATGCACGCCGCCGTCTGGAGCGGCGGCACCTTCATCTACGTGCCGAAGGGCGTGAAGGTGAACGTGCCGCTCCAGGCCTATTTCCGCATGAACGCCGAACGCGGCGGCCAGTTCGAGCACACGCTCATCATCGCCGACGAAGGTTCCGAGATCCAATACATCGAAGGCTGTTCGGCGCCGCGCTACAACGCCAGCTCGATCCATGCCGGTTGCGTGGAACTGCACGTGCTGAAGGGCGCGCGTATCCGCTATTCGAGCGTCGAGAACTGGAGCAAGAACACCTACAACCTGAACACCAAGCGCGCCGTGGTCGACGAGGACGGCGTGGTGGAATGGGTGAACGGCAACATGGGTTCGGGCGTCACCATGCTTTACCCCTGCTCCATCCTGCGGGGCGAGCGCGCGCAGTCGCATTCCTTGGGCGTGGCATTCGCCGGCCCCGGACAGAACCAGGACACCGGCTCGAAAGTCATCCATGCCGCGCCGCGCACCACGAGCACCATCCGCGCCAAGAGCATCTCGAAAGGCGGCGGCGTCTCCTCGTACCGCGGCTACGTCAGCGCGACCGCTGCGGCCGTGGATTCCACGTCGAGCGTCACCTGCGACGCGCTGCTCATCGACGCCGGGTCCGTCTCCAACACCTACCCTTCGATGAAAGTCACGACCGACAAGGTCGAGGTGGCGCACGAGGCGACGGTCGGCAAGATCGGCGAAGAGGAGCTCTTCTACCTGATGTCGCGCGGGCTCACCCAGGAGGCGGCCATGCGTATGATCGTGAGCGGCTTCGTCGAGCCGATCGTGAAATCCCTTCCGCTCGAATACGCGGTGGAGCTCAATAAGCTGATCGAGCTCGAAATGGAAGGTTCCGTCGGCTGATATGGCGATGAGACTCCTCAAATACGGCATCGGCATCTTCATGCCGGAGGCGCCCGAAGGCTTCGACCCTTCCGGCCTGCTTGAGGTCGCGCCGAAATCTTTCGACATCCCGGCGGGAGAGGATGCCGGACTGATCGTGCTCGAAGCCCCGGCCGGCCGCGCGTCGCTCAGGATCGCGATGGGCACTGGTTCCCGGGCGCGTTTCGTCGAGATGACGCGCTCCGCCAGGGATCTGCGCGTCGAACTGGTCCTCGGGGAAGGGGCGACGGCGGAATATCTTTCCGTCGCGGGCGAGTCCGCCTTCGAATCGATCCGTCGCGAGGCGCATCTGGCGAAAGGGGCCCGCCTGAAATGGATCGACGCCTGCCTTTCGCCGGAGTTCTCGAGGACGTCTTCGGTGACGTTTCTCGAAGGCGAGGGCGCCGAGGTCGCTTCGGTCGGCCTCCTGATCGGCTCCGGCCGCCAGCGGTACGATGCCTGGCACGAGATCCGACACCTGGCGCCGCGGACCGTTTCCGACCTGAAGGTGCGCGCGCTCCTCTCCGGCGGCGCCAAGGCGATCGTCCGCGGCCTGGTCCGCGTCGAGAAGGACGCGCCGGGCTGCAGCGGTTTCCAGCGCGAGGAGACGCTGCTGCTTTCGGAGGACGCCGAGATCGACGCGGTGCCGAACCTCGAGATCGAGAACCAGGACGTGAAGTGCGGCCACGCCGCTTCGATCGGCCGTCTCGACAAGGAGAAGCTGTTCTATCTGATGTCGCGCGGCCTTGACCGCGCCGCCGCCGAGCGACTGCTCATCGACGCCTTCATCGAGCCGTTCCTCGCGGCCGTCACGGACGACGCCTTGCGCGCTTCTCTCGCCGAGACGATCGCCGCCAAACTCGCCTGATATGAAAAAACTTCCCGCCGACATCCTGAAGGATTTCCCTTCGCTCCATGCCATGGGCATGCGGGCCTACTTGGATTCGGCCGCTTCCTCGTTGACGCCGACGCCGGTCCTCGAGGCGATGGACGGCTACTATAAGGAATGCCGCTCCAACGTGCATCGCGGCATGTACAAGACGGCGGGGGAGGCGACGGCGCGCTACGAGGCGGCGCGTGGGGTCGTCGCCGGGTTCCTGAACGCTTCTTCGCCGGAAGAGGTCGTCTTCACTTCCGGCACGACCGCGAGCCTCAATCTGCTGGCGGCGTCGCTCGGACGGGAGCTGAAGCCTGGAGATGAGGTGGTGCTGACCGAGATGGAGCATCATGCCGACGTGGTTCCCTGGCAGGAAGCCGCCAAGCGTCACGGCTTCACGCTGAAATTCATCCCGCTCACGGAGGGGTTCACGCTCGACATGGATGCCGCCCGGGCCCTGATCGGCCCGAAGACCAGGATCGTCTCGGTGGCGCACGCATCGAACGCGCTCGGCACGGTCAATCCGGTGAAGGAGCTCGCCTCGCTCGCGCATGCGGTCGGTGCGAAGCTGATCGTCGACGCCGCGCAGTCCGTCCCGCATATGAAGGTCGATGTCCGCACGCTCGACTGCGATTTCCTTGCGTTCTCGGCGCACAAGATGCTCGGGCCGACCGGCGTCGGCGTCCTCTGGGGCAGGAAAGGCCTGCTCGAGGCGATGGAGCCGACCCAGTACGGCGGCGACATGATCCGCGAAGTGAGACCGGAAGCCTCGACATGGAACGACGCGCCTTGGAAGTTCGAAGCCGGGACGCCGAACGTCGCCGGCGTGATCGGTCTCGGCGCGGCGGTCGGTTATCTGCAAGCCATCGGCATGGAGCGCATCGAAGCGCATGATCGCGCGCTCGCGGCCTACGCGATCGGGAAGCTCTCGGAGATTCCGGGGCTGGAGATCGTCGGCCCGAAAGCGGGGGAGCGCATCGGCGCGATCTCCTTCACGGTGGAAGGCGCGCATCCGCATGACCTGGCGACCCTGCTCGACCGCGAAGGCGTCGCCGTCCGCGGCGGACACCACTGCGCCATGCCGCTCATGGCCCGGCTGGGGCTCTCCGGCACGACACGCGCCAGCTTCTACCTTTATAATGACGAGAGCGATGCCGATGCGCTCATCGACGCCATCCTCAAGGCCAAAACGGTCCTCAAGCTATGAATGACGAGCTCTACCAGGAAAACATCCTCGACCACAACAAGAACCCGCGCAATGCGGGCCGGATCGAAGGCGCCTCGAGGCAGGCGAAGGAGCTCAACCCTTCGTGCGGCGACGCGATCGAGCTGTTCCTCAAGCTGGACGGCTGCGACCGCGTGCAGGACGTGAAGTTCGACGGCCACGGCTGCGCCATCAGCCAGGCCTCCGTCTCGATGCTGACGGAACGCCTCAAGGGCCGACCGCTCGCCGAGGTGATGGCTATCGACGAGAAGGATATCCTCGGGCTGCTCGGCATCGACGTCGGGCCGATGCGGATGAAATGCGCCATGCTCTCGCTGCGCACCCTTAAGTCCGCGCTCGCCTGCAAGAAATGAGTATGCCATCCCTCAAGATCGATGACCTGCACGTGAAGCGCGGCGGCAAGGAAATCATCAAAGGCGTCTCTTTGGAAATCAGGAAGGGCGAAGTCCACGCCCTGATGGGCCCGAACGGTTCGGGCAAGTCGACGTTCGCCAACGCCCTGGCCGGACATCCGGGCTGCGAGATCGCGGAAGGCCGCATCCTCCTCGACGAAGCGGACATCACCAGTGCCGCGCCGCACGAGCGCGCCAAGGCGGGGCTCTTCCTTTCGATGCAATCGACGCCGGAGATCGCTGGGGTGACGCTTTCGAGCTTCCTGCGCACGGCCTTCAACGCCGTGAAGCAGCCGCCGCTCTCGGTGCTGGAATTCCATGCCCTGCTCCAGGCGCGGATGGAGGACCTCAAGATCGACCCGCTCTTCGCCCGCCGCCATCTGAACGTCGGCTTCTCCGGCGGCGAGAAGAAGCGCGCCGAAGTCCTCCAGCTTTCGGTGCTCTCGCCCTCTTACGCCGTGCTCGACGAGACCGACTCGGGGTTGGACGTCGACGCGCTCAAGATCGTGACCGATGGCTTGGCGCGCCTGCGCGGAGCGGACATCGGCATCCTGGTCATCAGCCATAACCCGAAGATGCTCGAAGCGCTCGCGCCCGACCGCGTGCACGTCATGAAGGGCGGCGCCATCGTCGCCGAGGGCGGCAGGGAGTTGGCCGACCGGATCGGCAGGGAAGGCTATGACGCCATGAGCGGCTGAATATGACGATGAAAGAAAAGATCACGGAAGTCTTCAAGCATCAGATCGATCCGGAACTCGGCATCGACATCTGGACGCTCGGGCTGATCTACGGCTTCGACCTTTCGGAGGACGAGGAGATCCTGCATGTGCGCATGACGTTCACGACGCCGCTGTGCCCGTTCGGTCCTCAGCTGATCGGAGAGCTCAAGCAGGCTCTGCTGATGCTCGGCCTTCGCGTGGTCGACATCGAGGTCACTTTCGACCCGCCCTGGACGCCGACCGAGGAGCTCCGTTCCATGCTGGGCGTATGACGCTCGATATTGCTTCGGCGCAGGCTCAGGGCTATCATGGGTCGTGAAACGAATCTTCCTCAATGACGATACGGCTCGCGCGACTGCGTGACGCGCTCAAGGAAACTTTTTCGGACCCGAAAGGATGGGCGGCCGCCGTGTCCGGCTCGCTTTTCGTGATCCTGCTCGCGATGCTGCTGCCGAGCTCGCATCTCCTGAAGTTCGTCCTGGGCGAGCGGCAGTTCAGCGCCTGGCTCAAGCTCATGACCGCCTTCCAGGTGTTCTGGAACGGGCGCATCGTATTCGTCCATGAAGGCGGCTGGTTGACCTTGGTGATGGCTGGGCTCTTCGGCTTGAACGCGGCGATGATCGCTCACTATATGCGTCGGCAGGTACGCCTCAACCGCACGGCGGGGGCGAGCGCCGTCGGCGTGCTGATCGGCCTGCTCGGCGTCGGTTGCGCCTCGTGCGGCTCGGTCTTCCTCTCGAGCCTCCTGGGCGTCGGAGCCACGGTCGGCGCCCTCAGCTGGCTGCCGCTGCACGGCCAGGAATTCACGTGGATCGGCATCGCGATCGTCCTGGCTTCGATATCAGCCATCGCGAGGAAGATCGTCGAGCCTGCGTCGTGCGCGCTGCCGTCCAGGAGCCGCTGAATATGGCCGCATTCGACGCGCTCGGTACCTATTCCGTCCAAGTGGTCTCGCTGCCCGAAGAGCTCGATCGGGAGGCGCGGCTGCCGTTCGAATTGCGGTTCCTTTTCAAGAACGATCCGGCCAGCAAGGCGAAGGTCTCGTCGCTGCTCTCCTCCGGCAAGGCGATCGGCGTGCGGACGATCGAGCGCGCTCCGGACCGCCTGCTTTCCGCGATCCATCGCGTCAGCGTGCTCTCGCAGCATCATTGCGTGCTGACCTGGCTGCCGGAACTCCTGCGCGAGAAGCATCTGCCGACGATCGCCGAAGCCGACCGGGCCGCCGCCCGCGCGGAAGGGCACGACCTTGATGCCGACCTGCGCGAGATCCTCGATGCCCGTTTGACCTTCAAGCGGCTGGTGCTGGTCGACGAGGACAATCTCGGCATCGGGAGCGAGGAGCGCCGCCTGATGACCGAGCTTTCCGAGACGCTCTACCCGCTTTCCATCGACCACATCGTCCACCGCCTCCTCATCGACAATGCCGACCAGCGCACCGAAATCGCCCAAGGCATCCTGAAAGCGCTTCTCGTGATCGGCCCGATCGCGCACGTGCTCGAGAAATGGGCGAGCGGCGTCGGCAAGATCTTCGCGGCTTCGACCGACGATCTCCTGGGCGAGACGGCGGAACTCATGGCGCTGCGCGGCTCGGGTTTCTCCTGGAAGACGCTCAGCAAGCGGTTCCTCGTGCTCGTGCCGGTCTTCGGCTTGGCGACGTACGGCGCTTTCCATGTCGACGCCGTGCTTGCTCGCGGGTGGACGCTCGCTGCCGGAGCGCTGTTCGGGCTCTCGGCCGTGGCGCTCTCGCTCACGACGGCCATCCAAAGCATCGGCCTGTACCGGGCATCCGTACGCGCGCTGAAGCGGGAGGGGAAGCTGCATGCGCATGGCGGCCGATCGGAGCTCGCGGAGGCGATCCGGCAGGACTTCACCAATCCAGCGCGTCTCGGCCTGTTGCTCGGTTCCGTGCTGGCGCCTTTCACCGGCATGCTGGCGGCCGTCTTCGGAGGGCTGCACAACGGCTGGGTCCTGGCGCTCGTCGGTTCGACCGAAAGCATCGCCGCCGGCCTCACCGTCGTCTTCTCGAACCGCATCAGCGACTGGAAGTTCAAGCGCAGGCTCGAACGGAGTTTGCGGTGACGCGTGGCGTCACGCGCGGCGTTCCGGCCACTCCAGCAGTTCGGCCGCGCGGACTTCGATCGGGTCGCAGCGGCGAAGGGAACTGATCTGCCCGCGGTTCATGATCGGGAAGTGTTTCGCCTGGATCAGGTATTCCGGCACGTACCAGACGTCCTGCTCGTCCGTCAGCCACCCGCGCCGGTCGAAGCGTGAAAGATCGATCGCTCCCGAGTAGGAACGCAGGCTTTTCCTGTCGCTCTTGAGCGGCGTGTATTCGTGGAAATAGGACATCACCAGTTCGCGGATGGTGCGGTAGACCGGCTCGCGGTAGCGCAGCGAAAAATGGTTGGTCTTGGAGACGGCACCCCAGCAGCCATGCCGGCGGAAGAGGGCGATGACGTGGTCGTCATCCCAGATGGCCGCTTCCAGGTCGAGGATCAAGGGACGCTCGCCGTGGAAACGGAAGATCGCGGCGGCCAGCATCGCGCCTTCGATGCAGTGGGCGCGCCGCTCGCGCAGCACGCGGCGAGGGGAGAGGCAGGTGTCGCCGTCCGGCTCGCGGTTGATCGGGATGGCGTTCAGGAAATCCTGCACCTTGGACGGCGTGTCCAGGCGCATGAAAAGCGTCCGTTCCGTTCTCGTCAGTTCAGGGAAGCGCATGTCCTGGCGGGTGATCGGCGAGCTTCATGCGGATTTCAGGACGGCGATGACGGCGATCGTCAGCCAGGCGGCGTTCAGGAGCGCGGGCTGGTAGGCCCGCTTCTTCAGGGAGACGATGATGATGCCGAACGCGCCGGTGATGTTCAGCATCTGGTAGGCAGCGTCGGCCGGATGCAGCCAGCCGAAGCTCGACAGCGCGTAGGCGGCGACGATGGCGGCGGCTCCGTACCATCCGAGCGCTTCGATCAGGGTATGCATGGGGTGCGTGATTTCACGGACGATCATACCACGCGCCGCCGATTTTTTCATCCGGCGCATTGACATTTTCCGCCGCCCGTGCTATCCTGTACCTGCAAACACAAAGCTCTCGGCGAAGGCTTCGGCCCCCGCCTCCAAGCCGCAATTTGCGGATTATTCACGCTCACGCACGAACGTATGAACGGCATCATCAAGCGCTTGACCGATCGCGGGTTCGGCTTCATCACCCCGGAAGACAACTCCAAGGACGTCTTCTTCCACTCCGAGGCCCTCGTCGACGTCGCTTTCGACTCGCTGAAGGTCGACCAGAAGGTCACCTTCGAGGTCGAGGATTCCGAAAAGGGTCCCCGCGCCGTCAACGTCCGCCTCGCCTAACGGCGAGCGGCGACGGAAAAAGCCCGCCTACGGCGGGTTTTTTCGTATCTTGCGTATCCGCGCGTCCTTGGAGGCCGCGGCGGGATGCGTTAAGATGGAAGCGATCCTAACGACCGACGCCGCCCATCATGTCGACCAAGCGATGTCCGCACATCGGGCTCGCCGCGGCTTTCTTCGCGGTCCTGCTCTCCGTTTCCGGAGGCCGCAGCGCGATCGCCGCCGTGCCTTCCGCGACTTCTACGCCCTCGAGTCCGAGCGACGCGCTCTGCCCATCCGGCGCGCGGTACGATTTTCCGACCAAGCGCTGCAAGTGCACGGCCGGTTTCATCACGGTCGATGCCCGATGCCTGCCGGGCGCGACCGGCTGCATCAGCGAACACGGTCCCTATTCCCGCTACGACGACGCGAAGCAGGCCTGCACCTGCCTGCCTGGCTACGCCTGGAACGCCAAGAAGACCGAGTGCATCGATCGGACCATCGCGTGCCGCGCCCAGCTCGGGGAGGACGCCTATTACGACATCCCGGCCTCCTCCTGCGTCTGCGGAGCGGGGTCCGTTTACGACACCGTCCTGCTGCGGTGCGTCACCGGGACGCTCTGGTGCGTCTCACGTTATGGCAGCCTCGCGACGTACGATGCGCTCATGCGCCAATGCGCCTGCATGCCGGGGCATCTCTTCGACCCTTCGAGGAACGGCTGCGTCGAGGACCTGCCGGTCCCGCCTTCGACCGACGCGGACGCCCAACCGGCGACCGGCACGGCTGACCTTCCCGACTCGCCGCCTCGACCGGAGAAGCAGGTGACGCCCATCTGTCCGCCCGGCACGGCGCTCGGACTGGGCAAGAAGCGCTGCATCGCGATTCCCGAGCATTCGCACGCCGCGATCGGCAGCAAGACCGAGCTTTGGCGATGCGATGACGGGTATGAGGAATCGGGCGAGGCCTGTCTTCTTCAGGCGTCGACATCCGTGCCGGAGACCCCTCCGGTTCCCGTCGCGCCGTCCATTCCGTCACGACAGGAAAAGAAGACCTGGTTCCAGGCCTTGGTCGGATGGTTCAAGGCGCTCTTTTGAAGCGTGCCTGGGTAGCGCGGGGGCTTGAAAAAACTTCGGAATCGTGCTTTGATAGAAGCATCAAACGAGTCCGCGTTCGCGGACTCAAAAGGAGGACGTCATGCGTGACCAGTGTCCCGTCCTTTCTTCGGAACAAGTCCAGATGTTCGCGGCGATCGGTCCGGATGAAGGCTCTCCGGGGGAGCGGGCGCGGGAACGGCATCGCTGCGCTCTCGTCAGGATCGGCGTCATGGAGCGTCGCGGTCAGGAGATCCCGCCTTGCTTGCGGCGCTGCCGTGCGGAGGCAGCAGAGCTCCTTACCCCGTTCGAGGTGGACGTCACCTCGCTGGAAGCCGAGGCTGTCCTGGCCAACCCGGACTTCTGGCGCTGAAAATCGCGCCGTGACGGCCGGCATCCATAGGAACGCGTATCCACGCGTTCCTTCTCATTTTCATCGACGGATCCGACCGCCCGGGCGAAGGCCGTGCCATGCCGTCTTCCTCACGGGATTTGACCGCCTTCCGTGGAGGGGTCATCATGTGAACATGATTCATCGGTAAACCGATATGAAGAAAATCTCGCTGATGGCGTTCGCGGTCCTGCTCGGCCTCTCCGTCTTCAGCCAAGCCGCGGAAGCCAGGGGGCGGTTCGGCAGCCATCACGTCGGCGGATACACGAGCCACGGCAAGGGGAGCCACTACGTCGGCGGCTACGTGAGGACGTGCCACGGCTGGGCGTGCAGGTAGACGGGGATCGTACGGCCATGCGTCGCGAACAGGCTTCAAGATTGCTCAAGGAACTGCGGCGAGGAATCGAGGCGTTGCGTGACGGCCAGTTGGACGTGGCCGATCAAGTGGCCTACGCCTTGTCCGGCCTCCTCGAGGGTACGGGCTCCGATGATGACGACCTTCTTGCCCATGAAGCCGTGGAAGAATACCTGACGTGCCTTGCCCGCGACCCTCGCGACTGGGAACGCCCCGCCTCGTACTTCAACGCCCTCGTGCATCACCTATCCACGTCAAGGACCGACCAGGAATCCAGTGAATAGAAAAAAGCCCATATAAATGGGCTTTTTTCTGGTGGAGATGCCGCCGGAAAGTTGGAACTCCCTCCTGGACTATGTGAGGAAGTGGTATCTGGTCATCAAATCCCTAGATCCAAGACGCGTCAGGGCTCGTCAGCGGCCTTCCATGGGGCGGGAGTCGTGCGCTGCTCCAAGCCATCCTTCAGGAAGGCCAGAAATACCTTCGGAAATGCCCATTTTTTAGGGCTTGCCGTTCTTGCTGGACTGTACGATAATCTGGCCATGATGAGACTGATTACCGCCACCCATATCAAGAACTGGGCGGAAAACGATGAGCGGCGCTGCCAGGACACCCTGCCGCTTCTCCTTCGTCGTTTGATATGGGCCACGACGGGAAGCCCCCCGAAAGACCTCCACTTCCCAACCGGAGATAGCGTCGTGCTCGGAGGGTGGGACGGTCGCCTCGAAACCCCCGTAGTTTTCCCGTACTTCCCCGATGGCATCTCCCGCTGGGAAATCGGCACGGGCGCCTCTCCCGGCGTAAAAGCGGAGCAGGATTTCGCCAAGCGTAGTAAGGATCCGCACGGAGCAAACCCCCAAGAGACGACCTTCGTCTTCGTGACCCCTCGGCCTTGGCCGGAGCACGCCGACTGGGTGAAGGCGAAGAAGGATCTGAAAATCTGGAAAGACGTCCGCGTCGTCAACGCGGACGCGCTCGAGGCGTGGCTCGCGCTCGCCCCGGTCGTCGCCCTGTGGCTTTCGCGAGAACTTGGGTTGACGCCCACCCCGGGCATGCGCGATATCGAACGGACATGGGAAGAGTTCGCCTTATCGTCAGTCGAGCCGCTCACCACCGAGCTGGTGATCGCTGGTCGTAAGGCGGAGGTCGAAGCGGTGCACGGATGGCTCAGACACACGGCCGACGTCCATGCAGTCCGTGGCGACTCTACGGACGAGGCGTCCGCCTTTTTGTACTCAGCGATTGACGCCCTTCCTGGAGATGACCGCGAGAAGGAACTCTCGCGGTGCATCGTCGTGGATGGCCTGCAGCAGTTCCGCGATTGCGCGGAAGCTTTTGAGAAAACTCCCCTCATCATTGTCGTGCCGAACGATTGCCGTCCCGCAGTTGGTTGGGCGGTGAGGAAAGGTCATCACGTTTTCTTGTGCGTGGAACCGCAGGCGATCGGTGGCGCAGGGGATGTGAGACTGTCGCGGCCGCGTCGGGGCGTCGTTGAAGAAGCTTTGAAAAAAATGGGCTTGTCGGATGACAAGGCTCAAAAGTTTACTCGAGATTTCGGCCATAGCATCCCCGTCCTGCGACGGCACCTCTCTCGATCCAATGCTGTAAGCGCTCCGGCTTGGGCAAGCGCTGATTCGGCGCAGGCACTTTTGCCAATCTTGCTTGCTGGCGCATGGACTGAAGAAAAGGAAGGCGACCAGGAAGTGATTCAAATGCTTTCCGGGTCAACCCACGAGGAATATACCAAGGTGCTGAGTGGTTTTTTGCAGATCGAGGATTCCCCGATTCGCAAAGTTGGGAAAGTCTGGACGCTTAAGGCTCCTCTGGATGCCTGGTTTCTTCTTGCTGGTCAACTTACGGACGCCTCATTGAAATCGCTGGGGCAAGTCGTTCACGCTGTTCTTACACAGACCGATCCGAAATATGACCTACCCGCAGACAAGCGTTGGTCTGCGGCCATATACGGAAAGTCCAACCGCTATTCCGAATGGATTCGCACAGGCCTCGTTGAATCCCTGGTTCTTCTTGCTGTGCACGGTGAGCGCGCTTCTCAGGCTGCTGCGCCGCAGGCTTTTGCTAATACGGTAGTTAAAGACGTATTGGAATCAGCTAAAAAATGGGAGATGTGGGCGTCCTTGAATGACGTTCTCCCGCTCATTGCCGAAGCTGCACCAGACGCATTCCTTGATGCAATCGAGAAAAACGTAAAAGAGAACCCAGTTCTCTTCGAAGAGTTGATGCAGGACGATGCCAGCATGTTTGGTGAGTGCAAGCACGCGGGGCTGCTGTGGGGTCTTGAATCTCTTGCATGGAGTACGACCTACTTCAGTCGAGCCGCGCAAGCCCTCATGAGTCTCGGCAAAATCGATAAGGGTGGACGCTTTGCAAATCGACCAATGAATAGCCTGGGAGAAGTGTTTCTGCCAGGTCTTCCACAGACCCACGCTTCTCCCAAGGATCGTTTGGCAGTTTTTGATGTACTCGTCGGAAAAGACCACCAAAGCGTTTGGGGGTTCAGTAAAAATTATTTTAATGGCGGAGCCATCAGCGAATCCCATAGGTTTCGATGGCGAGCTTCGGGTGGTGATCGACGTGGCTTGGAATCCGAAGACGCAAGGGACTACAAGGAATACATGGAAGGGCTTCTTCCGAGGCTTAGTAGTTTGGCGTCCTTGCGTGAAAATATTGTGTCATCGCACGAAAACTTTCTTCACCTTTCGCCCAGCATAAAGGATCGGCTCATCACCACGTTGCTCGAAATGGCCCCGGATACATTCTCAAAAACCGAAAGAGAACAGCTGCTTCAAAATGTTCGGAACACTTTGAATTGGATCAACAGTTATGGAGAGGGGAAGGATAGGCAATACGTAGAAGGGCTCAGTAAAATCTTAACGATTTTTGAGCCCAAAGAGACGCTTGAACGGGTGGGCTGGCTTTTAGAGACACCATGGCCCACCCTTCCACAGGGTGAAACACGCAGCTATGAAGAGAAACAAGCAGAAGTAAAAGCGGCGCAGCTGGCGGCGGCGCGCGAAATCCTGGATCAAGTGCCGCTTAAGAATATCCTAGAGTACGCAAACGCTCTCCAGCACGTCGGCATTTTTGGATTCTCTCTCGGGTGTGCGATTCGTGACGCCAAAGAAGATGAAGTTGTCCTTGAAGGTATTCTTAAGAATGCTGATCATAACTCCGGTCTTGTTAAAGGGTATGCACTTGGCAGGGTTGAAAAGTTGGGAGCTGAATGGGTGGATCAACAAATAGTGCGCTTGCAAGCACTTGGAGGCTATTCAGATGAAGACTACGCCTTGTTGTATTTTGGGCTTCCCGAAGGGGCGGAAACATGGGTCGCGGTAAGCGCTTCTGGCAAGGGCGTTGAAGACGCGTACTGGAAACAAGCCCGAGGCTTCTCTCGAACTGATAAGACGGAAGACGCCGAGCTCGCCGTTGAAAAGCTGCTCGATGCCAAACGTCCTTTGGTTGCTCTTGATGTTGCTGGCGATCCGAAGCTTTCGATTTCAAGTCAGCTACTCAAAAGACTCATACAGGAAATCCTCGCAATCGATCCAGAGGATGAGAAGGTTAGATTTGATACGATGGCGAGTTTTCATCTCGCACATGTATTCAACCAGCTATACAAACAAGGAGAACTCTCCCTTGAAGAGATCGCGATGCTGGAGTGGCCCTTCGCCGCACTTTTGGACGACATTCAAAGACACAGCTCTGTACCCACGGCTATTCATAGGTTACTGCAGAAAGAGCCAAAGTTTTTTGCGCAGCTCGTTTCGTTTGCATACAAGCGAGACGATTTTACTCCTGATCCGGGCCGCGAAGGACTCGACGAAAAGAAAGCACAGAACATGGCTCGGAATGCTCATGAGGTATTGAGGTCATGGCGTCTGTTCCCAGGTCTCAAGGATGATGGCTCACTCGATGAAAAGGACTTAAGGAGTTGGGTTGATCAAGCCAGACAACTGTGCGCCGCGACAAAATATGTAAAGGGTGGGGATCTGCAGATTGCGGAAATGTTTGCGTACGCACCGAGCGATCTCGATGGGACTTGGCCCCATGTTGCCGTTCGGAACATTATTGAAGATCTGAACAACGAACTGATTAATAAACACATTCAGACCGGCGTATACAATAGTCGGGGCGTCGTTTCTCGTAGCATGAATGATGGGGGTGCTCAAGAGAGAAAACTGGCACAAAAATACCGTGATATGAGCGAAGCCGTGAACGCTAAGTGGCCGCGCACGGGTGCGTTGCTTCGTTCGATCGCGGAAGCCTACGAGCAACAGGCGAAACACGAAGACGTCACAGTTGAACTGTACGATCTGCGCTTCTGATGCTTCTGATTCATGAAACCTGCAAGCGCCATTCTTATCGGCTTGGCATCAGCTCTTACGGGGTATTTTATTTGGGCTCTTCATAAGAGAACTAAGGAGTTGGTGTACGGGTTTGTTAAAGCGCTTTTTGTCCCCATCATTCTGGTACTGGTTGTATTTGCTTACGGAGAAACGGCAGGATGGGGATGGCTGGAAAAGGTTGGCTGGGCTATTGGGTATACCGTTGCCGGTATTATCGGGGCGATAGTGATTATGATTGTGGGAGGGGTGATTTTAATTAATTTGAGAGAGCGTTGGGAAATGAGAGCTGCATTTGTCGAGAAAGAAGAAGGAGAGAAGGAGCGCCCTAGCGAAGTTTCACATGGATAGAAATAAGAGTATTTTCCTTGCGTTCGTTGGCCAACCAATTGAGCAGGTCGATGCAATATTTGAGATACAAAACGGTTATGAATGTTGGGACTTAAAACAATTCAAACGTGATGAGTTTATTGAAGCACTAAAGAAAAAAATAACACCCATTAATGACAATGTATTAAAGTTTTATAGTGCGGAGACAGCATCGCACGATTCTTTCGGTATCACAGAAGAACAATATGGAGAATGCTCCTGGGGATTACTGATCCCTGAGGGTCGTGAAGATGTATATTCGGCCGCGTACGCTGAAACGATATTTTTATTGAACCTTTATTCACCCACGTTCCTTCGTCCTATTTTCTACGGCTCCGAAATGGGCATTCACCCTATAGCACACGATCAGCCCACTTTTTTCTTTGCCCATTTTCAGAACCAGTCGCACATTTTCAAGACGAAAGGTTTTGTCACCTTTTTCAAAACACTGCTCCCTCAATCCCAATATGGGACTTGGCAGCTAGACCGTATACAAAAGTGGGGAAAAGAAGATTGGAGACTTTTTGTTGCGGGCTGGCTCTATTCGGGACTCAAGGACTACGAAAATAGTAAAAACTCTTTCGGGTGGCAAAGAGAATCTGCTGACATGGCTGCCATATTGGAGGCACTGTTTACAGCAGGTGATTCACAAAACGAGGAAGTGGGTTATAGATTAAGAAAAAGGATGGCCGCCCTCCTTTCCTGGATATTTCCAGAAATAGAAAAAGAAGTAAAAGATTTGTACACTCAGCGAAGCGCGTTTGTTCACGGATCTTTTTTTGCACAAATCGAGAAAGACACTAGACATAGCTACAATAACTTACCGTCCCCCGATTTCAATTTGTTGTATAAACAAAAGGAGCATGTGCGGCTGGCTTTGATTTCTTATCTGCACCTCGCCAGACTTCTCAATGAGAAACCTCTTGAGTATGAAGGCAACACGACGGTGATTAACGCTCTTGAAGAGGCAGTTATCAATGTTGCGTTGCGAGATAAGCTGACTAGTGAGGTTCGCAATCTGTTTTCAATGATGCCGACCCCATATTTTAAAATGTTTTAAGTCGACGAAGTGAGCGATACGGGTGTGGATAAACATCCAAAATGTTATTGATTGTTATCTGATGTTATAAATATTTCTTCCAAAGAAAGTCTTGCATCATTTTTGTAAGTTGCTAAACTGTCGATGACAGTTGAGTTCGTCGAGAAAAGACGACCTCGGAAAAATGAGCAACTGCCGTAGTATTGTATCCATTTTCTGTGACGTATCGGGTCTGCCCCGCTGCTTCATAGAAAGTGTTTAGCGATCTACTGGCAGTAGTCCATCGCAAAGCCCAAGGCTTTGACGAGTGAGAAGTCGCCAGTCCACTGGCGACTTTTTTTCGTGCAATGCTATCAGTCAAAAGATGCAGAGAACTTTTGGGAGAAAAGGGGTCTGACCTGACGGATGAGCAGGTGGCCACTCTTTGTGACTCATTGTACGACATCGTGAATCTGATTTTCAACCGCCTTCAAAAAAGTAGTTAGGAACCACAGATACTATGAAAATGAAACCGTTCCCAACGCCGCACTTCAGCTGCTCTGACCTCTATCTCGCTGCCTATCTTATCGCAAAAGGGCTGAGGCTTGTTGATGTGGACAAGGCTGACAGTAAGCGAGCTGTTTTCGTATTTTCTGATGTGGTGGGCAGAGAGGATACGGTCGCATCCTTTTGGTCAAAGGAGGCCCGCATAGAGCCGCGCGCCTTTATTGCTGCGATCAAGGAAGCCAAAGAACGACTTTACAGCGACTAGCGCTGTAAAAAGTGAATGAATATGAGAAATCAGATCAAGTTTAAGGGCTTTCTCAAATCCTATCGATTGAAGCTGAAGAGGACGATGGACCTCTCCGATGCCGAATATCGTCTTTTTGATGTACTTATTCACATTGTCGATTGGGATAAAGATCACGAGACTTTTGGCACGACAAGTGAATCGTTACGAGATATTAAGGAGCATTATTTGCCGCACCACGCCATCGGTAAACTTTCTGAAACCATTACGAGCCTAGCCAAACGAGATTTTCTGAAAAGACTGCGTGACAGGATCGAGGTCAACAACTTCAAATGGCTTATTAGTAAAAGTGTTCAGGATGGTGAACGATTTAATGGCCTCGTTGATGAACCAACTGTTCACCATGATGAACGACTTGTTCAGGTTACAGAACAGAAAATTCAGCCCGGCGAACACGATGTTCATGCTTCCGAACACGGTGATAAAAAAGGCGTCGGCGAAGCACGCCACGTAATGCCTATGAACATTGGAGAAAATGAGGTGACTGTTCACCCTGATGAAACTCAAAAAACCTCTAAAGAACATTTAGAGAAACTGAAAGAACATCAGACAAACGAAGAAAATCTGCTGATGATTCAAAAACTGAAGAACGAATACGGTCCGGACATCGAAGTGCCGATCCGGAACTTCTCTTTGTTGCTCGTCCGAGACGCCGCTCGTCGCATGGAAGCGCGCATTCGCCGTGGCGAGCCAGTAAAGAATCGTGTCGGCTACATTACGAAACTTTGCAAAGAAGGGATCGCATGGGACTTAAGCGAAGAAAAAGCTGATGAGGACCGTGCTGGGGCGCGGGCTGTTGCACAAGAAGAGGAGCAGAGAAAATTGATGGAGGAGCACGATCGGCCCATGACGCCCGAAGAGAAGGCTCGTCGAGAGGAGACCCTCAGGTCTTTTAGGGAGATGCGCAACAAGATTGGGCGCAACAACGCCCCCCCGCCTCAAAATAGATAGCAAAAGGTTTCTTGGGAAAAATCAAATTTGAAGAGGGTGTCCCAGCGCAGATCATTAAATCGCCAAAGACAACTCCCACCACCCCTTTCCCAATCCTTACATACGGGGCGATGAAGATGAGGTGTCACCCCGTATGGCGAGGTGCTATCGCCTGTTATGCCGGATATACATTTGTTGAGGTGCGGTGCATCTAACCAGTGAGCACTCTTGGCAAAACAAAAAATGCCCCGACAGGCACCAACGTCATTAAATAGCCATTTCATTTAGTCCGTGTGGAGCAAATGCGCACATCTAACGACATTTGAATCATATCAGACGAGCCCGCCGCGTCAAGAGAGGGCATCAACTCACATTTGCTTCATCCTACAGCATTAAATGGCTATTAATAGCATTGAACGTGTATGAACCAGTCTTCAGAGGCACGAATAGGATCAACTGCGGAATCGGAAGCGCTCGGCATCAAGGCCGTAGCGCAATCCCTAGGCGTTTCCAGGGCGACGGTCTTGCGTTGGATTCGAGCAAAGAAACTCGAAGGGTTCTTTCGCATCGGTCATAAATGGCTTATTCGGAAGTCTGACTTCGAATCATTTATCAATGGAAGAGTGGCCCAGCAATCAAGGAATGATGCCGTATGAAATATCTCGCAATCATCTTTATTGTCTTTTGGATCCTTGTCGCAACGTCCATGCTTCGGGATGAGCACAAGGAATCAAAGAGTAAAGGGAAAAGAGTGAATATATTTCAGAAAGCGTCAACGCTGTTATTGTTGCTCATTGGTTCATTAGTACTTACAGCTTTCGGACTTGGCCTCGTTGGTGGCCTCGTGTTTTTCATTCCTTCATCCATTCGCTATTTACTCACCGCACATTCCGGCTACCAGCTGTTTATTGGGTTGGGGGGACTGGCTATTTCAATTCTCCTTCTGAACATCTGTAGGCCACTTTGGGAAATGCTTATCGATCGCCTGCGTGCAGCTGCCAACTTCATTCGGAAATTAAGCGCACACAAATGGAAACTCTAATAAATCAATACCTGGACTACCTCATCGTAGAGCGGAACTTTTCGCCACGCACAGTTGAGGCATACGAACATGATCTTGGTAAGTTTACGGGATTCCTACAGGCCAACGGTCGTTCAGACGTGCTTGCCGTGACACAGGAAGATGTAAGTCATTTTCTTTCTGAATGTGCCGACACAAACAGCGCCGTTACGTTGACGCGCAAGCTATTTGCCATCCGCTCCCTGTTCAAATATCTGTTGCGTAAAAAATTGATCGTGGTTAACCCCACGAGCGAAATCGAGAAAATGAAGCTTCCTCAGAAGCAGCCTGCCTACCTTACGGAATCTGAGTATCGAAATCTGATTGAAACAGTGAAAAGAGAAGCGGCCCCCTATGATCGATTACGTGATATCGCCATCGTCCTTCTCTTGCTCGGCACCGGCATACGCCTTTCAGAACTCGTGGGGCTCACTCTCGACAGGGTTAGTTTGGAGAAGACCGGCAGGAGCATCAAGGTAAGGGGTAAGGGTGATAAAGAACGAACCATCCCCCTAATGGGCGAGGTCGTATCTGTTCTCGAAACGTACTTGAAACACCGCCCCAAGGTCACCAGCGACCACTTGTTCATTAGTCGGCGTGGCGACACGCTACATCCGCGTAGTGTCTACGGTCTTGTAAAAAAATATCTTCAAAAATCAGATATACAAAAAACCAAGGCGGCTGTTCATTCGTTGCGCCACACTTTTGGAACTTCGTTGATGAACAACGGAGTTAATATCGTGGTCATCCAGGAACTTCTTGGACACAAGAAGCTGGAGACTACGCGGCGCTATCTGCACATCAACAACATTGATTTGCGTAACGCCGTCGATTCATTGGTCTTGAGCAAACCTTGATATGGCAGCTGACACGAAAGATGGGAAACTGATCGCGCTGATCTACGCCCGCGTTTCGACCATCCAGCAGGATTCTGAGAGCCAGGAACATCGGTGCAGACAACGTGCGGATCAGAGTGGTTACGTTGTCGAGGAGGTATTTCCCGACAAGTTCACAGGCGGCGGCGATTTTTGGAAGCGCCCACAACTGAAAAGGCTTTTGAATCACATCGACAGGAATCCGCATAAAAAATATGTGGTCATTTTTGACGACCTCAAGAGGTTTGCGAGAGACACCGAGTTTCATATCAGGCTAAGGAACGAGTTTAAAAGCAGGGGCACGAAAGTTGAGTGTTTAAACTTCAATTTTGAGGATTCTCCTGAAGGTGAGTTTGTCGAGACCATGTTTGCGGCACAGGGCCAGCTTGAGCGTCAGCAGAACAGGAGACAGGTCATTCAGAAAATGAAAGCGAGGCTAGAACGCGGTTACTGGACTTTCGACGTGCCGCCAGGTTTGAAATACATTAATGATCCCGTGCATGGGAAAATCCTTGTCGCGGACGAACCCAAGGCCAGTATCATCCGTAAAGCTCTGGAGGGCTTTGCAGATAATACCTTTCCTAACAGGGTTGATGTTCAAGCCTTTCTGGAGAGCCGGGGTTTTCTCCATCGTGAGAGGCACAAGTACGTGGGTCTTGAGCAGGTGAACCGGATTCTCAAAAGAGTCCTATACTCTCCATGCATCGAATATCCACACTGGGGTATTTCGAGGCGTAAGGGTCACCACCAAGCATTAATCAGCCTTGAGACCTTCGAGAAGATCCAGGAGAAGCTCAAGGGTACGGCTAAGGGATTGGCCAGAAAGGATTTGAACCTAGATTTTCCGGCCAGGGGATTCGTGGTTTGTTCGGGTTGCAGCAAGCCACTTACGTCCAGCTGGACGACCAAGCACAAGGGTCGTGAGGGTTACAGGAAGGCCTACTACCGCTGTCACAGGGCAGGGTGCCCCGAAAGGAACAGGGGCATCCCCAAAGAGGCGCTGGAGGGCAATCTGGGTGGGATTCTGGGCCAGGTGGGGGCTACGGAGGAAGTCTTGGCTCTGACTAAAGAAGTGGCCCTTGATGCCTGGAACGAGCGCCATGCCTACTCCAAGGAGTCGGACGGTCAAAGGCTCATTGAGATCGCAAAGTTGGAATCAGAAATCAACATCTATCTTGAACGGATTACCAAGACCAACACCGAGGCCGTCATTGGCGCATACGAAAAGAAGATCACGGAGCTGACGAACAAGAAACTGCTCTTGGAGGAAAAATCTAGCGGCGACAATCAAGACACCGGCATTAACTTTGAAACCGCACTTGAGACCGTGTTTGAGTACATCAAAAACCCATACGCGATATGGACGAACGGGATTTTTGAAGACAAGCGTTTGGTGCTCAGGATGATCTTCACTGGGCCGCTCACCTATAACAGAAAAACCGGCTTTGAAACTACCGGTTTTTCTCTGCCCACAATGCTTTTTCGGCATTCTGGGGCTTCGGATTTCGGTTTGGTGGAGATGGCGGGATTCGCACCCGCGTCTGGGGCATGTGGGACGGCGCGCACTACAGGCGTAGGCGACTCGGGTTTCCTGCGCCCGGAGGCGCGGGACGGAGCGCGGACTCGGAGTCGCCGAGATGCCCGCGTCCGTGACCTCGATCCAACCGTATCGCGCGCCTCGAGACAGGACGCGCGGCGGATTTCCTTATGACACCGCGATCCGACTAGGAGATATCGTCGGGCGATGGGTCAGTCGCGCTTAGGCGAGGACCGGAGCGAAGGACGGAGCGAACGCGTTGGCGAACGCCGTCTTCACTTTTGCGAGAACGTTGGCACGTAGTCGTTTGCCTTTTTATTCATGACGGGAAGGCTCCGTCAACCTGCGCGAGCCGGTCACGCGCTCCATCGAGTCTATTCATCCCCGCCGCCGCCCTCCGAGCAGGGGAGCTGCGGCGGGGATGGAGGTCAGCGCCGCAGCTTGAGAGCGCCGCGGATCTGCCGGTCGATGTCGCGTTTCTTGATCGATTCGCGCTTCTCGTACTGCTTCTTGCCGCGCGCGACGGCGATCTCGATCTTGATGCGGCCAGACACCATATAAGCACGGAGCGGGATGATCGTCAATCCATCCTCCTCGCGTTTTCCGCGCAGGCGTTCGAGCTGGCGCTTGTGCAGGAGCAGCTTCCGGGAGCGTTCCGGGTCGTAGTCGGGCAGGGGACCGGCCTTGGGGTAGCGGGCGATGTGCGCTCCGACCAGCATCGCTTCGCCGCGGGTGAAGGCGACGTGGGCGCCTTTCAGCTTCAGGTGCCCGGTCTTGGCGGACTTCACCTCGTGGCCGTCCAGCACCAAACCCGCCTCGAGTTTCTCGAGAAGCTCATAGTCGTAGCGGGCGCGGTCGTTTGAGGCGAGGTCGTCCATGGCACGCCCAGTGTAGCGATTTGCGGAACAGGCGTCTACGTGGTAGATTTTACGCGAAGATATGGCGGAAACAGGCTCGGAACGCCAAGCGCAGGTCATCACCATCTCGACCCTCACGATCGTGAAGGTCGCCGTTTTCGCCTTGGCGCTCGGGTTCCTCTACTTGATCCGAGACATCATCGCGCTCCTGTTCGTCTCGCTGGTCTTGGCGTCGATCATCAATCCGCTGGCCGCCTGGTTCCAGTCCAGGAAGATGTCGCGCGGAGCGGCGGTCCTGCTCGTCTATGCGGTCATCCTGGCCGTCATCATCGCCATCGTCACCGTCCTCGTGCCGGCCGTCGTCCTTGAAGCCCGCGACCTGATCAGGAACGCCGACGCGATCTGGGCGAATTTCCTGGCGACGCTCGGTCCGCTGCGCGACTTCGTCGCCGCTCATGGCCTGAGCGACGACCTGGAGCAGGCGCTCACCGGCGCCAATGGGCTGGGTGCCGCCGCCGGAGGATTGGTCGCCACCATCCGCGGCTTGGCGACCGGCATCGTCTCGCTGATCGTCGTCTTGGTCGTCGCCTTCTACTTGGTGGTGTCGGAAGACGCCTTGAAACGCCTGTTCCGTTCTGTCGCTCCCGAGTCGTATCAGCCGTACCTGGTCGACCTGTTCCTGCGCATCGAGAAGAGCATCGGCGGCTGGGTGCGCGGACAAATGATCCTGAGCGCGATCATCGCCGTCACCGTCTACGTGGCGCTCAAGATCCTTGGGCTCAAGTATGCGCTGGTGCTCGCGATGACCGCCGGCGTGGCCGAATCGATCACCTACGTCGGCCCGGTCTTCGCCGCCATCCCGGCCATCCTGATCGGTTTCACGCAGTCGCCGCTCAAGGGCCTGATCGTCGCCGTCATGTACGTGCTCATCCAGCAGACGGAAAGCCATATCTTGGTGCCGAAGGTCATGCAGAAGGCGACGGGCCTCCACCCGATCGTCTGCATCTTCTCGCTGCTCATCGGCGTCAAGGTCGCCGGACTGCTGGGCGCGCTCATGGCCATTCCCGTCGCCATGATGGCCAGCATCGTGTTCGGTGACGTGTTCCGTTCCGTCAAGCCGGAACGTTGAAGTCATATGCGACGCTTTTTTTCCGCCATCCTGCCCATGCTGGGCGCCGCCGGTTTCGTCGCGTTCAGCGAGCTGTCGCTCGGACGCACGCACGAGTTCTTCTGGTGGAGCTTCGCCAGCATGGGGTGGGCTCTCGCGGCATTCGCGCTCCTCGCGCGCGGGAAGCTGCGCGGACGCCTGACGCCCGTCGCCGTACCGGCCATGGCCATGATCGCGGTCTCGAGCGTGGCCTCCCTGCTGTTCCTCGACCTGGTCGCCCCCCGGCACGCCTTCATCGCCGTCCTGGCGGTCGTGCTGTACCTGTTCCTCGAACACGTCCGACGCGAGACGCTCGCGGACGATCCGGAGGAACGCCTGTCGATTTCCGAGTTCGCGCGCATGGTCAACATCGGTTCGCTCTTCCTGGTCGCGTCCGCCGGGCTCGGCGTCACGGCCTTCCTCCCGATCCAGCGCTGGTGGACCATCCCGTTCATCGCCGCGATTTCCGCCCTGTGGAGCTGGCACCTGTACTTCGCTTGCGCGCATCCGCGCGTCCGGCCCCTGTCGCGGATGGGATTGACCGTGCTCATCGTCCTTGAGACCTACGTGGTGGCGCTTTCCCTTCCGACGCAGATGTTCGTGGGCGGCGCGGCGGTCGGCATTGTCTATTACCTGGCCGCCAACCTCCTGCCGATCGGGGCGGGGGAGAACGTCCCATTGCCCCTGATACGCAAGTATGCCTTGTATGCCGGAGGCCTGCTCATCCTCCTGTTCCTAACGGCCCGCTGGGTCTGAAACCATGTCTTCAAGAAACGGAACCTCGATCGACGCCCTTTTGCGCATGATCGTCATACCGGTCGTGCTTGGCCTGGCTGCCGGAATGGCCGGCGCTTTCGTCGCCGAGTCCTATCTGGCGATCTCTCCCTCGCCTTCCGAGGAGGCCGCCCTGCTGCGGATCGGCCGCCCGACGCCTCCGACGCCCGCTATCCTGGCGGAAGGTGAAGCGTCCGCTCGGCTGCACCGCCTCGATCTCCCGCTGTATCTCCGAAGGTCGCCTCAGGGGACGGATTCGGCGGATCAGGCCCGGGTGCCGCAGGAGGCCATCGGTTACGCGACCGTCATCACTTCCGACGGATGGATCGCCACGCATCAGTCCGTCCTCGCCCAAGGTCCGGTGCTCGTGGCGGTCGACGGCCGGCTGGTCGAACCGAAGACGCGCGTCGCCGATCCGCGCACGGGCATCGTCTTCCTGCGGATCGAGGCGGCCGACCTGCCGGTGCTCGGTTTCGAGGAGACGGAAACGCTGACGCACGGAACGTCCTTGTACGCCCAGGATCAGGAAGGGCTTTTCGCCGCGGCTCGTTTCGCGGGAAAGGTCCTGCCGGACCGCAAGATCGCCGGCAGCCTGCATGACAGCGACGCGTTCTCCTTGAACTATCGTCTTGACCGGCGGCTTGACGCCCGCGCCGTCGGAGGCGCCGTCATGACGTCCGGCGGCACGCTCTCCGGCATCATGGTGCCGGGCGTCTCCGGCGCGGACGCCTTCGTGCCCATGCACCTCATCCAGCCTGTCCTCTCCGAGATCTTCCGCGGCGCTCCGCCGTCGCGCGCGCTGCTCGGCGTCCATTACCTGGTTCCCGGCGAGAACGCTTTCCTCGGCACGGGGCCGAGCCCGCTTCCGGGCGTCCGGCTGAGCGGCTCCCGCGCCGCCGGCCTTCCGGCCGTCAGGAGCGGATCGGCCGCGGACCGCGCGGGGCTCGAGGACGGTGACGTGATCCTGCGGATCGACGGGGCGGACTTGGGCGCGGGCCCGGACCTGGCCGAGTTGGTCGGGGAGTACGCGCCGGGCGCGAAAGCCCGCTTCGAGATCCTTCGCAAAGGCGAACGTCGCTCCTTCGATGTGACATTCGACTGAGAAACGCGCTACACTAGGGGAGGAGGACTATGACCCTGGACATCACGCAACTGCTCGAACGGCATTGGAAGACGATCGCCGTTTCCGCCCTCGTCACCATGGTGCTGGCCGCCGGGCTGAGTTTCGTGCGCCCGCTCGAGTATTCCTCGACCATGCGCCTCCTGATCATCCAGCAGTCCGGCGTGAACCTCGACCCGTATACCGCCATCCGTTCGGCCGAGACGATCGCCAACAACCTGAGCCAGGTGATCTATACGTCCGTCTTCTACGACAAGGTCACTTCGGCCGGATTCAACATCGACAAGAGCTATTTCGAGGCGAGCGAATCGAAGCGCCGCCAGCAGTGGACGCGCATGGTCGCGACCCAGGTCGCCCATGAGAGCGGTTTCCTCCAGGTGAACGTCTATCACAAGAACAAGGAGCAGGCGTCCGAGATCGCCCGCGCGATCGCTTTCGTGCTCACGACCGAAGGCAATTCCTTCATCGGCGGCCACGACCTCGAGATCCGGCTGGTGGACGCTCCGCTCCAATCCCGCTTCCCGGTCAGGCCGAATATCCCGCTCAACGCCTTCCTTGGAGCCGTCATCGGGGTCGTCCTGAGTTCTCTCTACCTGGTGGTCGGGGAGGCGCGTCGGCATCGGAAAGTCCGTTTCGCGGGAGCGCCGCATCCTATCGAGTGAGCGGAAAGCGTCCAAAAAAGGACGTTTTTTCGTTTCAGGGGCCTCATCGCCTTTGCACATCGGGGACTTGACAAAAAGCCGATTTCGTGTTTTAATGCCGAGTCCATTGGGTCTTTGCCGCATGGACCAGCAGAAGCCCTGAAATCGCCCGACGCGGACCGGGAGGCACCTCCTCCTTGCCTTCCGGAAACCGTCGGGCGGTTCCAGCGCTTCTCTCCGCAATGTCGCGGGTTGAAGATAAGCTGGGGTACACTGACAACTGAACGAAGAAAAGAGAGGTGACCGATGCGTCACGTCATCACGTGCATCATCGCGATCGCGTTGGCGCAGGGGGTTGCCCTGGCCGACGGTTTCGAACCGGTCTGCGTCCCGCAGCCCATCGTGGAGTGTGCGCCGGCCAAGCCGGTCAAGCCGGTCAAGCCGGTCAAGAAGACCGCGCCGCCGAAAGCGGAGAAAGCTCCGCCGCCGGCCAAGCCGGTCAAGACGACCCCGAAGGTCGATCCTCCGGCGCCCGTCGTGAAGGTCGTCCCCGGTCCGCAAGGTCCGAAGGGCGACAAGGGTGACCGGGGACCGCAGGGTCTCCAGGGCCCGCCGGGCAAGGAGGGGAGTTCCGGCCGACCGGGGAAGGATGGCAACACGCGCATCCAAGTCGGGATCGGCGCGCGAGGCGCTTCCATCTTCACCCCAGGTCGGCCGATGGGAGCCAGCTTCTCTCCGGAGCTGCAGCTCGACTACTGGCTCTCGCCGACGGTCGAGTTCGACCTCGGCGTGGCCTGGGCCTTCGGCGGCGACCGTAACATGGTCGTGACCGCCGAGCTCTGCCGTCGCGGACTGAACTCGAAGTTCGGCTTCTGCTTCGGCGGCCAATACCAGGCCTGGAACCTCGAGGGCAATCTCGCCCGCTGGCAATCCGGCTTGGGCACGCTGGCTATCAAGTTCGTGCCGATCGAGACCGCGCACGTCGACCTCAGCATCGAGCTGGGCGCCGGTCTCGGGTTCGATGGGTACGACAAGTCGATGCAGTTCGCCGCCGGCGTGACCGGCGGGACGTCGCTGAGCGTCAAGTTCTAGGGCATGCCGGGAACGCGTTCAGCGACGCGTTCTCCATCCACATCATCCGTACCACCAAGACAGGAGTCATGTCATGAAGCAGCTCACCGCGTTCGTGTTCTTCGTCCTTTCCATCGCCGCCTGCGCCCAGCGCAGCGACGGAACTGGCGGTCCCGTGTGCGGGAATGGCACGTGTCAGAACGGCGAAACGGCTCAGAGCTGTCCCGCCGACTGCACGACCACCTCGTGCAACAACAACGGTACGTGCGATGCTGGAGAGGATCACGGGTCCTGCCCGAACGACTGCTCGGCCGACGAGCAGCCGCCCACGGGCAGTGATTCCTGGGTCTGTCGCGGATCGTTCCGCGGCGGGAAAGCGTACTTCTCCTGCAACCCGACCTACATCGCTGGCGCTCCGTCTACCGTCGACTTCGTGGGGGAGTGTCCCGCGCTCGGCCTCACCGGCTACTACGGCGCCAACGGTCATCATATCTCGGTCTCGCTCAACGACATGAGCGTGTACGAGGTCGAGGTGCCCGCGAGCGCCACGCCCGGCGTGGCCTGCGAGCTGACCTACGCGTACAAGAACTCGTCGGGTGTGATCGTCTGGGCTCAGTTCGGACCGAACAACGTGAGCCAGGCCGTCGCCGGGAACTACCGCGAGTGCGGTACCCGCAACAACATCTACGCCTGCGGGATGTTCTTCAAGCCCGTCGCGGGTCATATGCCGGCACCGCTCGGCTACTACCCCAACTGACAGCCGCAACCCACTCAACTCCGCAACCCGGCCCCGATCATCAGATCGAGGCCGATTCTTTTTGTCATGATATATTGACAAAATAGCGTTTTCGTGCTATCATCCCTTCATGCTGTTGGGGTATTTTCCCCCGCAGTTGCCTTGAAAACACGGACAAAAACCGTCAGAAACCGGCCATGAAGGCCGGAAGAAAGGGTTTCAGATGCGGAGCAGAATCATCGCGAGCCTCTGGTTCATCTACTTCCTTCTCACCGCCGCCTGCGCTTTGCAGCCCGCCGGTGAAGGGGGCGGCTCGGGGTCCGGTTCCGGATCCGGTTCGGGCTCCGGCTCGAACGTCCAGTGCCGCAAGGATACCGACTGCAACGACTACGTGTCGTGCACGACCGGCGTCTGCAGCGGCGGGACGTGCCACTACGAGTCGTCGTGTCTCCTGGGCCAGACCTGCAACGTGCAGGCGGACCGTTGCGAGACTGCCGGTACGCCGAGCGGACATGGTATCAGCTGCTTCCAGACCGGGAGCACGCTCTACCTGACCGTGAGCGGACAGTTGACGGATGCCGTCTACGGAGGTTCGCTGATCCGACCGAAATATATCTCCATCGCGAGTGATCAGATCGCGAACTCGTGGAACATCACCGCGACGTCTTCCGGTCCGCGCGTTGACCTTACGTCGACGGAGACGGCCAATGGGGCCGTCTCGTCCGCTTCCATCAACTTGCCGAGCGACCAGGCCCAGCGCTTCACGCTGCTGGTCTGGTCGAACGACGGCTATGCGCGGCGCCTGGATCTCAAAAAGTGGAACGTCACTGGCGACGGTTGCGCCCGCATCGCGGACGGGTCGACGGGCGGTACGACCGATGGCTACGTCATCGGCCGCGCCCCGCTCTGCCCCAACGCCTGCGACGACGGCAACGCTTCGACGGTGGACGCGTGTACGGCCAACGGCTGCACGCATAACGGGAACGGCGGCACGAACTCGTCCTACGGCAACGTGAGTTGCTCGGAGTCGGGTTCGACCACCACCGTGACCGTGAACGGCGGCATCCTCTCGCACCTGGCGGATGGCACCGGGTCCTCGCTGTCGCCGAACTCGTCGTGGTCGATTCTCTTCGGCTACGGCGGCTCCGGTTCGACCTCGTGGTCCTCGGATGGCTCCACCTACACGCTGACCAGCTCCAACGGGTTCTCGGGGTTCAACCTCGCGCTCCAGGAGCCGAGCGGCACTCGGCACTGGTTCAACGTGAACCAGTTCAACGTGTCGGGGAGCTGTCGGCTTGGGACGAATGAGTTCAGCCACACGGCTGGCTCAGGCGGCTCCGGCTACGGCAACGTGAGTTGCTCGGAGTCGGGCTCGACCACCACCGTGACCGTGAACGGCGGCATCCTCTCGCACCTGGCGGACGGCACCGGTTCCTCGTTGTCCCCGAACTCGTCGTGGTCGATCCGATTCGGCTACGGCGGCTCCGGTTCGACCTCGTGGTCCTCGGACGGCTCGACCTATACGCTGTACAGCTCCAACGGGTTCTCGGGGTTCAACCTCGTGCTCCAGGAGCCGGGCGGCACGCAGCACTGGTTCGACGTGAACCGGTTCAACGTGTCGGGGAGCTGCTGGTTGGGAAGCAACGAGTTCGCGCATTCCGGTTCGGGGTCATCCTCGGGCCACGGCACGATCTCCTGCACCGAGTCGGGGTCGACCACGAACGTCACGATCTCGAACGGTATCCTGAATCATCTGGACGTCACGGGCCTCGCGCCCGACTCGTCGTGGTCGATCCGATTCGGCTACGGCGGGACGGACATCAGGTCGTGGGTCTCGGACTCGTCGAGCTACACGTTCACGATGTCGAACTCGGTCACGGGCTTCAATTTCCTGCTTCGGGATCAGTACGGGAACAGCCACTGGTTCGATGCCACCGAATTCGACGCCTACGGCACTTGCACGCGCATCACCGGCGGCTTCTCGCATTCGACGTCTGGGTCGTCATCGGACGGATACGGCAGGATCACGTGCTCAGTCAACGGACCGGACATGACGGTCACGATTTCCGACGGCATCCTCTCCCACCTGACGTATAACGGCACCGTGTACCCGACTTCCGCCTGGAAGATCCAGTACAGTTCCGACTACGACGGGCTGACGGTGCCGTATCCGGGTGGCGTCAACAAGCCGATGGCCACCTGGCTCAGTAACGCCACGTCCTACTCGATCGTGATGTCGAGCCTGGTCAACGGGTTCAACTTCGCTCTAGAGGACGGGGTTTCGCCCTACTGGTTCGACACCACGGAGTTCATCTTCACCGGATGTTACCGCGGTACGGACGGCAGGATCTACCACTAGCCCCTGCGCACTCTGGAGGGCGCCTTGCGGGAAACCGCAGGTCGCCCTCTCTTTATTTTTCTGCTAAACTGGAGGCGCTATATGCCGATCGCTGACGCCTTGAAGAGGGAACTGCGGAAGCTGTTCGAGATCCCCGACGTGCCTTGGCAGCGCCTGGTGAAGGTCTTTATCGGCATCGCTGCGCTGTTCTGCCTCCTGGTCGTCTTCGTTTCGCCTTGGAAGGTGCTGGCCTTCTTCCTGAGCGTCGGACTCCTGGCCATCGTCTATGCCCGACCGACCTGGATGCTGGCGTTCCTGGCGGTCTTCATCCCGCTCGAACCGTTCTTCCTGAAGTTCGTGCCGGACGAGCTCTATATCTTCGCCAAGTATTTTTCGGAGGTGCTGATCTACCTCCTCCTGGCCTCCGCCCTGGCGCGGCGTTACTTGGAAGGGGAGAAGCGCGTGGCGACGCCGCTCGACCTGCCGTTCGCCCTGCTCGTGCTCGTGGCCGCCGCTTCGGCCGTCTCCAACTTCGTCCAGCCTGGCATCGCCATCCTGGGGTTACGTCAGATCATCCGCTTCATGCTGCTGTTCTTCGCGGTCGTGGCGCTTGCGCCGTCGCGCAAGTACCTGCGCACGCTGGCGGCGCTGATGCTCGCCCTGGTCTTCTTCGAGTCCTGCCTCGGCATCCTACAGGCGGCCACCTACGGCGCGATCGACGCCTTCCTGCTCCCCAGTCAGCAGCATGTCTACGACAGCCTTCAGTTGACCGGCGGCACCCAGCAGTTCTGGGCGCCCGGCCAGCGCGTCTTCGCCACGCTCGGCCGTTACGACCAGCTCGGCACCTTCCTGTGCTTCTTCATGCTGCTCCTGGCCGGATGGGCCTACGAGGTCGCGCGCGGCAAATGGCACAAGTACTTCCTCGCGCTTTCGGCCATCGCGCTGGGCGCTTTGGTGCTGACGTATTCGCGTGCCTCGTGGTTCGGCTTCCTGTTCGGCTTCCTTTACATCGCCGTGCGGGTCAAGAAAGATAAGCGCGTCACGGCGGCCTTCCTGGCGATCGTCGGGCTCATCGCCGCGTATACTTTGTACACCGGCGTCGTCGTGAAGTACCTGACCGACACGCCCGAACAGACGCCGCTCGCGCGCCTGCTCGAAGCTTTCTCGTATGAGCGGTGGCGCGGCGAGTATTTCGGCTATGGGCGCGTCTACTGGCTCCTCAACACGCCGCTCAAGGTCGTGCCGTCCGCTCCGATCTTCGGCCACGGCCCCGGCACCTACGGCGGCGGCGCGGCAGCGGTGCTCGGCAACTCGACCGTCTATGACCAGCTCGGATTGCCGTTCGGCGTGGCCGGCACTGGCGGTTTCATCGACAACAACTGGTTTTCGCTCTGGGGCGAGGTCGGCACGCTCGGGCTCGCGCTTTACGTCTGGATGTTCGTGATCCTGTTCCGCTCGGCCCGTGCCGTCTTTGAGGGATCAGAGGACCCCTTCATCCGCGGCTTGGCGCTCGGGTATCTCGGCGCGACCCTTGCCTTCGCCATGCAGGCGATGCTCGGGACGTACCTGGAAGTCCGCACCATCAGCCTATACTTCTGGCTGTTCGGCGCGCTGATCGTGGCGGCGGGCCAGCACGAGAAGCTGGTATGAAGGTCCTGCTCGTCGACAAGTTCTGGTACTTGAAGGGCGGGGCCGAACGCGTGGTCTTCGAGACAAAGAAGCTGCTCGAAGCTAACGGCGACGTCGTCTTCGAATTCTCGATGCGCGATCCGCGGAACGTCGAGAGCGCGTACGGGCGTTTTTTCGTCTCGCCGGTCGCTACCGATCGCGTCCGGTTCGACTGGCAAGGGCTGCGGACGGCCGGACGGATGCTCTGGTCTTTCGAGGCGGCGCGGAAGTTCGATGCGCTCCTGTCGGAAGCGAAACCGGACGTCATTCATGCGCATAACATCTATCATCAGTTGTCGCCTTCGATCCTGGCGGTCGCCGAGCGCCGCGGCGTGCCGGCCGTGATGACGCTGCATGATTATCACCTGATCTCGCCGAACTACGGCCTGTTCGACCGCGGCGGCATCGTCGAGCCTTCCAAGGCGCATCCGTATCTTGATACGTTGCAGCGCCGTCTTATCGACGGCTCGTTCCCCAAGAGCGCGCTCTCGGCCTTTGAGGGTTGGCTGCACCGCGCGTCAGGCGTCTACGGCAGCGTAGCGAAGTTCATCGCGCCGTCCGAGTTCGTGAAGAGGAAGGTCGTCGAGTACGGTGTCGCCGAAAGCCGCGTCGAAGTCGTGCCGCATTGCATCGGACTGGAAGGCCGCGCGCCGCGCTACGCTTCGGAAAACCGGGTCGTTTTCGTGGGGCGTCTCTCGCCCGAGAAAGGCGTCGACGTCCTCCTGCGCGCCATGAAAGACGTGAACGGACTGGAATGCGCCATCGTCGGCGAAGGTCCCGAGCGCGGCCGTTTGGAGCGATTGTCCGAAGATCTCGGCCTCGCCAACGTGGCGTTCCTGGGCGCGCTCTACGGCGCGGAGCTCGAACGCGAGATCGCCCGCGCCAAAGCCGTGGTCATCCCGTCGCTCTCCTATGAGACCTTCGGGCTCACGGCGCTTGAAGCCTATGCGTTCGGAAAACCCGTCATCGCCAGCCGCATCGGCGCCTTGCCGGAGGTCGTGCGGGAAGGGGAGACGGGATTGCTCTTCGCCCCGGGCGGATCGAAGGAACTCACTGAAAAATTGAATTGGCTCACCCGGAACGCCGCCGTGTCCGAAGCGATGGGTCGGAAGGGCCGCGAGCTCGCCGAAACGGAGTACGCGCCCGGACTGCACCTCGGAAGGATCCATCGGATCTACAAGGAAGCGATCGGGAAGAAGTAGGGGTATACGTGATGGCTGCACCCATCCCGGCGGCATCGTCGTATATGCAGATGACAGGCCTGTCATGTCCCTTATTCGTAACCATCCTTGATGATGAAGAGGAAACCTTTGCTCATCGGCGCCGCGGCCTTGGTGTCGGCCTTGGCGCTGCCGGCGCTGGTCTTGGCCGCCCAACCTTCGGGCTGGCAAGGCTTCGGCAAGAAAACCGGAACCGCACCGATGGGCATGCGCGCTCGCATGAGTCCGGGCGTTTTCGGCACGATCATCGCCATGAACGGCGGGACGTTCACCGTGGAGAGCCACGCGTTCGGAAAGACGCAGGCAAGCGCGACATGGACCGTCGCGACCGACGCCTCCACGACGTACAAGAAAGACGGTCAAGCCGCCTCATCCGCCGACCTGGCCGTCGGGGAGAGCGTCATGGCGATCGGTACGCGCGATGAAAGCGCCAAGACCGTCGCCGCTAAGGAGGTGGCGATCGATACCCGGACGGCACAGGCGCCTCCGCAGCGCTTCACGGGCACCATCCAGTCGATCGACGGCGGCAAGCTGACGATCCTGGACGCGGACGGCAAGACGCGCGTCGTCGCCGCGTTCAGCGTCGGCGAGAAAGTGGTGATCGCAGGAGCGCAGGCGGGCCCCTCCGCCGACATCCAAGCCTTCATGGTCCACGATGCCTCGAAGGTGCCTGCTCTCGGCATGCGTCCGATGATGAACATGCACGGAGCTGATGAATAGCTCCATCAAAAATCCGCCTTCCATGGCGGGTTTTTGAGCGATACGAAAACCTCCCGCGTGCAGCACGGGAGGTTCTCTTTTTTCGGACCGTTCCGGGTATCACCCCATCGCGGCCCGGCGGGCGTGGCCCATCTGGAGTCCGGCCTTGCGGGCGGTCTTCTGGAGGGGCTTCGCTGGCGCCAGCTGGTTATAGACCAAACCGGTCTCTTTGGCAATCTTGTCCCAGTTGAAGTAGGTGGCGACGTGCTTTTGGGCTTCGCGGCCCATCTCCGCGCATTGCCGCGGATGCGTCAGCATCCAATGCAGTTGGAGCATGAGGTCACGTTCGTCATCGAGCCGATAGGTGAAGCCGCGACCCTCGACGATCTCCAGGTGTTCCGGGATGTTCGAGGCCAGGACGGCTTTGCCGTGCGCCATCTTCTCGAGCACGGCCATCGGCAGGCCTTCGGTAGCGGAGGGGTGGACGCCGAAGGCGGCGTGGGCCACGAGCGCGTTCAGTTCGGCGCCATAGCGCGCTCCGGCCAGGACGATGTCCTTGGTACCGGCCGCCTTGGCGCGGACTTCCCAGACGTAGGCATCCGTCGGTTGTCCGTCGCCGACGATGACGAGCTTCATGCCGAGCGTGCGCAGGTCGGTCGAAGCGCGCTTGAGGCGCTTCCAGGCTTCGATCAGCTTGTCCGCGTTCTTGGAGCGGATGAGTCGCGAGACCATCACGACATAGCGGCCCTTCTCGAGCCCGAGCGCGTTCAGGACGGAGACATCCTTGGGAGAAGGTTTCGCGACCTTCACGCCGTTGGGGATGTAGGCGGCGCGGCAGTCGTAGACTTCGCGGCAGTAGTGCGCCAGCGTCTTGGAGACGACGATCGTCTTGTGGGCGAAGTGCGTGGCGGCCCATTCTCCGGCGCGGAGCATCGTGCGGGCGAAACGCCCCCACTTGCGGACCCGGCGGTCGAGGCAGTGGAAGGTGACGATGACTTCGGAACCTGGGCGGAAGACGCGCGGCATCCAGGCGAGCAGGGCGGGACCGACGCCGTGGTAGTGGTAGACGTCGGCGCCTTCCTTCATGGCGTGGACGGTCGAAAGGAAGGTGTGCGTGATCGCGTCGAAGTGCTTGGTCTGGAGCGAGGCGAGCGGCACCAACCGGACGCCTTGGTGCGACAGCTTCCGCGTGCCGGTATACCAAGGGCGGGTATAGACCGTGACGTCGAAAGAGCGCTTCGCGAGACGGATCGCGAGCTCTTCCACGTGCCGCTCGATGCCTCCGGAGCGTGCCGGAATGCCTTTGGAACCGATGATGGCGATCTTCATAACCGGGCACTCTAGCAGAAAAAGCCATTTTTGTCAAGGGTCTGGAACAACGCAAAACCGGCCAGGATATGGCCGGTTTCATTGGGTTATTCTTGGTTGGCTTATCGAACCACCTTCGACCGTCCGGCGGCCTTCGGGTCGCCCGTGAGCCTGGTGTCGAGGCTCCCGGCGCGTGAAGAGAGGTCGATGCCGGTCCAGGCGTCCGTGCCCGTATAGGCCGCTTCGTGAAGCAGTTCCGGGGCGGTATCGGCTTGCGCGATCTCCGGCGTCAGGGCGATCTCGAAGGAAGCGCTCGGTGCCTCGAAGGACGCCGCCGCGTGCGGCTCCACCGATCCCACGCGCCAGACCAGGCGGTCTCCGCCCGATTCCAAGTCGTCCCCGCCGCTCACGGCCGCGCGTCCGGTCCATGCCGCTCCGCGAGGCAGGGTGAAGATGACGGTCCCGTTCTCGGTCTTGGTCGGTCCCGTTTCCAGGCTGGCCAGGATCCAGTAGGTGGTCGTCTTGCCGACGCGCGGAGGCAGCGGGCCGCGTCCGATCTGGTCTCCTTGGTTCGTGAAGTAGCGGGCGGCGACCAAGAGCCTGGCGCTTCCGGCGATCTTGGTCGAGACGGACTTGCCGTCGATCCGGACGTCATGCAGCGCGGACGCCTGCACGTCGAATTCCGCTTGCGGGATCACGCGCAGGAGCGGGTCGGTGCCGTAGGGTGAAATGGCGTCACGCAGGCGCACGTATGCGATGCGCGTTCCGGAAGCGCCCGGTTCCAAGGCATCTACGAGCGGGATTTCGCTCCACCGGACCGACGAAATGGCGGAGGGGTCAGGCTTCACCGAAAGCCGCAGGCGCGAGATCTCCTTGCTGCCGTCGTTGCGGTAACGGATCGTCAACGGGACCTCCTGCCCGGCTTTGACGTAGTCGGGCGTGGAACCCGTGAATGCGGCGTCCAATTCCAGTCCGGCATTCACGACCGGCACGTCGGTTCCCGTTTCTGCCAGCAGGAACGGCTGGCCTTCGAAGGTGCCGGTCATCTCGGATCGGAAGTGTAGGAGATCCGTCGCGCCGTCGAAGTGCCCGAAGAACTCCGCGTCGGCTTCTTCGCCCGGAGAAAGGTCTCCCAAGGCGATCGCACCCTTATAAATAGGCGGGGTGCTGCGAAGCGGACGGAATCCGGGAGGCCAGACCATCTTGAGGCTGGCTTTGGCGAACGGCAGCGGAGAGCCGTTCTTGACGTGGAGGCGGAAAGCGGCGTCCTGACCCGGCACGACGGCGCTCGGCAGCGAGAACCCCAGCGTCACGAGGCTGCGTTCCCAGCGGAGTTCGCTTGAGGCGAGCTTCTCGTCGACCGACCCGTCCGCGTCGGAGGCAGCGAAACGCACGATGACGGGAACGCTTTGAGGCGGCCCGATCAGGAATCCGCGGACGCGGTAATCGATCGAAGCGTTCGGCGCGATCGAGACGACGTCGAACTCGCGGACGCTGCCGCGCCCGTCTTCCGGCAGGAACGCCTTCGGCAGGCGGATGGAGAGATGTCCTTTCGTCAGGGGTCGCTTCCCGGCGTTCAGCATGGTCACGGCGATTTCCGTCTCCTCTCCGCCGACCGCTTCGCCGGCGACGGTCACGTTCAGCTTGAAGGCGTCGCGCAGCGGATGGTAGAACCAGCTGAAGTAGGAGCCGAGCAGCAGCAACCCTAACGCGCAGCTCACGAGCGCGGCGTCGAGCAGGAACACCAAATGCGCCCGCGAGGCATAACGCGCCGCGTAATGCTTCTCGTAGTGGCGCTTGGCGTGTCCGTGGACGCGATGGAGGATGGACATAGGTTCAGAGAAGATTGGCGCCGCCGAGGGCGAGCGTGAAGACGTCGTTGGTCATGGCCAGGATCTCGTTGCGTCCGTCGCCGTCGACGTCGCCGACCGAGACGCGCACGCCGCCGCGCTTCTTGCCGTCGAAGGCGAAGAACTGGCTCTTGAGCTGCCCGTAGCGGTTCATCACGCGCACCTGCGGGCCGCCTCCGAATCCGGGGCCCGTCACGATCTCCTGCGCGCCGTCGCCGTCGAGGTCTCCGACCGCCACCGAGACGCCGCCGCGGAACTTCTGGTCATAGGCGAAGAACTGCCATTTGACGGCCTTGGCCGTGCCGAAGACCCGCACGTGCGGGCCGCCGCCGGGGCCGGCGCCGGTCACGAGGTCCGGCGATGCGTCGCCATCGAGGTCGCCGATGCCGACGCTCACGCCGCCGCGGAAATTCTGCCCGTAGGCAAGGAAGGCGTCGGTCAGGGGGTTCAGGCTTTCATCATACATCCTTACGTAGGGGAACGCTCCCGGTCCGGCACCGACCGCGATGTACGTGCGCCCGCCGGCGTGGCCGAGCCCGATCGTCAGGCTCTTGGCCCAGTCTTCCCCGAACGGGGCGGCGCTGCGGATGACTTGGCCTTGGGCATCGCGCACTTCCAGGCGGTTGCCGTTCACGGCGACCGTCACGTCTTCGGAGGCGCCGTCCGGACGGAACGTCGCCAGGTCGACGCCGCCTTTGCGCTTGTCGTCATACGCGAAGAAGCCGGTGCGATGCGTCTCGCCGGTGCCGGAGAGGATGCGCATGAACGCGCCGTTCTTATAGGAAGCGCCGCGTACCTGTTCGAGCGGCCGCAGCAGGATCAGTCCGTCCTTGGCCGGGATCGTCACGGTGCTGGCGATGCCGCCGTCGTTCACCGCGTGGTCTTGCGCGCCATTCAGCCGCTCGAAGTCGCCGTCCAAGTCTACCGACTGCGGCTGGTCGCCCGAATTGACCAGCACGGTGCCGTGCTGGAAGTCCCTGCGCCAGACGCCGGGTTTCACCGGCGTCGTGGACCCGGTCAGGTTCCGTGCCGCTCCGACGGGCGCGCCGAGGTACGCGCCGTACTCGTCGTACATCCAGGTCTGGCCATGGTCCTGGTCGCCGAAGTCGAACTGGAAGAATCCGTCGCCCATCAAGGTCGATGCCAGGCCGAAGCGCATCTTCCGGAAGTCGTTGCGGCTGCCGGTGTTTCCCGTGTTGCTGTTGATGATGAAAAGGGGAGGATAGCCGACCTGCTTCTGGAGCTTCAGGTAGTTGCCCATGACGGTCGACCAGCTGCCGTCATACTCCCAAGGCGTCGGGAAGGTCTCGAACATGCGGCCGTTCACGTACGGCTGCAGGTCCGGGTCGGAATCGCCGTTGGTCACGATCACGGCATCGGGTCCGACCAGGTCGCGCGTGGTCTTCAAAAGGCGGATCATGCCGTCCTTCCAGAGCCGGTCGGCCGTGGCGGCGTCATCGCGCTGGCCGTCGTTGTTCACGTCGACGTTGCCGCCGTTCAGCCAGGAGATGGTCGCCGAAGTCTCGTCGTAAAAGATGCCGTCCCAGTCGCCGGAGGACATCAGGTCTTCCTTCACGAAATGGGGGAGCGCTTCGTTCCATCCGCTCGCCACGTTGAAGGAGAGGGTGCCGGGCCAGACCGAAAGGATCTGCCCGCCGGGCTGCCGCAGGCGCTCGCCGTCGTTCGTGCGCGCCAGGAGCCGCGGATGCAGCGTGTCCATCCTGTTGTCGCTCCAGATCTGCGCGTAGCTCTTGGTCGGCACGTACGCCAGGATGACGATGTTCGGGTTCAGCTGCCGGAGCGTCGGGAAGATGTCGGGATTGAAGACTTGCGCCTCGGCCGGCAACACCAACACGTCGTACTTCGCCAGCGAGGCGTAGTCGGAGGAGGGGAGCGTGATGCCCGCCTTCATGTAGTTGTTGGAGAGCCGCACGAACCGGTCCGAAGGCGTACGTGCCGCGCTCGCGGCGTTCGGCACGGCGAAACTCACGACCGAAGCGATCGCGAGGCCGAGGGTGGCGGTTTTCAGGCGGGCGTCAGGCATGGCAATCGCTCGCTTTTTAACGAGGGACTCTAGCACGTTCAGGCCGCTTTGTCAATCTCCGGCTTCTTCTCGAACACCTTCGGGTTCGGGCTGAAGAGTTTGTTCCGGATCTTCCACTGTTCGACGAACTGGCCGATGCCGGTCGTGGCCAGCTTGTTGCGGACGGTCGGCCGGACCTGGGACCACTTCACGAGGCTCTCGAAGTTCAGCTTGTACCTCCCGCGCACGACTACGTAGGCGATCTCCCCGTCGGTGATGGCTCGGCGGATGGTGCGGGTGGAGATACCGAAAAGCTTGGCGGCCTCAGAAACGGAAACGCGGATGATGTGTTTTGGGGATTCCATGAATGTGGCTTATTTGTCTACTCCAGTGTAGACAAATAAGAGATTTTATGCAAGGGGATACGCTTAATCGCTGTTTGGGCGTGGCTCCATGATTTAAGGCTGATTAAGCTCAGTTTCACTGATTGACGCACGCCGCTTGCTGTGGTAACCTGCTCCCGATCAGGCGGACTGTAACGCTATTCCGATCCCGCCGTCTAAAGGCATGAGCAACCCACTGCACGACAAGCTCCTCCTCTATCGGGTGCGCGCGAAAAAAGATCCGGAAGCGTTCGGGAAGATCTACGACCTCTACGCAAGCCGGATTTATCGTTTCGTGTACTTCAAGGTCTCTTCCATCGAAGAGGCGCAGGACATCACCGCCGATGTCTTCCTGAAGGCCTGGTCCCATCTCATCGACGAGAAGGGGCAGCAGGTCCGCCACCTGAGCGCGTTCCTCTATGGCATGGCCCGCAATCGCGTCATCGACTATTACCGGTCGATGTCGCGCGAAGCGCTGCCGCTTTCCGAGGGCGCCGAGGAGACGATCGCAGACGCACGGATGGAGCACCTCAAGAACGAGGCCAAGATCGACACGGAGCTGCTCGAGAAGCACCTCCGCTCGCTCAAGGACGACTACCGCGAAGTGCTCGTCATGAAATATCTCGACGAGCTCGAAACATCCGAGATCGCCAAGATCCTGGGCAAGACCCAGGGCAACGTGCGGGTCCTCCTGCACCGCGCCCTCGAGGCTGTCAGGGAACTGGTGCCTTCGGAAACCTCCCACCATGAAACTCCCGATCGAAGGACAACTGAAAGCGCTCAAGACTGAACGTGCGGGCGGAAGCCCGGACGCGCGTTGGCTTGCGTCCACGAGGGAGACTTTGATGATGCAGATCGGCAACACGGTCAGCGCCCAGCCGCACCGGACCGGCGCGCGCGCGTTCGCCAAAAACCTTTCCATCTTCTTCCCCAAAAATTTCGGAGCCGCCCTGGCGGTCCCCCTGGCTGCGCTTCTTCTCATGGTCGGAGCGGGCGCTTCATCCACAGCCGTCGTGGCGGCCGCGCATGATACGCTTCCCGGCGACGTCCTTTATGAGGTGAAGCTCGCCGCCGAGTCCGTCAGCCTGATGACCGTCTCCAAGGAAGTCCGTACCGAACGCCGCATCGAGATCGCCGGGCGTCGTCTCGACGAGATGGCCCGCCTCTCTGCCGGAGCCGATGCCGAGAAGGACGCCAAGATCGCGCGTATCGCCGCGCTGTTCTCGAACGAGATGACCGCCGTCCGCAAGGACCTGTCAGACTTGCAGCAGGGGAAGGACACGGAAGCGTCCGTCAGGATCGCCATGCGGATCGAATCCCGCGCGGACGGATACCAGTCCGTCTTCCAGAACGGCTTGCTGATCGGACGCCCGACCCTGCGCATGGCGCTCCTCAACCTCGACGAGGTTTCGGTCAAGGCGCTCGAGATCCTGGTCGAGAAACGGAGTCTCGCTTCCAACGTCTTACCGGAAGCGCAGCTCACCTCGGCCGTCACCAAGAAGATCGACACCTTCGCCGCGCACGTGGCGGTGGCCGAAGACCGGCTGCCTCCCGACGGCATGGTCTCCCAGAGCGCGCTCCTCACCAACAAGGCCCGCGCCGCCGTGGAAGAAGCCAAGGAGCTGCTCTCGCGCGGCGACTTCCGGGCCGCGGTCCGGAAAGTCGGCGAAGGCACCGACCTGGTCACCCAGGCCGAGAACGCCGACAAGCAGCCCGTTCCCGCCCCGAGCGCTTCGGCGACCGGCACGCGGGACCAGAGCGCGACTGATACCAAACCGTCCCCGTAACGTATAGGCATTAAATAATCCACCGGCCGGAACTCCTGGGTCGAAACCTTCACCTCATATGAAATGGGGCGAAGGCTCCGATCCAGGAGGCATGACCCGTTCACGCGGGGAGGCACCGGACGGGCCCGTACAGGGCAAACACGGCAATCCTTAAACGTCGAGGCCGAAAGGCCGGACTGCCACTATAATCTTGAAGAAAGGATCCATTACCTTATGACCGATGTCCTCAAAATGAGCCGCAAGGCTCTGACGATGGGCGTCGTCCTCACGACCATGCTTTGGTCGATGATGGCGACCGTCCTCGTCGCTCCCATGAAGGCGAGCGCCGCCGGCTGCACGAGCGGTACTCTCATCAAGGGTTCTCTTCCCGCCGTCTACTACTGCGGCGCGGACCAGAAGCGCTACGTGTTCACGAACGACAAGGCGTACAAGACCTGGTACTCGGACTTCTCCGGCGTCACCAAGCTCTCGGACGCTGACCTCGCTTCCATCCAGATCGGCGGCAATGCCACCTATCGCCCGGGTGTGAAGATGGTCAAGATCGTGTCCGATCCGAAGGTGTACGTCATCGCCCACGGCGGTGTCCTGCGCCCGATCGCTTCCGAAGCGGTCGCCTCCTGCCTGTACGGTTCCACCTGGAACAAGCAGATCGACGACATCGCTGACGCCTTCTTCACCAACTACTCGGTTGGTACGGCCGTCAACGCGTGCGCCGACTTCGACAAGAACGCCGAAATGAGCGGCTCCCAGAGCATCAACGCCGACAAGGGTCTCTCGACCACCACCGTCAGCGGTTCGCTCGTCGCCTCTCTCGCCACTGACAACCCGGCTTCGGCCACGGTTCCGGGCGGCGCCCGCGGCGTCAGCATGCTCAAGTTCAACCTGCGCAACAACGGTGCCTCGTCGGCCACGGTCGACAACGTCACCATCCACCGCGCGGGTCCGGGCTCGACGTCTGACATCTCCAACGTCTACCTGTACGAGGGTTCGACCCGTCTGACCACGGGCCGCTCCATCAACAGCTCGACGAACGATGCCAACTTCACCGGCCTCAACCTCGTCCTCGCCGCCGGCCAGACCCGCACCCTGTGGGTCGCCGTCGACGTCGCGACGGGCAGCGCCGGCAACGTCCATCAGATGCAGCTCACCCACGCCCTCTCCGGTACGGTGGAGGCCGCCGGTCAGCCGCTCATGGGCAACAACTTCACGCTCGCCGGCGCGTCGGTCGGTTCGCTGACCATCGCCAGGACCGGTTCCATCTCCAACCCGAAGCTGGGCGAGATGGGCGCGAAGGTCGCTGAGTTCACGATCGGTGCCGGTTCCACGGAAGACGTCACGCTCAAGCGCTTGACGCTCTACCAGGCCGGTAACCTGAACGCTTCCAACATCAGCAACCTGACGCTCAAGCAGGCCGGTCTCACGCTCGCCACCGCTTCGGGTTTCGACTCCAAGCTGCACGCGACGTTCGACATGCCGGCCGGTTTCCTTCTCGCGAAGGGTCAGACCAAGACCTTCCAGGTCTACGCTGACATCGGCGGAACGGCTCGCGCCAACGACGATCTCAAGATCTACGTCGAGGAAGACGCTGACCTCTACGGTGTCGGCGCTACCTACGGCTACGGTGTGGGCGTCACTCGCAGCGCTTACAACGGTACGGACAGCACCGACGCCGACTCGCTCGCCTGCTCCACCAGCACCGACAACTGCTCGTACTCCCAGGTGGAGGCTGGCCAGGTCACGATCGGCTTCAGCGGTCCTTCTTCGAAGAACATCGCGACCAACGGCAAGGATGTGGAATTCTTCCACTTCACCATGGCCGCGAAGTCCAACGTCGAAGTCCGCAAGCTGGTCCTGAACATCGCTGCCAGCACCTCCGGTGTCGGCGCGGCCGGTCTCTTGACCACCAGCAACGTCGCCAACTACACCGACATCAAGGTCACGAACGTCAAGACGGGCGCCACGTGGTGGGGTCCCAAGGACGTCACGGGCACGGATAACGCCGCGGCTGACCTCGCCCAGGACCTGACCTACAACGACGTCTGGACGCTCCAGGCCGGTCAGACCTACGAGTTCAAGGTCACGGCTGATGTCGCTCAGAACGCCCATCCGAACGACAACATCACCTTCACCCTGAACGCCTTCGGTTCCAGCGACCTCCGCAACCTGGACAACAACACCTTCCTCGCGTCGACTGACGTCGTCCCGACGGGTGCCATCGCGGGTAACCCGATGACGATCCAGGCCGCCGCCCTCACCGCTTCGCTCAGCGCGACCCCGGTCTCGCAGAGCTACGTCAAGGGCACGCAGGGCGTCGACTTCGTCGGCGTGAACCTCAAGGCTGGCGATGCGACGAACGTCACGGTCACGGAGGTCGACACCACCGGTGCGATCGACGAGGACGCGACGGGCGGTGCCGCAGCCGGCGTCCAGAACTCGGTGAACGTCAGCGATGACATCCTCACCTGCCGCCTCATGGACGGCGCGACCCAGGTCGGCCAGTCCAAGTCCCCGACCTCGACGACGGGCGTGATGAACTTCACGAACCTGAACGTCAGCGTCGCGGCCGGCACGACCAAGTCCCTCAAGGTCAACTGCGACATCTCCAACTCGGCCTTCCGCAACAGCGATGCCGAGAAGATCTCCTTCCGCGTCACGGGCGTCACCGCCCAGGATCCGGACGGCAGCAACATCAGCGCTTCCGGTCTCCCGGTCAACGGTTCGGACACCACCGCGGTGACGATCACCAACACCGGCACCATGTCCTACGCGCTCGCTCCGGATGACACCGAGTCCGAAGCCGGTCTCGTGATCGCCGGACAGTCCGGCGTGGTCCTCGGCAAGATCCGCCTCACCGCGGCCAACGAGGAACTCAAGCAGACCAAGATGCGCGTCTCGCTCGTCACCACGGGCAACTACACCAACCTGATCGCCATGTCGCTCTACGACGGCTCCACGTTGGTCGCCGGCCCGGTCCCGGTCGACAGCACGGGCAACGCTGACTTCTCCGGCATGAGCTTCGTCGTTCCGAAGGACGGTTCCAAGACCCTCACGGTCAAGGCCGACCTGAACACGATCTCCGGCGGCGCCACCTCCGGTGCCAACCTGAAGATCACGACGGATCTCTCCAGCCCGACCAGCGGCACCTTCGAGTACCGCGGTACCCAGTCCAGCACGGTGGCGACCACCATCAGCGCTACGGACGTCACGGGCAAGGACAAGATCCTCCGCAAGACCAAGCCGACGGTGAGCCTCGCCTCGCTGCCGACCTCGACCCTGTCGAACGGCACCCAGGTGATCTCCCGCTTCACGGTGACGGCTGACGCCGCTCAGCAGGTCTCCCTGAAGAACATCGGCTTCGAAGTCAACATGAACAACGTCGGCGGCACGGCTCTGGCTCTCACCAGCCCGGCCATCCGCGAAGTTGGTCAGGGCTCCGACATCTCGGCCACCACGACCTCGGCCATCCTGAACTGCACCGGTTCCGCAACCTGCCAGTTCACGGTCGCGTTCACCAACGAGCAGTCCGTTTCCGCCGGTACGTCCAAGACGTACGAGCTGCGCGCGACGGTTGCCGGTGCCGACACCTCGGGCGAATCGATCAGCACCAAGCTGCTCGGTGACGCTGCCGTCGATTCCGGTGCGCTCAGCGTGAGCGGTACCAAGGTCAACGGCACGGTCTACAACTTCATCTGGTCCGACAACTCGGCGATTCCGCACAACGATACGGACGCTGGTTCGACCGACTGGACGAACGGCCGCTACGTGAAGGTCCTCCCGTCCGACGCCCAGACGATGACCCGCTCGTAAGAGCCGGTCTCGCCAGGGTCCGAACGCGGACTCGAACGGCAAACCCCCTCCGCAAGGAGGGGGTTTGTTTTTCGTTTTATGCTATCCTTTCAGATAGAAGATATCTTATGGGTTTTCGTTCTGGCATCACGTTCACGGCTTGCGCAGCGGCCTTGCCGTTGCTGTTCTTGTCCGCTCCTCATGCGGCGATGGCGGCGCCTGCGGCCGGGAGCCTCATCAAGCTGCCGGATGACCGCAATCCCAGGACGGACGCGGACAGCATCGTCTATTACTACGCCGCCGACGGCAAGCGGTACGTCTTTCCGGGCGACAAGATCTATTTCAGCTGGTACCGGGATTTTTCCGGCGTGCGCACGGTCGATGCCGCGACCATGTCGTCCATCCCGCTCGGCGGCAACGTCAGCTATCGCCCCGGCACGCGCCTCGTGAAGCTCGAGACCGACCCGAAAGTCTACGCCGTGGAACCGCGCGGCATCTTGCGGCCGCTCGCCTCCGAAGCGGCGGCCATCGGGCTGTACGGACCCGATTGGGCCAAGCGTGTCGACGATCTTTCGGACGCGTTCTTCAGCGGATACCGTATCGGCGCTCCTTTGGACGGCAGCGCATTCCCTTCCGGTTCCGTCGTGCGCCGCGCTTCGGACGGCACCGTCTTTTACGTCGACGGCATGTCGCTCCGGCGGATCGCTTCGCCTTCGGTGCAGGCGGCGTTGGGGATTCGGGACGGTTTCGTCCTGCCCACGGCTCGTGACCTTTCGGGTTACGGGAACGGACCGGACCTCTCGTTCCCTGAACCGGCGCTCTACGATACGGCCCAGCTTGCCGACACGCAGGCCGTCGCGGCCGAGCGGGCGGCGTTCACGGTGCGGGCGGACGGCCTCGGGACGGACCGGGACTTCGTGATGGGCGCCAAGGGCGTCACGCTCTTCCGCTTCAGCCTGCTCGCGAAATCGGGCGGGACGAACCACGTACGCGCCATCGCCCTGCGCGGATTCATCGACGCGCACGGAGGAGGGAAGGGCGGTTTCTCGACCGGGAGCGATAGCGCAGGCGGTACCGCCGTCTACGTCCGCGACCGCGTGCCGCAACTGAGCCTGTGCGATGCGCAGGGGAATGTCGTCGCCGGCCCCGCCACGGTCGATGCCGAAGGACGCGTCTCGTTTTCCGGCCTGGACCTCGCCGTCTCCGGCGGCGAAGAACGGGCGTATGCGTTGCGGGCCGACCTCGCGACCGGCGGAAACTTCGGCGCGCTGCCGGACGCGATCGCGTTCGACGTGGAAGACGTCCCGCGCGACGTCGTCGTCACGGGCCCGGACGGGCAATCGGTCGCCGAGGCGGGAACGTACCCGAACGGCGGGCTTCGTCCGCTCGAGAGCGTGACGGTCGCGCAGCAAGGACGCGCCGCTTTCACCTGGCGCGGGGAAAGCGGTCCGGCCGTGGCCGGACGGCGCGTGCTGCTTGGCACGCTCACGGCGGACGCCAAGGATGACGGTTACGACCTGCAGGCGATGGCCGTACGTTTCGTCGGGCAGCTGAGTTCCATCGACCGCGTCGAGCTGGAGTCGGGCGGGCAGACGGTCGGCATGCCGTACCCCGGCACCGTCGCCGATTTCGAGAACCTGCCGTTCAAGCTTATGCGCGACGGTGTGACGGTCGTCTCCGCTTATGCCGTCATGAAGCCCGCCTCCGACACGTATCGCGGCGAACGCATCCAGGCCGACGTCTCCGGAGCGCAGCGCTTCCGTTTCGTTTCCCAAGCGAACGGCACGGTCTTCGACCAGGTCTCGCTTCGGGAGGATCCGCGCTTCCCGATCGTCTCGACCGCCTCCGACCTGACGGCGCGTTCCACCGACCTCTCCTTCGCGGCAGCACCTGCGACGCCTGCCGGAGCGATACCTCGCGGGAGAGCCGTGCCGGTGCTGCGCTTTTCGGCGGCTGCGGGAACGTCCGGTCCGGCTCGCATCAGGTGGTTGACGTTCAAGATCGAGCCGGGTGATGCCGGTTCGCAAGGCACGCCGGATGCGCTTGAGAACTGGGCGCGGATGGATGGCGACGCGCTCGATGACGTCGACGTGGTGAACCTCTGGCGCGACGACGCATCTTCTGGGTCTCCGATCGGGGAAGGGGACGACGCGCGGGGCGTCGGCATCGGGTATGCGGTCGTCGCGTCCGGAGTGAAGGATACGACCCCGGCCGGACGCGATTCCGCGCCCAAGGATTACGGCTTGATCGCATACGATTTTTCCGAAGGGTACGAACCGGTGATCGCGGCCGGAGAGACGGCGCGTTTCACGTTGGAGTTGGCGACCGATCGCCTCGCGCCGGGCGCATGGAGCCTGAAAGCGAGCCTTTTGGGAGATCACGACATCCAGTGGAGCGACGCGACCGTCGGCTCGGCCGCGCCTATCACGGGCGTGGTCGTGCCGGGATTGCCGATCGAGTCGCCTCGATTGACGGTGCCATAAGGCGTGCTACACTCCTTGTACTTGTCGAGGATGATGAAGATCCCACGTGCCGTCATTCCACCGAAGAAGATCCTGGCGGCCGTCCTTCTTGGGGCGGCCTGTTTTTTGCGCCCCGCCCTCCCGGCCGCGGCCGCCATCCCGAACGACCCGCAGTACCATCGGGAATGGTATGCCGACGCCGTGCACCTGCCTGATGCCTGGGATTTTTCCAAAGGGGTACCGTCGGTGACCGTCGCCGTGCTCGACAGCGGCGTCGACCTCTCGCATCCCGACCTGCGCGACCGCATCTGGACCAATCCGCGCGAGATTCCCGGCAACGGCATCGACGACGACAAGGACGGTTACGTGGACGACGTCTACGGCTGGGATTTCGTCGACAATGACGCGGACCCGGACCCCGAGGTGAAAGACGGCGGGCAGCAAGAAGGGTCCCAGCACGGCACGCTCGTGGCGGGCATCATCGCGGCCGCCGGCGACAACGCCGAGGGCGTGACGGGTGCCGCCTGGAACGTCCGCATCATGCCGCTGCGGGTACTCGACAGCCAGGGCAACGGCAGTACCGACGCCGTCATCAAGGCCGTCCGCTATGCCGTGGCCAAAGGCGCGAGGATCATCAACCTCAGCTTCGAAGGTTCGGGCTACAGCCAGCCGTTGGCCGACGCGCTGCGCAAGGCGCACGACGCCGGCGTGCTCATCGTCGCTTCGGCCGGCAACGAAGGCGATACCGAACGCGGAGGCGACTTGAACGAGTATCCGAGCTACCCCGTCTGCTATCGCGGCGCCCATGACGAGCGCATCGTGTTCGGCGTCGCCTCGCTCGACCGTGCCGGCGTCAAATCGAGCTTCTCGAGCTACGGTTCCTCCTGCATCAGCCTCTCCGCGCCCGGAGAGAACTTCTACGCGACGCAAGTCTTCCGCCCGGCCATCAGGGGATTCGACCAGCCGTATGGCGGCGGGTGGTCCGGCTCGTCGCTTTCCGCACCGCTCGTCTCCGGCGCGGCCGCGTTGCTCGCCTCGATGGATCCGAACCTGCGCGCCGACGGGATCATGGGTTACCTGACGTCCACCGCCAAGAATATCGATGCCGTGAACGGCCGATATGCGGGATACCTCGGCGCGGGGGAACTCGACGCCGCCGAAGCGGTCCGCGCCCTCCGCCGCGTCCAGCTCGGGCTTGAACCCGCGCCGTCGCGCGCGCCGTCCAAGGCTTCGCCGACCGATCTCGTGAAGCTGCCGACTTCCTCGGCCGTCTACTACCTGGCCGTGGACGGCAGGCGTTACGTCTTCCCGAACGAAAAAATCTACAAATCCTGGTTCGCCGGTTTCCCGCAGATCCGGACGATTTCCGCTCAGGAGATGGCGACCATTCCGCTCGGCGGCAACGTGACCTACCGGCCTGGCGCCCGCATGGTCAAGATCCAATCCGATCCTTCCATCTACGCGGTCGCCAAAGGGGGCGTGCTCCGGCACGTGACGTCCGAGGCCGCGGCCGCCGCGCTGTACGGTCCGGACTGGAACCGGAAGATCGACGACATCTCCGAAGCGTTCTTCGTGAACTATCGGATCGGTCCGGCGATCGGCACGTATTTCGACTACGACCCGGTGGCGGAACGCGAGCGTTCTCCCTCCATCGACCGCGACAAGAACCTGTTGCCGACCGGCAATTAGGCGTGTAGACTGTCGGGTAGGAGCCTTAAGGCAGCCTTATTTTCTATGGTCGACGAGAAACGCGTAGCGGTCGTGACCGGCGGCGCCGGCTTCATCGGTTCGCACCTCTGCGAACGCCTGCTGGCGGACGGCCGACAGGTCATCTGCATCGACAATTTCATCTCTTCCGACGTCTCGAACATCGAGACGCTCCTCAAGAATCCGGATTTCGAGTTCCTCAAGATCGACATCAACGAAGCGTTCGACCTCGAGTCGTTCCCCGAGCTCGACCGGTTCAAGCTGAACGTCCGCGGCGTCCAGGAGATCTATCATCTGGCTTGCCCGACCTCGGCCAAGAAATTCGACAACCTCCGCATCCAGACGCTCCTTTCGAACTCGGTCGGCATGCGGAACGTCCTGGACCTCGCGGTCAAATACAAGGCGAGGATGCTGCAGGCGTCGACGTCGGTCGTGTACGGCCCCCGCCGCGACGGCGGGCGCTTCAAGGAAACGGACCTCGGCGTCAGCGACCACGCGTCTCCGCGCGCGTGCTACGACGAAGGCAAGCGGTTCGCCGAAACGTCCTGCTTCACGTACGCCTCGGTCTTCGGGCTCGACATCCGCGTCGCGCGCATCTTCCGGACCTACGGCCCGCGCCAACGGATCAGCGACGGCGAGATGATCCCTGACTTCGTGGCCGACGCGCTGGACGGCCGGGACCTGGTCATCTACGGCGACGAAAGCTTCAGCACGTCCTTGCTGTACGTGACCGACCTGGTCGACGGCCTTCTCCGCCTGATGCGCCACGGCAAGAATCCCGGACCGGTCAACTTCGGGGGCGACGAGGACCTGCGGCTGGCGGATGTCGCCCGACGCGTCATCGCGATGACCGGCTCCTCCTCCAAGCTCGTCTTCGAGCCGCCCCTGCTGTTCATGTCGACGCTCGGGCTTCCGGATACGCGCAAGGCCGTCGACGAGCTCGGATGGATCCCGCTCGTGCGCCTGGAAGACGGATTGAAACGCTCGGTCGAATACACGCTCGTCACCAAGGGCTTGGCCAGGAACCTCTAGCATGGAAAAACGCGTCATCGTCATTCCGGCGTACAACGAGGAGCGCACGATCGCCGAAGCGGTACGCGGCGCGCTTCAGGTCGCCGATCTCGTGCTGGTCGTGGATGACGGCTCATCGGACCGCACTTCGGAGATCGCCGCCTCCTCCGGCGCCGTCGTGGCGCGGCATGCCGTCAATCGCGGGCTGGGGGGCGCGCTCGGTACCGGCCTTGCCGGCGCCCTGCGCCTCGGCGCCGACCTCATCGCCACCATGGATGCCGACGGGCAGCATCGTCCCGAGGACGCGAAGCGCGCGCTCGACCGGCTTTCGGCGGGCGATGCGGATTTCGTCATCGGTTCGCGCATGCTCGAAAGGAAGGGGAACATGCCGGTCAGGCGCCGCCTGGCCCAGCTGCTCGGGAACGCGCTGACGTTCCTGCTCTTCCGGCGCTGGGTTTCGGACAGCCAAAGCGGCCTTCGCGCCATGACGCGCGCCGCCGCCGAGCGCATCGAGATCCGGTCTTCGCGCATGGAAGTCTCCTCCGAGTTCGTGAAAGAGGTCGTCGACAAGCGCCTGCGCCTGGCCGAGGTCCCGATCGAAGCGGTCTACACGGCCTACTCGCTCTCCAAGGGCCAGAGCTTCCTGGTCGGCCTTCAGACCGCCTTCAAGCTCGTCCTGCATAAGCTGCTCGACTGAAAGGCCTATGAATGCCATCCAGCTGGTCCTCGTCGTCTTCTCCTGTTTCGGTTTCGGCGCGGCTGTCGCGCGCTTCCGCCGAGGCCGGCTTTCTCGTGCCCAGCTCCTGATCTGGTCGCTCCTATGGGCCGGGATCGTCGCCGTGGTCTTGCGCCCGGAGACCGCTTCGTTCCTGGCGCGCCGCCTCGGCGTCGGACGCGGAGCGGACGTCGTGGTCTATCTGGCGGTGGCCGCCTTGTTCTACCTGCAATTCCGGCTGTTCAGCCGCTTGGAAGATCATGAGAGGCAGATCACCGCGCTCACTCGCGAGTTGGCGCTCAAGGACATCAAAGAACCACCGCATGGGCGCTGAAACTCCGCGTACCGCCATCGTCGTCGTCTCTTGGAATCATGGCCGCTTCCTCACGGACTGTTTCGCCGCGGTCGAACGGGCCGGCCTGGCGCCCGGTTTTGCCACGCTCATGATCGTCGATAACGCCAGCCCGGACGGTTCCGGCGACTTCATCGCGCGGGAACTGCTTTCGCCCGATGGCGCGTCCACGAAAGGCGGATTCCCGTGCCGGTTCTTCAAGAACGCGGACAACTTCGGATTCTCGGGAGGCAACAACCAAGCCATGCGCCTGGCGCTGGAGGAGGGCTATGACTACGTGTATCTGCTCAATCCCGACACTGAAGCCCAGCCAGGTTTTTTGGAGGAAGCCTTGCGCGTGGCGGAGGCCGATCCGGCGATCGGCATCGTGCAGAGCCAGTTGCGCCTGCATCCGAAGACGGAGTTCCTGAACTCCTACGGGAACGAGATCCATTTCCTCGGCTTCGGTTATGCCGGCGGCGAATCGACGCGCGCCGATGCCCCGGAATCCCGGGCCAAGCTGCGGGTGCGTGACATCGCCTACGCCAGCGGGGCGGGGATGCTCATCCGGACCTCGCTCCTGCGCGAGATCGGGTTTCTCGACGAGGAGCTTTTCGCGTATCACGAGGACCTGGAGTTCTCCTGGCGCGCCCGCCTGGCGGGTCATCGCGTCGTGCTGGCGCCGGCCTCGGTCGTGTACCATAAGTACGAGTTTTCGCGCAGCATCAAGAAATACTTCTGGATGGAGCGCAATCGCTTCATCGTCATGCTCCGCATGTACCGATGGCCGACGCTGCTCCTGATCCTCCCCGCGCTCCTCGCGATGGAGATCGGGCTCTGGTTGTTCGCGTTCAAGGGCGGGTGGTGGCGCGAGAAGCTCCGGGCGTACGCCTACTTCGCCGAGGCGGCGAATTGGAGGAAGCTGTTCGCCGCGCGCGCCCGGACCCAGGCGCTTCGGAAGGTTTCTGACTGGGACGCGACCGCGCTCTTCACGGGCAGCATCCTTTTCCAGCAGATGCGCCCGACCTTGCTGACGCGCGTCGCCAACCCCGCCTTTTCCGCTTACTGGGCGCTGGCCCGGTTCATCCTTGTCTGGTAGCTGTGCGGGTCGCCGTCGTCGTCTCCACCTTCCCGCCATATCAGGGCGGCATGGGCAACGTCGCTGCCGCGCATGCGGAGCTGTTCGCCCGCGCGGGTCACGAGGTCGCCGTGTTCGCTCCGGGCATGGGAATCCGTCCGCTCCTCCGGATCGGGAACGCCGCCGTCATGCCGCAACTCCTTTGGAAACTGCGCGGCTTCGATGCGGTCGAACTGCATTACCCGTTCTTCGGCGGCGCCGAGTGGGTCTGGCTTTGGAAGAATACGTTCGGCCGCCGCGCGCGCCTGACGATCCTGTATCACATGGACACGATCGGGCACGGCTTCGTCGGGGCGGTCTTCCGGCTGTATCGAGCCCTGCTGCTCCGTCCGATCATGCGGGCGGCCGACGCCATCATGGTCACGAGCCGCGATTACCTGGCCTCGTCGCAGATCGCGTTCCTGAAGGAGGACTCACGCGTCGCCGAAGCGCCGCTCGGGGTGGACGTCGGCCGCTTCCGTCCCGGCGGGAAAAAGAGGGGAGCGATCCTGTTCGTCGGCGCCTTGGATCCGGCACACTACTTCAAGGGCGTCGGTGTATTGCTCGAAGCGTTCGCGGAACTGCGCGAGGAATATCCGGAATCCATGTTGGAAGTCGTCGGCGACGGCGCTTCGCGCGCTTCGTATGAAGCGAAGGCGGCGGCGCTCTGCCTCAGCGGCCGCGTGCGTTTCCACGGACGGGTCACCGACGATCGGTTGGCCGAACTGACGCGCGAAGCCGTCGTGCATGTCCTGCCGTCCATCGACCGGTCCGAGGCGTTCGGCCTGGTCACCTTGTCGGCGGCGGCGAGCGGGGTGCCGTCGATCGTTTCGGACCTTCCTGGAGTCCGCAGCCTTATCGAGCCGGGCGTCACCGGATCGATCGTCCCGCCCGCCGACGTCGCGGCGCTGGCTTCGGCGTTGCGTTCGATGCTCGCGGACCCTGAGCACGCCCGCGAGATGGGCGCTGCGGCACGCGAACGCGTCATGGGGCGTTATGCGGCCGCCGTCGTCGAGGGTACCGTCCTCAAGACGGTCTGCGGGTAAACGGCGCATGTGGTACAATCCTGATGCATGCGCATCTGTTTCATCACGAACCTGTACCCGCCGCATGGGCGCGGCGGCGCCGAGCGCGTCGTCGAGCAGGAAGCCAGGGCGCTTCACGCGCTCGGGCATGACGTCTCCGTCATCACGGCCGAACCGGTACGGGAAGACGGCAGCATCGAGGTGCGGACGACCGTCGAAGACGGCATCCGCGTGCACCGCTTCTATCCGCTGAACCTGTTCTTCTACGGCGAGATCGGAAGGCATGGCGCTTTCGCGCGCTTGCTTTGGCATCTGCGGGACCTGCGGAATCCGTCCTCGGCCCGGGTCGTGGCCGAGACGCTCCGCCGCGAACGTCCGGATATCGTCCATACGCATAATCTCAAAGGGCTGGGTTTCGGCATCCCGCGGATCATCAGGCGCCTGGGCATCCGCCATGTCCATACGCTGCATGACGTGCAGTTGGCCGTCCCGTCCGGCCTGATCCTCAAAGGAGGGGAGAGGGCTTTTGGCGTGGCCGACCCGTTCTCGAGGTTTTTCGCCTCGACCGTCCGTGGACTTTTCGGTTCGCCGGACGTGCTGCTCTCTCCCTCGAGATTCCTCCTGCGTTTCTATGAGGAACGCGGTTTCTTCCCGCGATCCGAAAGGATCCTCTTGCCGAACCCGGCGCCCGCGCCCAAGCGCATCGGGCGGACGCCATCGGTCGAGACGCGGTTCCTGTTCCTCGGCCAGCTGGAAGTCCACAAGGGTCTCTTGCTGCTGATCGAGGCTTTCCGTCGGCTCGCCAAGGATCGGCCGAAGATCCGCCTGGATATCGTCGGGGCCGGTTCCGCCTCCGAGTCGGCCATGCGCGCCGCCGGCAAGGACGTCCGCATCGTCTTTTACGGTAAACGCAACCCGGCCCAATTCGACGAGATGTTCTCCAAGGTCGACTACACCGTCATGCCATCGCTCTGTTACGAGAACGCCCCGAACGTGGTCATTGAAAGTTTCGCGTACGGCGTGCCGGTCATCGCGGCCGACATCGGCGGTGCGGCCGAACTGGTGCGGCACGGCCAGAACGGTCTGGTTTTCGAGGCTGGCAGCGTCGCCTCGCTCATCTCCGCCATGCGGCGCGCTTGCGACGAGAAAGGCGCCTGGTCAGGGCGATCGACATCCGCCGGCCGTTCAGCGGAACTCCTGAGCGCCGGGCGTCACGTCGAACGCCTCGAGCGTCTCTATGCCGGAACGGATCCGGCGTTCAGTCATCGCGGTCCCGTCGTGCCCGTGCGCTATTTCCCGAAAGCTGAATATCGGAAGACGTAAAGTTCGCCGCCGTCGATTTCCTGGAAGTCATCCGCGGTCTTTTTCGCCGCTTCGATGACGGACGCCGCATCGGTCCAGTACTTCCCGATGACGAAATAGGCCGTCGGGACGCCGATTTCGCGCATGGTCGCCTCCATTTCGGACCGCGGGGCTCCATGATAGGCCATCTGAAGATAGTGCTGGTACAGCGGCGCTCCGGTCGGGATGGAATAATAGAACTGGCGCCCGTAGTACGTGCGGAAACCGTACTCGTGCAGCGCGGCGGCGGAGACGGATTGATCCGCCAGCACCACGTAGGGCCCGGCGGCATGGGCGTCGATCCATCGGACGGCGGCGATGTCGTGCGCGGAAGGGGAGTAACCGCGGCTCCAGGCGTACTCATCGAGGCGCGGGAACCATCCGTAAGCGAGCGCGCCGGCGACGCAGGCGAAGAACAGCGTCTGGAAGAAGCGCACGTGGGCATCGGTCGACGAGAGCGCGCGCCACCACCAGGCGAAAGCGGCGAGCGCAAGCGGGGAGAGCGCGAGGAGCGCGGTGCCGTACAGGCGCGCGGCGTAATTGCCCTGCTCGTACCCGATGACGTCATCGAAGACGAATCCTGAACGCAGGATGGCGACCGCAAGCAGAAGCGCCAGCGCAAGCCCTCCGCAGGCCAGCACGGTCCGTCGGTGCTCTTTCCCGCGGCCCAGCAGCCAGGCGCCCGCGGCCGCCATGACGAAGAGCAGGAAATCCCTTCCGCGATCCACGAACTGCGCGAAATCGACGATCGGGCGGTATCTCGTCTCGATTCCTGGGACGGTGAATGGGATGCTTGCGAGCAATCCGGCGGCCGGCGTGCCTAGCGCCGTCCGGAGAGGAGCGATGCCCGCGCCCTGCTGGAAGGAGAAGACGATCGGAATGGCAGCCGCGGATGCCGCGATCAGCATGATGAAGATGGCGAACTTCCCGAGCCTGGCGGACCGCGCGCCGTCATGACGGAGCTTGACCGCCATGAGCAACGCCGCGGCGCCGAGCGAGGGGATGCCGGCGAGCGGATGTGCTGCCGCGGAGGCGGCGGCCATGAGGAGGATGAAGACGAGCGGCGGACGATGCGCGTGCAGCCAAGCGGCGCCGAAGAGCAGCGTCAGCAGGAAGAACAGGTCGCCGAGCCCCTGCGGCGTGGTCGAGGCGAAGGAAGCGATCGGCAACAGCAGGATGCCGAAAGAAGACAGGATCGAGAGCCCGCGCTGGAGCCCGAACCCGCGTCTCAGCAGCCAGGTCGCGGCCGTTGGGAGGAACAGGGCGGCCATGGCAGGCAGGAGCGCGCGGTCGACCGCCTCGATCGGCAAGCTGAAGGTTTTCGAGAGGAACGTCACGAGCGCGTACTGGCCGATGTAATAAGGAGTCTTTGGCATCACGACCCCGACCGCCGCGACCAGGCGTTCCGCCGCCTGGTGGACGAATGGGTCGAATCCATATCCGATGCCGTAGACGATCAATGCCGGCGACAGCATGGCGAAGAGATGCAGCGATGCGGCAGCGAGCGTCAGGTGCGGATAGCGGCGGCGGTAGCTGAGGACGACCAGGCAGAAGGTGGCGAGGACGATCCAGAGGAAGTAGATGGCCGGCACCGTTTCCCACGGCGAACGGAGCGCCATGTCCGTGCGGGCGCCGGAGAGCCAGCGCAAGGCGGCCGCGTCCGCACCTATGGCGACGAGCAGGAGGATGGCCGAAAGCGAATCTTCCGGGGCGGCCTTTTCGACCTGATGTACGGCAGGAGATGCCTCCACGGTCCGTCGTGGGCGGATGATCGGGGAGATGGCGAAGACCGCCCATGGCAGCGCGACTGCGATCCAAGACCATCCGATCGCGTCAAGCTTGCGAAGATCGTACACGACCGTTCCGGCGACGCTGATGAGAGCCAGGCTTCCTAGCACGCCGAACATCCAGCGGAAAAACGGCCGCTCTTCCGGAAAGAGCATACGTCCGAGCGTCTCGCTCATCGCTGAGATCAGCAAAAAACCTCCTACCGGCAGCAGCAAGGAGAGGCGGCCAGAGGCCAGTCCCGCGGCAAGCAGCACTCCTCCCGCTGACGCGACGATGGTAGAATGGAGCGGTTTCATGGTTAGATTGTAGCATACGCATGTCAAGCAAGATTTACCCGCATGACCGGCTGATGGCCGCCACGGTCCTTAAGCTGATTCCGGCCTGGGTGACACCGAACCAGATCACCATCCTTCGCATGCTGCTGACCCCGGCGGTCGTGTGGCTGCTTTGGAGCCGCTCCTACGCTCCCGGCCTCCCGCTGTTCCTGGTCGTCGCTTTTACCGACATGATCGACGGGTCCTTGGCGCGTACCCGCGATCAGGTCACTTCTTGGGGCATGTTGTGGGACCCTGTCGCCGATAAGCTGTTGATCGGCTCCATCGGTGTCCTCCTGCTCTTTCGGGCGTTCCCTTCCGGATTGATCGCCGTGGTCTTCGGGTTGGAGGCCGCCTTCCTGATCGGGGGGTACTGGCGCAAGCGGCAGGGCGTGATCGTTTCGGCCAACTGGTGGGGCAAGTTCAAGATGCTTTCTCAGGTCGCCGGAGTCGCGCTTTACCTGGCGTTCCTCGAGACCGGTTCTGCGCCGGTCGCTTCCTTCTCCTACGCCGCGTTCGTGCTGGCGGCGCTGCTGGCCGTCGGCAGCCTGTTTTCACATGGCGTATGAGGGATGGTCGCCGGTTCCTCCTTGCCCCCCTCGCCGCCCTGTTTTTTTTCCTGGCGGCCTGGTTCGGCCGACCTGTCGGAGGCCTTTGGAATTCTCCGGACGAGACGGCGAACGCTTTTTGGGCGAAGCGCGTAGCGGTCGGCCTTCCGCTCGAAGTCCGCGACGTGATGATCGGGCTAGGAGCGGGTGCCATCCATCCGCGCAGCATGGCCGTTTCGGGCGATGCGCTTGTGCCAGGCAGTTTTCCGGGCCTGATCCTCGTCTTCGGGGCGCTGCATTCGATCCTCAGGCTGCCGTTCGTCGCCATCACGCCGTTGTTCACTTCCTTGGCAGGGCTGGCGTTCGGCGGGCTGGTCTCCAGGCTCTTCGACCGTCGTACGGGATTCTGGGCCGCTGTCCTTTTCTTCATGCATCCGGCGGTGCTCTACTACGGCGCGCGCGGGCTTTTCCATAACGAGCTTTGCCTCGACCTGCTGATCCTGTCGGCCGCATCCTTCACCTTGCGTCCGGGCGCTCGGTGGTTCGGCCAAGGCGGACACCTCGACGATCTCCTCGGAGGCTTCCTTTTCGGCTGGGCCATCGTGACGCGCGCCTCCGAGGCGGCATGGGCGATTCCGGCGTTCCTCGCTTTCCTGCCGTTCGTCGGGAAAGACCGTTGGCGGAGGTTCGCCACGGCCCTTTGCGGCGCGGCCGTTCCGGCATTCATCTTCCTGTTCCTCAACGCGGGCCTTTATGGTTCGCCGTTCAGGACGGCTTATGTCGCACCCGCTGCCTCTTCGGCGTCCGTCGCGGCATCGGGCGCGCGCCTCGCTCCGCCCTCGCTGCCGTTCGGCTTCCATCCGCGATCGATCCTGACGCACCTCTGGACCTACGGCTTTTCGCTCTTCTGGTGGCAGACGCTGCTCGCGGCCGCCGGGTTCGCTTGGTGGGCGCTGGCATTCCGGAAGGCCGATGTGAAGCAGAAGGCCTATGCCCTTGCCGCCATCGTCACCGCCGCCTGGCTCGCCGTCTTTTACGGCAGCTGGCAGGTGATGGATCGCTTCGATCCATCCGCCGTCACGATCGGCACCTCCTACGTCCGTTACTTCCTGCCCGCCTACGTGGCCGCCATCCCGTTCGCGGCGCTCGCTCTCGTGCGGATCGCCGATGCCGCCCGTCGTCCTCAGGTCGCCGGAGCGCTGGCTGCGCTCTTGGCGCTCCTGTCGATCCGATCGGCCGTCTTCACGGGTGACGAAAGCCTGCTTGCGGTGCGTTCGACGCTGGGGGGGAACGCCGTCAAGAAAACGGTCCTGCTTCAGGCGATCCCGCCGGATGCGGTCGTGATGACCGGCCGCTTCGACAAGCTTCTCGTGCCGGAACGCCTTCGGATCATCCCGGCGACCGACGCGTCATCCTTCGCCGCCGCCGCGACGTCTTTGACCTACGGCCTGCCCGTCTATTGGTACGGGCTCGTCCCTTCGGATGCGGAGCTGCGGATGTTCTCTGCGACGGCTGCGGAGAAAGGCTTGCGATTGGGGGTGCCGGCGTCGCCGATCGCCGGCGAGGTCCTGTATCCGATTTTCAAGACGCGACCATGAACCGACCTGACGGACAACTCCTCTTCCTTCGCGGCTTGCTGCGCCTGGCGTGGTTCACGATTTCCGCGTGCCTGCTGGGTTGGCTGGCCTGGAACAACCTCCCTCCTTCCGGACGGCTCGTCGTCGTCGGGCGGACGGCCGAACCGTCGGGTTTCTTCGGCGGATTCACGCCGCTCGATCGCGCCGTCCCGACGCGCGCTGATGACGCCTGGTTTTCCGATGTCGTTTCGGAGCCGGTCTACTTCAACCTGGCCACGCCGCGCTTCTTCGATACGATGCGCGTGCGCGTGCGGTATCAAGGCGATCAGCCGTATCTGGCGCTCGGCGCACGGACCGATCGGCAAGCCTGGGCTTTCGACCTGAAGCCGATCGATCTTCCGATGCTCGACCGTTCCGGATGGCCAGCGCGGCAGGATGGGCCACTGCGCGTCTATGAACGGACGGCAAGCGGGCGGTCCGCCGCGGACATCCTGTCAGGTTCCTCCGACCGTGCCGCCGTGATCGGCATCGATCCCGTCCGCTGGGGCCTGCGTCTTCCGCCGCTCAAGAAGGAACAGCCGATCGAAGCTTCGGTGTCGTATCCGGGGGCGCGCAAGATGTACGTGTACGCGCAAGGCGGTCCGTTCGAGCTGTCCCTGGGCCTGCGCGGCCCGGCGAAGGCGGCCGCGAAGGTCTCGCTCGTGCGGGACGGGGAGACCCTGCTCTCCCGTACGCATGCGGGTGACGGAACGGTCGATCTCACGCTCTCCGGCGCGCGCCCGGGCCTCTACCGCGTCGACCTTGAAGCGCCAGGCACGGTCACGCTCGTCGGCATACGGACGCCGCACCAGCGCATCGCCTTGCTCGACACCGAAGGCGAGCATCTCCATCTCCCGCCCGGGGCCGCACCCTTCGGACCGGAGTTTCCGGTCGTGACATGGGAGGCCGATCTGTCCAAGGCGCCATACGACGCGATCGTCGCGCGCTATCTCCCCCCGAAAGAAGACGGTGGCTGGCGCGTGGCCGAAGCCGCCTTCGACTTGCACGGAGTCCCGTCCTCCGACGGCCGCGTGCAGATGGTGCTTTCGGCCCCGGCCATGCGGAAGATCGGCGGCAAGATCCGCATCGACCGCGTCGAAGTCGAGTATGAGCGCCCGCCGATACGGTTCGACTGGCTGTCCGATCTCTTCAAGAAAAAACCATGAACGCTCCCGACAGGACCGTGCTGCATCAGATGATGAACGACGCCTGGAACGCGGGCGCCGGGCTTCTGATCGTCTGCCTCGTCCTTGAAACCGTCGAACGCGGGTTCGTCTCGCGTTTCTTCAACCTCCTCTGGCTGCTCACCTTCGTCTTGTGCGCGACCGTCGCCGTCATGGCGACGCATCCCGGGACGGAAGAAGCGCAGGACCGCCGCCGCGCGAAGGGCACCAAGGCGCTCATCCAGCTCGGGTCGCTGGCGCTGGCCGTCGCGGCCTGGCTGCTCCTGCCGCCCGCGCTCAGCCTCGTCTGGCGCGCCGCCGCTTCCGGCGGTATCCTGTGCGCGGTCCTGCTGGCATGGCCGGCTTTACGCAAGAATGAATGACTATGCAAGATTGCCTTTTCTGCAAGATCGTCCGCAAGGAGATCCCCGCTGCCGTCGTATTCGAGGACGAAACGGTCGTAGCCTTCCTCGACATCAAGCCGGTCAATCCCGGCCACGTGCTGGTCGTGCCGCGCGCGCACGCCGCCGACTACGCTTCGACCGATGACGCGTCCCTTCGGGATATCGCCGTGGTCGCCAAGTGCGTCGGGCAAGCCGTCATGCGGTCGCTCCAGGCTCCCGGCTTCAACATCGGCGTCAACAACGGCCGCGCGGCCGGGCAGCTGGTCGATCACATGCACCTGCATGTCATGCCGCGCTTCGAAGGCGATGGCTACGAGCTCTGGCACGGCAAACCCTACGCGGAAGGGGAGATGCAGGAGGTGGCGGAAAAACTCAAGACGGCGTTGGGATAGGTCCTGCGTCATAGGTTGACCTCGGCGTTCCGGGAGGGTAATGTTCCAGGTGAAGCTATGCGCATCCTGGTCACCGGCGGCGCCGGGTTCATCGGTTCCGCCTACATCCGTCACCTGCTCAAAAACCGCCCGGAAGACCAGGTGGTCAATTTCGATAAGCTGACGTACGCCGGCAATCTCGAGAACCTTCGCGACGTGGAAAACGACCCCCGGTACCGCTTCGTGAAGGGCGATATCTGCGTGACGAACGACCTCCTGCCCGCGCTCGACGGGGTCGATGCCGTCGTCCACTTCGCCGCCGAATCCCATGTCGACCGTTCCGTGCTCGACCCGCACGCCTTTTTCCTCAACAACGTCCTTGGTACGCAAGTCCTGCTCGAGGCCTGCCGCCGCGCGGAGGTGAAGCGTTTCCATCACGTCTCGACCGACGAAGTCTACGGCGATCTCGGCCTCGAAGAAGACCGGGCGTTCAATGAAGGGGACATGCTGAACCCGCGTTCGGCCTACGCGGCCTCCAAGGCCGGTTCCGACCACGTCGTCGGTTGCTATGCCCATTCGTTCGGCATGGACGTCACGATCAGCCGCTGCTGCAACAATTACGGCCCGCACCAGTTCCCGGAAAAACTCATCCCGCTTTTCGCAACGAACGCGATGGAAGACAAGCCGTTGCCGCTCTTCCGCAGCAGCAGGAACACGCGCGAGTGGATCCATGCCGACGACCACAGCGCTGCCGTCGACCTGATCCTCCGGAAGGGGAGGTTCGGGGAGATCTACAACATCGGTACCGGCGTGGAGAAGTCGATCGAGGACATCACGGACATCATCCTCTCGACGCTCGGCAAGCCGGAATCGCTCAAGACCTACGTGCCGGACCGTCCCGGCCACGACCGGCGCTACTTCATCGACTCCTCCAAGATCCGCTCTGAACTCGGCTGGGAGGCATCCGTCCCGTTCGAAGACGGCATCCAGCAGACGATCCTCTGGTATCGCGACAACCCCGAATGGTGGAGGCGCGTGAAGAGCGGGGAATACCAGCGCCACTACGACGCCTTTTATAAAGAAACCCTGAAGTGAAACGCATGACGCCCTCCCGAGTCCTGATCTTCGGTCGCGGCCAGCTCGGCAGCCTTTACCGGGCCTGGTTCGAGTCGAAAGGCTGCATGGTCGACGCTCCGCAGGGCGATATCCGGGACGAGGCGTTCGTCTCCGGCGCCATCAGCGCCGCCCAGCCTGACCTGATCGTGAACACCGTCGGGAAGACCAGTATCGACTGGTGCGAGATGAACAGGACCGAAGCCTTCGAAGTCAACACGCTCGGTTCGGATGTCGTCGCCAAGGCGGCGGAGGAACGCGGTATCTACCTGCTGCACATCTCGAGCGGCTGCGTGCAGGAGAGCTTGACCGCCGAAGACGTCCACGCGGAAGAGGACGCCCCGCATCCGCTCTGCTACTACTCTTGGACGAAAGTCTGGGCCGAGAACCTCCTCAGCGAACGGGCCCGGCGGGGGAGCCTCAAAGTGCTGGTGCTCCGTCCGCGCCAGCTCCTGTCGGCCATGGTCAGCCCGCGCAACGCGCTCATCAAGATGCTGACCTACTCGAAGTTCATCGACACGCCCAACTCCTGCACGATCGTCGAGGACCTGCTGGAGGTCAGCTGGCAGCTGATCCAGAAGGATGCGACCGGCCTTTATAACGTCGTGAACCCGGGCATCACGACGCCGTACCGCATCGCGGAAGCGCTGAAGCGGCATCTCAAGCCCGAGATGGCCTTCACCAAGATTTCCAAAGACGAGCTGAACCGCATGACGCTGGCCAAGCGCGTCGACTGCGTGCTTTCCGGTGCCAAGCTGGAAAAGGAAGGCATCCGCCTGCGGCCTATCGAGGAACGGCTGGCGGAGATCCTGTCGGAGCTGAAGCGCAACTTGGAATCGGAAGAGGCTGGCGCCATCCTCCGCAGGACCGAGGCGGAAACGGTCGAGAAGCTGAACCTGATGAAGTAGCTTGACTATGAACTACCATCGGCTGCAGCTCTATTTCTTCCTGGGGATCTTCGTCCTCGGATTGGTGGTGACGTTCCTGGTCCTCCGGCCGTACCTCAGCCTGATGGTCTTCGCCGCCATCTTGGCGGTCCTGATGCAGCCGGTCTACCGGAAACTGCTCGCGCATTTCCGGAACCCGGCCGTCGCCGCTTTCTCCACGGTCTTCTTGACCTTGATGCTCGTGCTGGTGCCGCTCATGTTCGTGGTCGGCAGCCTGGCCAGCGAGGCGATTTCCCTTTACGGGCGGCTTCGCGGGCAGATCGGTTTCGACGACCTCTCCTCGGCCTTGGCGCGCGTCGTCGGGCCGGTCCAGGCGGAAAGGATCGCTTCCGAAGCCGCGCGCGCGGTCAGCGACCTGGCCAGCTACGTCCAGCCGTTCGTCGTCGGCCTGACCTCCAACATCGTCGCCATCTTCTCCAACACCCTCTTTTTCGTGCTCGGGTTCGTCATCACCCTCCTGGGCATGTACTACCTGCTCAAGGACGGCGCTTCGTTCAAGAAAGCGGTGCTCGAGCTTTCCCCCCTGAGCGCCCAGGACGATACGGTCATCGTCGATCGCATCATCGAGGCCATCCGCGCCGTGGCGTTCGGGCAGTTCGTCATCGCCCTCATCAAGGGCTTGATCGGCGGCCTGATGTTCCTCCTCCTCGGCCTCCCGACCCCGATCTTCTGGGGCACGATGGTCGCGCTCACCAACTTCGTGCCGGGCATCGGGACCGCCCTCGTGACCGTGCCGTTCACGATCTACCTTTTCGCCGTCGGGCGTTTCTGGAGCGGCCTCATCATGGCAGCCGTGAGCGTGCTCGTGATCGGGCTTGTCGACAACTTCCTCACGCCTCAGGTCATGCGCTCGCGGCTCAAGATCCACCCGATGCTGATCCTGCTCTCCATGCTGGGCGGTCTCAGCCTTTTCGGCGGTTTCGGCCTGTTCTTCGGCCCGATCGTGCTGTCGGTGACCCTGGCCCTGGTCGACATCTACAAGAAGGAATTCCGCGCCACGGTGGAGAAGGTCGGGTAGGGATAAGGCATTGACAAAAGGCGTCTGCCGTGATGGACTGCGGCCAGACCGCTCTTTCGGTCCGGAGGAACCGATGTCATCTCTTCGCGAGGACGTCCTGGGCCATCACGTCGATGCCGGCAAGATCTTTCGGATCGCCCGGCAAGCGCCATCCTGGCTGCCGAAGTCGTCCGATGGGAATCGGATCGAACGCGAAGGCGTCGCTTTCGGCGCAGTGCAAGGCGATGTGGAACTCACGGCGGACCGTGTCCTTGGGGCGCGGTTCCGCGACGCGTTTTCCGACCCCTCATTCTCGGCTGAATGCGTCAGTGTCGAAGGATTGGGCGAACATCGGCCGGAGCACCCGCACCTGGCCGCGCATTCGTTGGGCCGCGGGCTTTGGTACTGCGTCGATCCGATCGATGGCTCCCTCAACTATCTGATGCGCAACGGCGCGTTGGGGCTCCCGTACGCCAGCTGCGTGACGGTCCTGAGGCGCAAGGACGCGGCGCGATTCAGCGACGTCCTGACGGCCGTCATCGTGGATCTGCGGAGCGGCGACCACTGGTCGGTCCGACCGATGTCTGAGGGCTCTATGACGTGCTTGAATGACGCGCCTATCAGCCTGAAGGGTCCGGACAGGCTCGATCTCGGACGGCAGATCGTCATCGGCGAGATGTACTACCCCGAGAACCGCGCGAAGATCGAGCGCGCTTTCGCGGGAAAGAAAGGGTGGTTGCGCAATCCGGGTTCGGCCGCGTATGAGATGGCGCTGGTCGCCTCCGGCACGGCCGTCGCCTATATCTGCGACCGCCAGAAGCAGCATGAGCTCGGCGCGGGCTATGCGCTGGTCAAGGGTGCCGGCGGCGTGGCGGTCGATTGGGACGGGCAGGATCTCGGACCGCGTGCCTACGACTTCGCGTCGCAGACCCCGGTCATCCTGGCCGCTAATCGGGCCATCGCCGACCAGGTGCTCGAACTGCTCCGCAAGGCTGGAGAGGGTTGACCCGTTACGGGACGTCGAGCGGCGCTCGACGCCTTTTTTCTTACCGAACATGCTTGCTGATTGACACGCGCCTCCGAATATGATGACGTATCACCGGTATCGTTTCCAGGTACCAGGAGGCCGAAATGAAGGTACGAGTGCTGGGTCAGGTCGGTCAGGCTGAGTGGCCTTCCGGAAGGAGGCCCGAATGGAAACCGGGTGCCGGAAGCGTCGTGCTTGAAAACGGCAGGTTGCGGCTGCAGGTCGTCCACGTGGCGATCTGCCACAAGGATGGGACGCCCGTGTATGACAGGGTTCTCTTTTGGGAGCCTGGGGGCGCGGCGACCTTGCTCGTCGATCAGCAGGGACGGATCGGCCTGGTCGAGGTGTGGCGTCCGTCGGTCGCCGCGGACAAGCCGTTCGAGCCCGTCGGCGTCGATCCCGACGCCGATCGCCGTTGGGCCGAATCGCTCGGACGCACGATGCTTGAGGCTCCGCGCGGCATGATCGTCCCGAGCGAGTCCCATGAAGGGACCGCCGTACGTGAGGCGGAAGAAGAGGCGGGCTTCGTCGTCAAGCACGTGACGTACGTGGGGCCGCACATGGGCGACACGGCGTCCACCCCGATGCCGGCCCATCTCTATGTCGCCGAAGTCGATACTTCCGAGCGGTCGGCGCGCACCGCGGACCCCGACGAAAATATCCTCGGCGTGGACTGGTACTCGCAGGAGGAGGTCTTGTCGATGATGATGCGGGGCGCGGAGTGCCCGATCGTCTGCGGCTTCACGCGGTCCCTGCTGGCGTACTGGTTCGCCCGAGCGCTGCTCTCGCCGCGCTGAACCGGCCAGCGGCATAACCCGAGGCTTTACGCTTCGGGGCTTTTTTGTTAGGGTGAAATCGATATGAAAGCCTTGATCACGGCTGGCGGGCGCGCGACGCGCCTCAGGCCCATCACCTATACCATCAACAAGCATCTGATCCCGTTGGCCAACAAGCCGATGATCTTTTACGCCATCGAGAAACTGGCGGACGTCGGGATCAAGGAGGTCGGCATCAGCGTCAATCCCGGCGAGGAGGAGATCCAGAGGGCCTGCGGCGACGGTTCGAAGTGGGGCGTCAGCCTCACGTACATCGAGCAGAAGGGCGGTCCGCTCGGCATCGCGCACGTGGTCAACAACGCCAAGGACTTCCTGGGCGACGAGCCGTTCATCTTCTACCTGGGCGACAACATCATCCTCGGCAGCCTCAAGCGCTTCGTCGAGAAGTTCGAGCAGGAGAAGCTCAACTGCGTGCTGGCGCTCTCCCGCGTGAAGGATCCGCAGCGTTTCGGCGTGCCGGAGCTCAAGGACGGGCGCATCGTGCGCGTCGAGGAGAAGCCCTCGCAGCCCAAGAGCGACTACGCCGTGACCGGCATCTACGTCTACGATCGTAATTTTTTCGAGGCGTTCGGGCACATCAAGCCGTCAGAACGGGGCGAATACGAGATTTCCGACATCCACACCTGGCTGATCGAGAACGGCAAGGCGGTCGGTTACGAGGAGATCACCGGCTGGTGGAAGGATACGGGCAAGCCGGAAGACCTGCTGGAGGGCAATCAGCTGCTGCTCGGCGAGATGGCCGAAGGCTCCCGGACAGGAGCCGGGATCGAGGCTGGAGCGGTCCTGCAAGGCAAGATTTCGATCGGCAAGGACGTGATCATCGGCCCGCGCGTGCTCATCCGCGGGCCGGTCGTGATCGGTGACGGCTGCCGGATCGAGAACTCATATGTCGGGCCCTACACTTCGATCGGCAACGAGGTCGAGATCTATAACACCGAAATCGAGCATTCCGTCGTCTTCGATTACGTCGACATCAATTGTTCAAAACGCATCGTCGACAGCCTGATCGGCATGAACGCGACCGTCAGCTCGGCGCATGACACCCTGCCTCTCGGCCACAAGCTGGTGATAGGCGACAACGCGGTGGTGGAGATCTGAAACGTCACTTGAGCCGCAGTTTCCATAGTCCCGTCCGGCCTTCTTTTTCCCCGAAAACGTAAGCCGTATCGCCCGTGGCATCGATGGCGAATTTTTCGATGACGGTGAAGGTCGCGAGCGGCACGGTCAGGCGCCCGTAGCGGTCGGAAGCCTCTGCGGCGGATAGTCCGGAGCCCGTGGCATAGATGACGCCTGACTCCGGATGGTGCCAAGCGGACGATCCGATCGGCTCGCTTAGGCGGGTGATCAGGTCGTCCGAACCGGATTTCGTGTCGCGGATACGGACCTCAAAATCGCTCCAGTAAAGGAGTTTCGTCCCGTCCGAAGACCAGGCGGCGCCTTTTCCGCGCGTCTCGAACGCCTTCGGACGGTCTCCTGAAGGATCGACGACGAAGAAATCGTTTCCGGCGGGCGACGCATACGCGACGTGCCCGTCGGAATCCGGGAACGGATGGAACGCCGCGGAAGGAAGTTCGGCGATCGGTTCGAAGGTATCGGCCTTCAGCTTCCTCCGGGCGAGCCGCGCCGGAGGCCCGGCTTGGATGCCGTAAACGTCGCCGTCGGCGACGATCGCTTCATCGATCGACGGCCCTTCCGGCGTCGCCTCGAGCGTTTCCGGAACGATGGCGTACATCGTGCCGCCGGCCTGTCCATGGAGCCGTGACGCCCCCTTTTCCCAATCGGCATGTTCCAACGCGAGCGCCGCGTGGTCCGTCCGGAGGTCCCTGACATGCTCCGGCGAACGTGCCCCCCAAAGCAGGAAGGAAGGTTTTTTCTCCTCATGGGCGATGAGCAGCCAGTTCCCGTCTTGGGACCAGGAGAGCCTGAAGGTTTCCGCTTCGGCGCTCGAACGGTAGGGGAGGACGGCTTTGCCGGTCTTGAGGTCGATGATCGCCAATTCGGAACCGGACGACGTCTCGGTCATGGCGGCGCCGTAACGGCCATCAGGCGAGAATGCCGGACGGATCGGCTTGCTCATCGGGCTGTAAAGCGTCGGAAGCGTCTGGCGGAACAGGCCGATCTGTGTCACGAAAGAGGTCGATCGGCTCTCGATCGGCACGTTCTTTTCCCAGGCATGATAACCGGGCTTCTCGACGCGGACGTCATAGGTCCCAGGCAGCAGGCCGGACAGATGCGCCGGCGTGGTCTCTTTCCGCAGCACGCCATTCAGGAAGATCGATGCCCCTTGCGGCCGGCTTTCCAGGACCATCACGCCGGTCCGCTCGATACGGCGCTTGCCGAAATTATAACGATACCCGGCCGTCGAAAAGATGATGGCCGGGGCGATGAGCAGGAAGCTGGCGATGAACGCCCAGCCGAGAATCCGTCTTGCGCGCAGGTGCATATCGGAGTACGCTATCTCCGGATAATCGTACTATGAGCCGGCTTCGAATTCAAGGAGGCAAAAAACTGCGGGGCCGGCTCCGGGTCGCGGGCATGAAGAACGCCGCCACGCCCATCTTGGCGGCCACGCTCCTCACCGACGAGCCGTGCCTTCTCAGGAACATCCCGCGCATCCGCGACGTGGAGCGCATGCTGGATATCCTGAGGAGTCTCGGCATCAAGGCGGAGTGGACCGGCGATCATGAGCTGAGGATCGAGGCGCACGGCGCCGACCCCGCGACGCTGGATCGCAAGGCGATGCGCAGCATGCGTTCGTCGGTTTTGTTTTTGGGGCCGATGCTCGCCCGGTTCCGGGAAGTCGAGTTCACCGAACCTGGCGGCTGCATCCTCGGCAACCGCCCGCTCGACGCGCATATCACCGCCCTGGAGAAGCTTGGGGCCACCTGCGAGACGTTCGAAGACGCGTATCGCCTGAAGGCCGAAAAGCTCGTCGGCACGACGATCGTGCTTCCGGAGTTCTCGGTGACGGCTACGGAGAACGTGATGATGGCCGCCGCGCTGGCGAAGGGCCGCACGGTCATCAAGCTGGCCGCCGCCGAACCGCACGTGCAGGACCTCGGCGATTTCCTGAACGCCATGGGCGCGCGCATTTCCGGACTCGGGACGCATACGGTCACGATCGACGGCGTCGATCGGCTGCACGGCACCGAGTATTCGATCATCCCCGACCAGATCGAGGCGGGGACGTTCATGGTGGCGGCGGCGCTCTTGCGCGGCGACTTGCGCGTGGAAGGCATCCGCCCCGACCATCTCGACATCGTCATCCAGAAGCTCGAAAGCACCGGCGCGCGCGTGGAGATCGGCGCGGATTGGGCGGAGGTCTCGGCTCCGTCCACCCTCAAGGCCATCAAGAAACTGCAGACCCTCCCGTACCCCGGATTCCCGACCGACCTCATGGCGCCGTTCGGGGTGCTGGCGACGCAGTGCATCGGCACGACGCTCATCCAGGAACCCCTGTACGACGGTCGGTTCCGTTTCATCGATGAACTTGTTAAGATGGGCGCGAACGCCGTGATTTCCGACCCGCATCAGGCCCTGATCACCGGCCCTACGTCCTTGTATGGCAAGGAAATCAGGAGCCTGGACCTGCGTGCGGGCGCGACGCTCCTCCTGGCCGGCCTCCTGGCCGACGGGGAGACGATCCTGCATGACGCGGAAATCATCGACCGCGGCTACGAACGCATCGAAGCGCGCTTCGTCGAGGTCGGAGCCGAAATCGTCCGGGAGGAAGAATGATCTCATCGCGATTCCCATGCTGAACGGACACGACAATCGGAACGGCATGCCGATGCCGGAGAGCCTCCGTGCCCGCAAGGCGGTCGGGGCGTACCTGGCGGCGGTCTTCGTCGTCTCTTCCTTCTTGTGGGGGTATCATCTCGGCGCCGGCAAGGCCGCTTCTTCGACGGCATCGGCGTCCGGCTCGGTGGAGATCCTGAACGCAGGTGCCGACCGTTCCGGCGGCACGGTCGATTTCAAGCAATTCTGGGACCTGTGGAACGTCATCAAGCTGCGGTACGCCAAGCAGCCCGTCGATCAAAAAGCCATGTTCTACGGCGCCTTGCGCGGCATGGTGGCTTCTTTGGGCGACCCGCACTCCATCTTCTTCGATCCGAAGGAGTCCAAGGATTTCACGAAGGAGCTTTCCGGCGAGTTCGAAGGCATCGGCGCGGAAATCGGCGACAAGAAAGGGGTCTTGGTGATCGTCGCTCCGCTGCCGGGGTCCCCGTCCGAGAAGGCGGGGCTTAAGGCGGGGGACCGCATCTTGGCGATCGGGGGGATCGACGCGTCCGGCATGTCGCTCGACGAAGCGGTCAACCACATCCGCGGCGCCAAGGGGACTGCCGTGAAGATCGATGTCCTGAGGGGCGCTTCCTCCACGCCTAAGACGTTCACGGTCGTCCGCGACACGATCACGGTCCAGAGCGTCAAGGTCTCGTACGTGAAAACCGCCAGGGGCAGGCCGGTCGCCGTCATCGCGGTCACGAGCTTCAACAGCGACACGTCCGACCGCTTCCTCGACGCCGTGGGCGAAGTCCGTGCCAAGGGCGTCGATGGGGTGATGCTCGACCTGCGCAACAACCCCGGCGGCTTCCTTGAGGCCGCGGTCAGCATGATGGGCGAATGGGCGCCTGGCGAGGTCGTCGTTTCCGAGAAATTTTCCGATGGCACGGTCCAGGAGCATCGCGCCTCCGGCCGCGGGCGCCTCAAGGACATGAAGACGCTGGTGCTCGTGAACGGCGGTTCGGCTTCGGCAGCGGAAATCCTTTCCGGAGCGCTTCAAGACCTCGGCAAGGGCAAGTTGCTCGGCACCCAGACCTTCGGCAAGGGCTCCGTCCAGGACCTGATCGATCTCAAGGACGGTTCGACCGTCAAGTTGACGATCGCCAAGTGGCTGACGCCCAAGGGCAACAACATCGACATCGATGGCATCACGCCGGACTACGCGGTCGACCGTACGGCCGACGATTTCGACGAGGACCGCGACCCGCAGATGGACGCCGCCAAGGCCTGGTTCGACGGCATCATCCCGCCGGCGCCCAAGACCCCGCCGGTCTCCAAGAAGTGATATGGAACCGATCCACCGCAAACCGCCGCATCGTCCGGGTCGCGGGCGCAGGAAAGGGCCTCCGCGCGTGCAGGTCGAGATTTCGGCCGGCGGCGTGGTCTACAAGCGCACCCGCAAGGGCCTGAAGATGTCGCTCATGCTCGATCCGTTCGGCAAATGGACGTTCGCCAAGGGGCATGTCGAACCGGGCGAGACGATCGAACAGGCCGCCTTGCGCGAGACGGCCGAAGAGATGGCTTTGCGCGGGCTGAAATTGCGTCAGCCGCTCGGCACCATCGACTTCTGGTTCCGCGAGAAGTATCGCGTCGGCAGCAAGGGCATGTTGGTCCACAAGTTCGTCCATTACTTCCTGATGGAGGTCCCGGCGGGGGAATGGGGCTCGCCCCAGAAGAACGAGAAGATCCGGCAGATCGCCTGGGTCGACCCGCGCGAGGCGCTGCAGAAATCGAGCTACGAGGACGTCCGTCCGGTGCTCGAGAAGGCGTTGATCGCCCTGGGCGTGCGCCAGCCCCCGGCTTCCGCGCCGCGTCCCCCGAACCCGCACCGGAACGACAAACCTCGTCCCTAAACTCCCTGCCATGTCCAAATTCATCTTCATCGTCGGAGGCGTCATGAGCGGCGTCGGAAAAGGCACGGCGACCGCCTCGATCGGACGGATCCTTCAATCCAAAGGCTTCAAGGTGACGGCCGTGAAGATCGATCCTTACATCAACGTCGACGCGGGCACCATGAACCCCGTCGAGCACGGGGAAGTCTTCGTGACCGAAGACGGCGACGAGACGGATCAGGACATCGGCAACTACGAGCGCTTCCTTGATGTCGACATCACCTCGGTCAATTACATGACGACCGGGCGCATCTACCGCGAGGTCATCGATCGGGAGCGCAACCTGGAATACGGCGGCCGGACGGTCGAAGTGGTGCCGCACGTGCCGGAGGAGATCATGCGCCGGGTGAAGCGCGCGGCCAAGGAGGCACACGCCGACATCTGCCTGATCGAGATCGGCGGCACCGTCGGCGAATACCAGAACGTGCTGTTCCTCGAGGCGGCCCGCATGATGCACCTCAAGAATCCCAAGGACGTCCTGTTCGTGCTGGTCTCGTACCTGCCGATCCCGTACAACATCGGCGAGATGAAGACCAAGCCGACCCAGTACGCCGTGCGCACCCTCAACTCGGCCGGCATCCAGCCTGATTTCATCATCGCCCGCGCGGCCCGCCCGCTCGACGAGCCCCGTAAGCGCAAGCTCTCGCAGTTCTGCAACATCGACGAGCGCGACGTCATTTCCGCTCCGGACGCGCCGTCCATCTATGACGTGCCGCTCAACTTCGAGCGCGATCAGGTCGGCAAGCGCATCCTCTCCAAGTTCGGCCTGCGCGCCCGGCAGCGGAACGACCTCAAGGACTGGGCCAAGATGGTCAAGACCATCCACGCCGAGAAGAAGCCGGTCAAGATCGGTATCGTCGGCAAGTATTTCTCGAGCGGGGACTTCAACCTGACCGACGCCTACATCTCCGTCATCGAGGCGGTCAAGGCGGCGGCCTGGCACAACGGCGTCGATCCGCAGCTCGATTGGCTCGACGCGGCCGAGTTCGAGACGCATCCGGAAAAGCTCAAGGAACTTTCCAAGTACGACGGCATCTTGGTGCCGGGCGGTTTCGGCAGCCGCGGCGTCGAGGGCAAGATCGCGGTCATCCGCTACGCCCGCGAGAAGAAGATCCCGTACTTCGGCCTGTGCTACGGCATGCAGCTCGCCACGATCGAATTCTCCCGTCACGTGGCCGGCCTGGAAGGTGCCAACACGGCCGAAGTGGATTCCGCGACCCCGCATCCGGTCATCCACATCATGGCCGATCAGGAAGCGATCGTGCGGAAGGGCAAATACGGCGGCACGATGCGCTTGGGGGCTTATCCGTGCTTGCTCGCTCCCAAGACTCACGCCCGCGACGCCTATGGCAAGCGAGAGATCTCCGAACGCCACCGCCACCGCTACGAGTTCAACAACGACTACCGTGAACGCCTGGAAAAGGCCGGCCTGATCGTCTCCGGCACCTCGCCCGACGGCCGCCTGGTCGAGATCGTCGAATTGAAGAATCACCCGTTCTTCGTCGGCGTCCAGTTCCATCCCGAATTCAAATCGCGCCCTCTCCACCCGCACCCGCTCTTCAACGCCTTCATCAAGGCGGCGATCGGGAAGTGAACATCGAAAAAACCGGCCTCTTTCGAGAGCCGGTTTTTTCTTACGCCTTGGCGTCGACGTGGACGTAGGTGCGAGCCTTGAGGGTGCCGTCGAAACGGCGGGCCTTGCGGGTCTCGAACCGGACCTTGCCGGGAGCGGTGGCGAAGAGGGAGTCATCGCCCGAGCGCTTGACGTTGTGTCCCGGGTGGAACTTGGTCCCGCGCTGGCGGATGATGATGGCCCCGATCTTGGCGATCGCGCCTTCGAACAGCTTCACGCCAAGACGCTTGGAGATGGAATCGCGTCCCAGCTGTGTAGAGCCGCCTGCTTTTTTTGTTGCCATACGTGAGTCGTTTAGGACGGCGCGGAGGCCGCGCTCGTGATGGAGGCAGTATAGGGGAGGTCTCCAGACCTGTCAACCCCTTCCTGGAGAGGGAAAATCCCCAGGGATTTGAGGAATTTCAAGGCGATCTTCCTATACGCCGCGGGCGCATAAGCGCCTTGGGAAGCTTGCAGGGTGATGAAATCGCCCAGGCCATCGACCCGGTCGAGATGCAAGAGATACTGCGAGGACCGCCAGGTTTCCCGGGCCAACCGGACGCGGTCGACCGCTTCGAAACCAAGGAGGTCAAGCAGGCGCCGGCAAGCCTCGTTGTCCAGGACGATGGTTTCGGGCGGGCTCGGGAGTTCCAGGTCCGGACGGGTGCAACTCAAACGCGTGACCGTATCCTGGCGCCGCAAGCGGGCCAGGACTCCGTCCGAACGCCGGAAGAGGGTGTCGTCGATTTGGGAACGCCGTGGGGCAGGGCAGTTGGATGTCAGTGCCTCGCGGGCGGCGGCGTAATCGACGGGAAGGGTCAATTCCCTGGTCATATTCAAGCTTTCTTCAGAAGAAGCCGGTTCATGGCATGCGCGTTCGTGCCGTCATAGGCGGCGACGACGGCTCCGGGCAGGTGTCGGCGTATCAATGCCTCCATTTCCGTCCTCTTCCAACCGGTACGGTAGGCAGTGACGGGTCCTGGCCAAAGGGCGGGGTCGGTCAGGAAATCGAAAAGCACATGGCCTTGAGGCCTCAGGACGCGCCAAAGATGGGCGAGGGCGTGCGGGACATATTCGGGGTCGAGCTGCGAGAGGATCCCTCCTCGCGACACGATCACGTCGAACTCGGCATCCAGGAATGGCAGCGAGGCGGCATCTCCGCGCACGAAAAGCCCTTTCGGGTATTTGTTGCGCGCGGCGCGCAACATGGCAGGGGAGCGGTCGCAGAACGTCACGGACGCGACCTTCTTCCAAAGCGGCCAGGCGGCTTCGCCGGTACCGCAGCCAAGGTCGAGCAGGCGATAGGATTTGGTGCGGTTTCCGATCTTGAGCGACTTTTTCAGGAACCAGTGGAAGCGGCGGAAGGATTCCTGATGGTTCACGAAAGCGTTCGCGTCGGCGAGAAGCGCGTCCCAGCGCGGGGCGGCGTCTTCCCAGAAAGCGTGTACATGGTCCATGAGATGTGGATAAGAAAATCTTGAATCAGGCCTACCATAGCGACGATAAAACTGTCAAGCCATTGACACTTTTGAGGAATGATGCTATGCTGTGACTACGTTATGGAATCCGTCCAAAAACAGCTTGAAGACCTCGGACTTAGCCAGAATGAGGTCAAAGCCTACCTGGCCGCTCTTGAATTGGGAGCCGCCACGGCCCAACAGATCGCCGCCAAGGCGGCCGTCGTCCGCCCCACCGCATATGTCGCGATCGGCGGCCTGGTGAAACGAGGGCTCATGAGCTCGCATACGCGCGGCAAGAAGCAGTTCTTTCAGGCAGAGCGTCCTACCCAGCTCATCAGGCTGATCGAAGAAGAAAAAAAGAAGCTCGCCGCCCGCGAGTCCGGTTTGAAGTCCCTCCTCCCCGGTCTCGAAGCCCTGATTTCCATGGCGGGAGAGAAGCCCGAGGTGAAGTACTACGAGGGATTGGAGGGGCTAGAGGCCATCAGGGCTTTAATTTATGAAACTAAAACCAGTTATGTTGATGTTATCGCGTGCTCTGAACGCGTACGTGAATCGGTACCAGAAGAGACAAGAATAGTTCATGATTACAGACTAAAAAAGAGAAATACACCAGGTAGGCAAATAAACATCATTGATAACCCAAAAGCACACTCTAAACCTGCTATCGAGCAAGATAGTTGGAAAATTAAACATATTTATTGTCCTGGTTTTAATTCTTATGGTGAGATTGCTATTTTTAGCAATTTTATTGCACTCGTTATTCATTCGCCAAAACTGGTTGGTATTGTTATCAAAAGCGCGGATCTAGCTAGCACGATCAGGATGCTCTTTGATATTGCTTGGAGATCCGGGCAACTGAAGTTTGTAAGATAGCATTTTGTTTGTTATGTTAGACATAACAATATTCCTTGGCTATTTAGATTTTTATGAAAGTGATTGCCAGAGATTTGCAGAAGTTGGGCCTATCTGACAAGGAGGCCCTAGTTTATCTCGCTAGCCTTGAACTTGGGCCATCCCCGGTCCAGGTAATTGCTCGCAAAGCTGAAGTAAATCGTGCTACGACGTATGTCATGGTTGAAGCCCTGCTTAGAAAAGGGTTAATGAGCACGTTTGAAAAAGGGAAGAAGGTGATGTACACTGCGGAGAAACCGGAGCGTCTTCACCGTATCATACATAATGAGCGCATTGCTCTTGATGAGAAGGAGCAAGTCATTAAACACTTATTACCAGATCTAGAGGCCATATCTTCCTCGTCTGGCGAGCGGCCAAAGGTTTCATTTTATGAAAACGAGGAGGGGCTGGAAGCGATGCGCGAAGTCCTCTTTGATTCGAGTGTCGCTGTAATCGAAGATTTCATCTCTTTTGATGATCTTCGACACCTACTACCAAAAGAAAACTGGAAAAGACATAATGAGAGGCTCGCTAAAAGAAAAATAAAGGGCCGAACAATTTACACCTCTGAGAACCACGAGCAGCCTTCTGAAACTACAAAGCATCTTTGGGAGTTTAGAAGAATTCCTAAAGAAAAGTTCCCAATGCATGGCGAACTAACAGTTTTTGGTAATAAAGTGGCAATGATTGCTCTCAAAGGTAAGCTTGTCGGCGTCATAATTGAGAGCAAGGAAATGGCAACGATGGTCAAAAGTATGTTTGATTTGGCTTGGCTACAAGCCTCCATTTTTCCACAAAAGTAAAAGGCCACCTGAGAGGCGGCCTCTGAAGTGATGCTTTTAGGCGAGTGGATTAACCATTGCCTGAACCCATTGTCTTCTCTCCTTTCCTTTCCCGTGTTAAACGGGTCCGGCTCGGAGATGTTGTCACTTGCTCTGTCCCGACGGCGGTCGGGTGAAAGGACACGCGTCCGTTCGGCAAATCCTTCTTATCTGCCGAGCCGACCGTGGAGGATATCCTATCGGCGGCATCTTGTCAAGTCTGCGTGAAGCGCTTTACAGGAAATGCCCCAACCGCTATCCTCGCACGATATGCGCGAACGCATCGATGCCATCCTTGAGGCGATCCGTCCTGCCGTGCATGCGCACGGAGGCGAGATTGAAGTCGGGGAAATCGATGAGGCGGCGGGTAAGATCGCTTTGAGATTCCGTGGCGCCTGCGGGTCGTGCGCGCTCGCTCCCGTCACCCTAAAGCTCGGCATCGAGCCCCTGCTCAAGAAGTCTTTCCCGTGGGTCGCCGAAGTGACTTCCGAATGATATGACGCACGCCGCCTATCTCGACAATGCCGCCTCCGCCCCGCTCCGCCCCGAGGTTCTCAAGACGTTGGAAGCGCATTTAAGGCATCCCGATGCGAACCCTTCCGCCATCCATGCGCTCGGGCAGGAAGCGCGCAAGAGGGTCGAACGTGCGCGAAAGGAGGTGGCCGACCTGGTCCAGGCCGACGTATCGGAGGTCGTCTTCACCTCCGGCGCCACCGAGGCGAATAACCTGGCCATCCGCGGGGTCCTTGAGCCGCTGCTCGATGCCGGCCGAAGGCCGCACGTCATCACGTCCGCCCTCGAACACGCATCCGTCATCAAGACGCTCGAATCGCTCGTCGCGCGCGGTTTGGAATTGACCGTCATCCCGCCTGGGACCGACGGCGTCATCCGCGTGGAGGACGTGCTGGGCGCGATCCGCCCCGAGACGGCGCTAGTGTCGATTACCGCCGTTTCAAACGAGGTCGGCAGCCGCCAGCCGGTCGAAGCGATCGGTGCGGCCTTGAGGCGTTCGGTCTCGCGCCCGATGTTCCACGTGGACGCGGTCCAGGCCATCGTTTCGACCGACGTAACGTTCGCAACCGCGAAAGCCGACCTGTTCACGATCTCCGCCCACAAGATCGGCGGCCCTAAGGGGGTGGGAGCGTTGGTCGTCCGGAGGGGATCGGATCTCTCGGCGATCCTTACCGGCGGCGGGCAGGAGTCCGGGCGGCGATCCGGGACGGAGAACACGTTCGGCATCAGCGGATTCGGCACCGCGGCCTCGGCTCTCGTGGCCGCTCGAGAAAGGGAGATCGCCTCCTATCGGAAGCTCCGCGGGTCGCTGCTCGGGCGATTGCCCGCGGGAGCGAGGCAGATCATGCCCGCCGATTCGCCTGTCGCGCCGCATATCCTCGCTTTGGAGTGCATCGGGAAGGAAAACGATTGGATCGTGTTGCTCATGAGCCGAGAAGGCGTGATGGTCGCGGCCGGTTCCGCCTGCAAATCCGGCAGCCGCGAAGCGTCCGGCGCCGTCAAGGCCATGGGCCTCGACGATCAGGGGGCTCGGTCCGTCATCCGCGTGAGTTTCGGCCACGCAACGGACGAAAAAGACGTCGATGCGTTCATCGACGCCCTTTCCCGGTCCCTCGCGCGCTGATCACTTGATCCGTTTCCACGAGATCGTCGAGTACTGGCTCGACGTCAACGGGAAGCTGGGCGGCGGCCCGTACAGCAAGTTCGCGTCATACGTGATGTTGCGCGTCGCGTACCCCGTCCCGTCCGTGTAAGCGAACCCGTAGCGCTGGTTCGAAGCCAGCATGCCATAAAGGGTCAGCGTGTTCCTGTCGTGGTACGGCGAGCAGTTCGATGAGCTGCCCGGCGCGCGGTAGTAGAAACGACCGACGCGTCCGTTCTGTGCGATGAGGGCGGCATCGATCCGCAGGGTGTCGGCGCTGACCAGGCCGACGTTGATGTCCTGTTGGGCGATGAGCGCGATGACGTCCTGGCCGTCGTAGTTGGTGTACTTGAGATCGTCGTTCACGGTGATGCTGGTGCGCGTCGAAGCGTTGTCAGGGAAGCGCCCGGAAGCGATCGTTACGCGAGCGGTATTGATTGTGCCGTCGACCCAGACGTTGTCTTCCACGAAAATCAGGCCGTTGGCCGGAATCGGATACGTCCCGACGAACGAGACGGCGGTTCCTCCCGTCCCGATGCTCCAGGTGCCCCAGCCTGATTGGCTCTGGATGTTCGTGCACCCGGAAGGGGCCGGGTAAAGGCTTTTCACCTTGTAAACGTCGAACGTGTCATCGTTTTTCAACGTGATGTGATAGCCCTGATAGCCTGAATTCGCGAAATACTGCCCGGACGCCTGTGCGCCCGCCTTGATCTGCGAAAGGTCCGTCGTGAAGCCGGCGAAGTCGATGGCCGGCAAGGGGAACTGCCGCCCGGCTTCGAAGACATCGGTCCGGTCCGGCACGGCGGATGGGGGAGTCGGATCGGAAGGCGTCACGTCGGTATGCACGCCGAACGAAAGCCTGCCCGTATCAGGATCGGTGTATTGGCTCTGGGTGCTCGTCACCACGTTGTGCGCCAGGCCATCGAAGTGGATGCCGCCGTTCGAATGGATCGGCCCGAAGACCTCCGTGCCCGCCCCGAAGCGGACGTCCGAGTTGGAGGCGACGGCGTATTTCGCGAGCGACGGGATGGCGAGCTGGACCTGGATCTTTTCGGCAAGATTCGGATCGGCGCTGACTTTGCCGGTCGAAGTGATGGTGACGACGGTCGAGCCGGTCTTCGGAGGGACGATATCCAGGATGAATTGGCCGATGACGTCGCCGGCCGCGTTCTTGTACGGATGCGCATACGGTCCGGGGCCGCCGGTACCGTCCTGGTAATCGACCGAGGCATGCGCCAAGTGCCAGCGGTAATATTCGATGCCCGCCTCTGCGATTTCCGCGGCTTGTTCCCGGTTCAGGGTCTGGCGGCTGACCTTGATCTGATAGACGGCCCATCCGGTCAGGCCGCCGATGAAGACGGCGGCGATGACGCTGAACGTCAGGACCTGGAGCAGGATCTGTCCTTTGGGTGCGCGGAGCGGGCTATTCATAGGTTATCCTTGAGATTGCGCATCGAGGCCTGGGCGGTGGCGCTGACCGGCCCCGGTGCGCGCCGAGGGTCGCGGTCGACCGTCAGGTTGAGCTTGATGAGGCGTACGTTCAGGACGTTCACCGGTTGCGACAAGGGCGGAGTCGTGCCGTCATAATTCGTGTCGTAGTATTCGAATACGGGACCCGCCTCAGTGAGGACGCCATGCACGACATCCGACACCTTTTCGGACGAGGGGTTATAGCTGAGGGGGCTTCCGGAAGGCTTGATGACTCCTTTCTTGAGCGTCTGCCCCGACAGGAAGTATCGGATGCGGTCACGCGAGCCGTCGAGGTCGATGTCGCTGTAGAACATGAACGTGGACGTGGCGACGGTCGCGAGCGGGTAAGCGCCTGTCGCGGACGGACCGACCGAACGCGTTTCGGTCAGGAAGTTTTTCACGACAGACCTCAATTCCTGCTGCCCGCCCAAATCTTCCTGAAGGATGGCGTTCAGGGTGACGGCATTTTTCTGCAGGGCCGCCACTGCCGCGCCGATCAAGGCGATGATGCCCATTGAGATGATGAGCTCGATCAGCGTGAAGCCGCGCGTGCGTACGTCGTTTTTCATGGCGTCTGGGATCATGGCGACATCAAGGCGTCACGTTGCTGCCATGCGGACGCGACGTTGACGGTATCGGCATGCGATTGATAGCCCGCCGCCGTCGCCGTGAGGGCGTAGGTGCCGGGCGCCAGGCCGTCGAACAGCACCTGGCCAGGCGGGACGCAGGAGGAGGTGAACGTGAAAGCGACTTCCGATAGGTCCGGCGTCGTAGTGGCGGAGGCGGTGGAAAGATACGCCTTGTACCGGAGGTACCGGTGCCCGGAAGCGGCTCCGCTGATGTTCGTGTTGGTGGCGGTGTAATACGTCCACGGCGTCCCGTCCGGACCGAGATAGTCCCAAGTCGCCTGGTCGTCGTTCGTGGCCAGCTGGAACTTCACGCTGTTCTGTCCGGCGAGCGGTGGTTGGTCGGTGGGGATGAAGGTGAGGTCGTAGAAGTTGCTGGACGATCCGGTGTCGAAGGTCGAGGAAGTCAAAACGCCTTCCGTCGGGTAAAGGCCTCCGGTGTCGGCGAGCTTCAGGTCGCCTGGGGTCGACGAGGCATCGATGCGTCCGTCGTCAGAGGCGTAGCGCAGGAAATCGCCGATCGCGCCCTGTCCGGAACCGCCCGACCAATCCGTCTGCCGCAGGAACCCGCGCCCCGTGGTCAGCGTCTTGTCATAACCGCCCGGTCCCGTGAGGCGCACCGCGGCGTTGCTGATAGGGAGCTTCGTCCCGCTGTCCTTGACGGAGACCATCAATGCGTCGTCCGTTTTCGGGCTGATGACGAGCTGCAGGTTCTGCCCGCCTCCGGGCGCCAGCGTAAAAGCGTCGATCGGCACGCTTCCGGCCAGGTTGAAGGCGGTGTCGGTCGGCGTCAGGCTGTAGGTGTCCCATTCAAGGTCGTTCAACGTCAGGTTCCCGCCGCCGTCCGTGACCTGGTTCGTGGCGTATTTCAGGACGTCCGGAGAGGTGCCGATCAGCTTCGTTCCGGCCAGATTGAAGTGGATGCCCGGCACCGGCGCGCAGGTGGGGGTGACGCTGCTCACGTTCACGCTGCCGAGCCTGTCGATGGCGAAACTGACCTGCGTCACCTGCTGGAGGACGACGGTGGCGTTGGGCTTGCTCGGGTTCGGATTGTTCGGGTCTCCCATGGTGACGCCTCCATAGCCGACGCCCGTCAGGATCGTGCCGCCGACGCCGACCGCGTAACCGGCGGTCGAAGAGACGACATCGACTCCGTTCAGCTGGTTCGTGGTCGGTGACGTGACGGGCGACCAGGCGGTACCGTTCCAGGAGACGATCTTGCCTCCGGCACCGACCGCCGTACAGGAGGTACTGGACGTGCAATCGACCGCGCGCAGGTTCTGCGTGGTGGAGCTCGCCACGCTCGACCAAGCCGTGCCGTTCCAACGGTAAATCGCGCCTCCGTTGCCGACGACCCAGCCATCGGACGCGCTGTTCATCCGGATGCCGTTCCAGGTCTGGCTTCCGAGATCGACGAATTGGCTCCAGGCGGTGCCGTTCCAGCGATAAATCTGGCCGCTGTCGGCCGCCGCCCAGCAGTTGGTGGAGGTGACGCACTGTACGGAGCTGAACAGCTGGCTGCCCGTGTCGATGTTCAGGCTCCAGGTCGTGCCGTTCCAGCGGAAGATCCTTCCTCGGGGCGTGCCGGTCCCGGCCGTAACGGCCCAGCCGTCCGTAGCGGAAACCAGGGCGATGCTCGTGAAGGCTTCCGATCCCGTATCGATGACGTTGGACCAGGCGGTGCCGTTCCAATGGATGAGTTGTCCGGCATCGGCGGCGGCAGAGCAATCCGTCGCGCTGAAACAGGAGACGGTCGTGAGGTTCTGGGCGGTCGGACTGCTGACCGCGCTCCAGGACGTCCCGTTCCAATGCGCGATGGCGCCGGCGTTGCCGACGGCCCAGACGTCCGATGCCGTGACGGCCCAGATGGCGTTCAGGTTCTGGGCGGTCGGGCTGGATTGTACGCCGAGGCCGATGACCGTGGCGGGGTAGGTCTGTTCGGTCGAATAGCCCGGTTTCGAGACGGTGATCTTGTACGCGTTGTTGCCCGGCGGCACGTCGACGAGCTGCAGCAATCCTGCGCTGTTCGTGACATCATCGATCGTGAGCGGCGGCGTCAGGTTGCTGACGACATGGACATCCGCCCCCTGGATCGGCACGCCGTTGGCGTCGAAGACTTGCACGAACAGGGCACCGTTCGTCGAAGCCGTTTCCAGGCTCTTCGGCGAAGACGTCGTCGTGAACGTCACGGGCTTGAAGTCGCGGCAGGAAGCGCAGGAGATCTCGATCGCCACCAGCTTGTAGTCGGCCGGGGACGTGTCGTTGGGGGAGCCGCCGATCGTGCCGTCGAACGGGTCGTCGACGTTGCGGACGGTCGTCGTGACGGTGAAATCGATGCCGTCGCGCGTGAGGGTCTGGACATGGGGAATCGAGCCGTCCGGCAAGCCCGAGACGATGCCGACGTTCGCGTACGGAAGGTTACGCACGATCTCGACCTGTTCTTCCGCCAACGCGGTCGCCGTGAGCTTCAGGCGGTTGGATTGCACGGCCCGGAACAGGGCGACGAACGTCTGGTAGATGCTGAAGGCGACGACGGCGAAAACGGCCACGCCGACGACGGTCTCCATGAGGCTGAAGGCGTGGGATGGACGGCGCGCTGGAACGCGGGCGGGAAAGGTCATGGGTTTACGGCGCGAGGCGGGCGCCCGCAGCCGCGTCGATGGCGAAAGGATTGCGCGAGAGCGCGTCATGGTCAGGCAGCGCGCGGCGTTTTTCGAGGCGCTGGGTCGCGTGGGCGTAGCTCCCTTGGTTGAACGTGATGAGGAGCGCGCCCGTTGGGAGCGTCTTGACCTCGCCGATCAGCAGCGCGCTGAAGGAGAAGTGCATGTATGCCAGGAATCCTGCGAGCAGCGCGAAAAGCAGCGCCGTGAGGACGCGGGCCGTCCCGTGGAGGTCCTTGATGGTCATTTTCCTCATAGGCCGCGTGGCGGGCGCGCGAAAGCGCCGTGAAGGACGATCGAGACGGGCGTGTCCGGGCCGGATGAGGCGCCCGGCCGCACCGTGAGGTCCGTGAAGACGATGAGGGTCGGAGCGCGCTCAAGTTCGACGATCGTCTGCATCACCTTATGGTAGGGCCCATCCAGGTTCAGTTCGAAGCCGGTGCGGATCTCGCCGGCTCCCGGCAGGGAGGCTTCGGTCAGGCGCAGGCGTTCGGCGACGGCGTTCCGGCCCGCGATGCCTTCGATCTCGGTGATGAAATCCAGCTCCTTGCCTTCGGGGACGAACTGCGATCCGAGTGTCGCCAAGGTCTTGCGGACCTTTTCGGCGTCGGAGGCGCTCGAAAGCAGCTTCTTCCTGTTTTCGTACTGCGCCTGGAGATCGGTCTGGGCCCGGGCGGTCTTTTCTCCGAGAGCGCGGAGTTCCGAGAGCGTCGGCGCGATCAGGAAACCGATCACGGCGCCGACCGCTACGAGGCCGGCGAACGTCAGGCCGAAGACGGCGATGGATGCGTGTCGTATCGTCATGGGGTTTGCGGCTGAAGGGTGGCGCGGACCGCGTTGCCGTCGACCACCGCCTCGAAGCGGAAGGAGATGTCCGTCTTCTGGAAAAGGTTCGAGATGGGGGAATCGAAGCTCTTCACGTACGGAGAGCCGCGGAAGATCCCCTCGTACGCCAAGAGGGCCTTCCGGTCCACGGCGCTTCCGCCGATCTGCAACGCGCCGGTCTTCGCGTTCAAGTTGAAGCTGGTCACGATGATGCCGTTCGGCGCACCCGCGGCCAGCGCTTCGACGACGGTCGAGACCGGATACGCCATCTTCTCGAGCGCCTCGATGCGGACGATCGCGTCGTTCTGCTGGCGCGTACGCTCGTTGATGGCCGCGTACTGGGAGGACAGCAGCTGTCGGGAGAGCACGTCGGCAAGGTTCTTCTTCATCTGGATCTTCACCAGGTACGTCAAAGCGCCGCTCGCAAGCGTCATGGCGATGAGGCTGATCATCAGGCGCTCCAGGACCGCATGGCGCACCCTGGCGAGCAGGGCCTCCTTTTGGGCGGGCGCGAGCAGGTTCAGGCTGATCATGGTTTCTTTTTGACGGCGCGTTTGTCGATTTTCTGGCGGAGGGCCAGACCGATCGCCGTCGTCGAGCTCAGGATGATTTCCGGAGGCAGCGGGAACGCGCCGGCCTCGACGTTGGCCCATGGATCGGCCCGGCGCACGGTGACCTTGGTGAGTTCGGAAAGCAGCTCGTCCATGCGCTCCATGTTCGCGCCGCCGCCGCACAGCACGATCTCGTCGAGCGGCCTTCCTTCCCGGAAGTGGTCGCGATAGAACGCCACCGCGTCGAGGATGCGCCCGGACATTTCGCTCAGGAACGGTTCCATGACGGTCCAGAGGGCCGTGCCGCACTTGTGCGCGTCGACTCCGCATTCGCGTTTCGTGCGCTCGGCTTCCTGCAGGTCGACCTTCAGCGCTTCGGCGATGCGGCGCGTCACGGCATCTCCTGAAACGGGGATGCTGACGGTGAATTGGATCGTGCCGCGGTCGTAGACGATCAGGCTCGAACGGGTCGCGCCGAAGTCGACGATGCCGACGGCTTTCCCGCCATCTCCGCCTGCCGGCACCACGCTGCGGACGATCGCCTGGGCTTCTATCTCGTAGGCCACGGGCACGAACCCGGTCGTTTCCAGGGTCGCGGAATAGCCGTCGACGATGGATTTCGGCGCGGCGGCGATCGTCACGGCCATCGGCTTGCCGACCGGGACCGCGTCAGCCCCATCCAACGCCTGCCAGTCGATGTACAGCTCGCTCAGAGGCATCGGGATGTGCAGCTCGGCCTCCGTCAGGACCGCTTTGGCGGTCATTTCCGGCTTTTCAGGCTTCGCGATGCTGATCACCTTGATGAACGTCCGGGTTTCGGGCAGGGAGATGACCGCGCCGCGCGTGGTCGATCGCCCGAACGCTTTCTTCATCAGGGCACGGAGCCGTTCGGCGATCAGGTCGGGCTTCTTGAACTCTCCCGCGACGATCAGGCCGTCCGGGATGCGCTCTTCGGTATACCGATGCAGCCGCAACGTGCGGCGCATGAAGCCGCTGCGCCGGATCTCCACCAATCGGAAGACATGCTCCGAAAGGTCGAGTCCGACGACATGGTTTGTGGGGTCGTTGAAGAGGAGCATGATGGCTTGAACGTCTTCTTCGCTGCCCCTATTTTATCCTATCCGTGCCGGATGCGCCAACCGGACGTCACTGGCCGAACTTCGTGGTCAGCGCGTAGATCGGCGTGATGATGGCGAGGGCGATGCCTCCGACCGCCGCTCCGAGGAAGATGATCAGGATCGGCTCGATGATCGAGGAAAGGTTGCCCATGATCTGGTCGACCTGCTTCTCGTAGAAATCGGCGATCTCCTCGAGCATCTCGTCGATGGTGCCCGCGCGCTCGCCGACGGCGATCATCTGCACGACCAGCGGAGGGAAGAGCTTGGGAGAACGGTCGAGCACCTGCGAGATCGTCTCGCCCTTCTTGATGGATTCGGCCATCCCCATGCAGGCGTCGTGATAGTGGACGTTCCGGACGATGTCGGAGGTGATGGTCAGGGCCTGGACGATGGCGATGTCGGTGCGGAGCAGGGCGGAAAGGGTGCGCGTGAAGCGCGCGAGGTTGATCTTCTTGACGATCGGTCCGATGATCGGCATCCCGAGGACGATCCGGTGCCAGAGATCCTTGCCGAAAGGGCGCTTGATGAACCAGAGGAATCCGGAAATCAGGCCGAAGGCGCCGATCAGGGCGAACGGCCAGTCGTGCTTGAAGAAGTCGGTGACGGCGATCAGGATCCTGGTCGGCAGCGGCAAGTCTTGGGAACCCATCTCGTCGAAGATCGAGAGGATCTGCGGGACGACGAAGATCATCATGCCGATGCCGATCAGGACCGTCGCCGAAAGGATGACCAGCGGGTACGTCATCGCGCCCTTGACTTTCGAGACCAGGTCGTAATCCTTCCGCATCTGCACGGTGAGCTGCTCGAGCGTCCTCTCGAGCGTGCCGGAGACCTCTCCGGCGGAAATCATGTTGATGAAGATCGGTTCGAACAATCGGTCATGCTTGGCGAGCGCCTGCGAGAGGCTCAATCCTTTCTCGACGTCGGCTCGGAGCTCCTCGATGACGGCCTTGAAGCCTTTCTGCTCCGTCTGCAAGGCGAGCGTCCGCAGCGCTTCGGTCAGCGACAAGCCGGCCTTGATCATCACGCGCAAGTTCTCGGTGAAGAAGATCTTCTGCGGGAGCTTGACCCGAAGGAAACGTCGGGAGAGGCCGTTCAGGGTTTCTTTGAGGTCTTGGGACATGTGATCATTCTTTGGTGACGCGCATGATCTCTTCGAGCGTGGTGACGCCTTGGACGGCCTTGGCGAAACCGTCCACCACGATCGAGATCATGCCGTCCTTTTCCGCCGCCGCCATGATGTCCGCGCTGGGGGCATCCTTGTTGATCAGCTCCTGGATCGGCCTCGTGATCTCCAGCACTTCATAGATGCCCTGCCGCCCCTTGTACCCCTCGTTATTGCACTGCTTGCAGCCGGTGCCGTGGTAAAAATCGACCTTGTCGAGCGTCTGCCCTTTGGGGATGAACCCGTTGCGGGAAAGGTCGTCGGTCAGCTTGTCCAGGTCGTAGAGCTCTCCCAGCTCCTTGAGCTGCTGTTTCGCCAGCTTGTACGGCTGCGGGCAGTTCTTGCAGATCTTCCGGACCAGGCGCTGCGCGACGATCATGTTGGCCGTGAAGGCCACGAGGAAGCGCGGCACGCCCATGTCGATCAGGCGGGGGAGAGACGTGACCGCGTCGTTGGTGTGGAGCGTGGCGAAGACCAGGTGGCCGGTCATGGCGGCATTGGTGGCGATCTCGGCCGTCTCGCCGTCGCGGATCTCTCCGACCATGATGATGTTCGGGTCCTGCCGCAGCAGGGTGCGGAGGCCGATGGCGAAAGTGAAGCCGATCTTGGAATTGACCTGCGACTGGTTCACGCCGTTCATGCGGTATTCGACCGGATCCTCGATCGTCGAGATGTTGACGCCGGGGGTGTTGCGCAGCGAGAGCACCGAGTAGAGCGTCGTGGTCTTGCCCGAGCCGGTCGGTCCCGTCACGAAGACGATGCCGTGCGGCTTCATGATGTTGCGCTTCACCACCTCGAGGTCTTGGGCGTTGAAGCCGAGCTGTTCGAGCGTGAGCGCCGAGGCGGTCTCGGAAAGGAGGCGCATGACGATCTTTTCTCCGTCCATGACGGGCAGCGTCGAGACGCGGACGGAATACTTGTAGCTCGGGCCGCTGATCTTCATGCGGCCGTCCTGCGGCAGGCGGTGCTCGTCGAGTTTCAGATTGGAGAGCACCTTGATGCGGGCGGTCACGCCGGCCTGCGCGTTCTTCGGCAGCGTCATCACGTTGCGCAGGATGCCGTCCACGCGGTACCGCACGGCCAGGTCCTGTTCGGTCGGTTCGATGTGGATGTCCGAAGCGCCTTCGAACACGGCGTGCTCGAGCAGCGATTCGACGATGCGGACGACCGGCAGGTCCTGGGCCAGTTCGCGCAGCTTCTGCTGGTCGGTCTCTTCGCCGACGCCGGTGGATTTGGCGATGTCCTCGAACTCGGCCTTGAGCGACCGCTTGTACTGCTTGATGATCTCGTGGAGCGAGGCTGGCGTCGTGACATGGACATCGACCTCAAGCCCGGTCTTGTGCCTGAGGAACTCGACGGTCTGAAGGTCTTCCGGGTCGAGCGCGGCGACTTTGAGGATCCCGTCGCCTTTGTCGAAGGGCACGATCTCGTGCGTCGTCGCGATCGGTTCCGGCACCAGGTCGAGGAAGTCCTTCCGTACCTGGACGCCCTTGAGGTCGACGAACTGCACCTTGAAATAGTCCGCCGCGAGGCGATAGAGCGTCTCTTCGGGCATCTTCTCGAGCAGATGCTCTTCAAGCGCGGTCTTCTTCGTCTTGGCTTCGGCCGCAAGGTCCTTGATCTCCGCGGGCTTCAGGGTGCCTGCCGCCAGGAGGATTTTCTGCAGAAGGGCGTCGCTGTACATACGTCCGGAAGTATACCGCATCCGGGACGATGACGGCAGGGCGGCGCGCTTGCCCGACACGGCGGTCGGGGTTACACTGGATGCCTATGTTCGAACGCTTCTTCGGGCGCTATCGTCTGCTGGCACGTGAGGCGCGTTTCGTCCGCGTCTCCCTGCTCTTGTCAGCCGGACTGAACCTGCTCGCTTGGGTCCTGGCGGCCTGGTTCGCGCTGCCGCGCCTCAAGACCAGCCCGTTCTTCGCTCTCCATTACACCGTCTACTTCGGCGTCGACCAGATCGGCGCGCCGTGGCGGCTGCTGTTCCTGCCGTTGCTTGGATCTCTGGTCCTGGGAGCTAACGCCGCTTTGGCCATGCGCCTGCACCGCGGCGAACGGCTCGCGTCCGCCTTTCTCGGCGCGGTGACCTTGCTGCTCGAGGCGTTGCTGCTCCTCGTCACGTTCCTGACGGTCTTGCTGAACATCTAGCGTCTCCCATGAATCCCGCCATCGCCGTCCTCATCGCCGCCGCCTCCGCGTTCGGCGTCGCCATGTTCGCGACTCCGGCCGTCACGCGGTTGCTCAAGTTCCTGAAGCTCGGCAAGCAGATCCGCAGCGAATCGAGCGCCCCTATCTTCTCCAAACTGCATGCCGCCAAGAGCGGGACGCCGACCATGGGCGGGATCCTGATCTGGGGCGCGGTCTTGGCCGTCGCGTTCGGGTTTTCCCTCGCTGCCAACGTGCTCCGCGTCGATCCGTGGGTCTCGCTCAATTTCATTTCGCGGCGCGAGACGCTCCTGCCGATGGCGGCCCTCTTCTTTTCGGCCATCGTCGGCCTGGTCGACGATTACCTGAACGTCCGCAAGATCGGCGCGCATGGCGGGGGACTGAAGGTCTGGCATCGCCTGTTGTCGTACTCGGTGATCGCCGTGGCGGCGGCGTGGTGGTTCTACGTGCGCCTGGAATGGGACGTCCTGCGCGTGCCGTTCTTCGGTACGGTCCACGTCGGCCCGTGGATGATCCCGATCTTCATCTTCATCATCATCGCCACCGCATTTTCGGTGAACGAGACCGACGGGCTCGATGGCCTGGCCGCCGGAACGCTGCTCACGGCCTTCAGCATCTACGGAGCCATCGCGTTCTTCCAAGGCAAGACGGACCTGACGGCGTTCTGCGGCGCGATCGTCGGCGCGCTCCTGGCGTTCCTGTGGTTCAACATCAATCCCGCGCGTTTCTTCATGGGCGATACGGGCGCCATGTCGCTCGGCGTGACGCTCGGGATCGTCGCCATGCTGACGAACAGCCTGCTGCTCCTGCCGATCGTCGGTTCGGTCTTCATGCTCGAATCCGTCTCCGTCATCATCCAGGTCGCGTCCAAGAAGATCCGCAAGAAAAAAGTCTTCCTATCGGCGCCCATCCATCACCACTTCGAGGCCAAGGGCTGGAGCGAAGCCACGATCGTGATGCGCCTGTGGGTCATCTCGGCCGTGAGCGGCGTGCTAGGCCTCATCATCGCGCTGCTCGACCGATGAATGGTCCGGTCCCGCGTGGGCCGGTTTTCGTTTCCCCGAATCTGTTACAATAATCGGGAAGTAACCCCCCACCTTATGGCTGATCCGATCCTGGACTCCCCGCACCCGCCCGAAATGAAGACGCTTCCCGTCATCCCGCTGAAGGACATGGTGGTCTTTCCAGGCATCGCGGCGCCTTTGGCCGTACGCCGGGTCCGTTCGATGCGGGCACTGGAAGCCGCTCTCGCGGGAGACCGGCTCGTGCTGTTCGTACCGCAGAAGGATCAGGCTTCGGGCGATCCTGCGCCGAAAGACCTTTTCGAGATGGGGACGATCGCCCGCGTGCGGGACGCCTCCAAACAGAAGGGGATGACGCGGCTCACGGTCGAAGGCGTGACGCGCGCCCGCGTCGCCCGGACGTTGTCGGTCGATCCGTACATCAGGGCCGAGGCCGAGGTCGTCCCGAACCCGAAGTTCGAGAAGACGGAGCGCATCGATGCCGAGGCGGTCAGCCTGCTGAACGCCTTCCGCGAGTGCGCGAACCTCGGCGCCAACGTGCCGTTCGACGTGCTCCTGGTCGTGATGAACGTGACGGATCCCTGGCAGCTGTCCGACCTGGTGGCGGTCAACTTGGATTTCAACCTCGAGGAGCGTTACGGCGTGCTGTCCGCGCGCACCATCGAGGAAAAGCTGGAACGGGCGCGCGCCGGCGTGCAGCGGCAGCTCAAGGTCATGCGGATGGCCCGCGACCTGCAGGCCGAGACCGGAAAGGAGATCGACAAGATGCAGAAGGAGATGTTCCTGCGCGAGCAGATGAAGACCATCGAGAAGGAACTCGGCCAGATGGCGGGCGGAGGCGCGTCGGAGGCGGAGACGCTCCGCAAGAGGATCGCGGAGGCCGGCATGCCGGACGAGATCCGCGAGAAGGCGCTCAAGGAGCTGGCGCGCATGCAGGCCATGCCCAGCTTCTCTCCGGAGCTCTCCTACATCCGCGGTTATATCGACTGGCTGATCGCCATGCCCTGGTCCGTGCGCGACACCGACGAGATCGGCTTGCGCAAGGCCAAACGCGTGCTCGACGAGGACCATTTCGGCTTGGAGAAGGTGAAGGAGCGCATCCTGGATTTCCTCGCCGTCCAGAAGCTGGCCGGCAAGACCCGCGGTTCGATCCTGTGCTTCGTCGGCCCGCCGGGCACCGGCAAGACCTCCATCGGCAAGTCCATCGCGCGCGCCATGGGCCGCAAGTTCTACCGCATGTCGCTCGGCGGCCTCCGCGACGAGTCCGAGATCCGCGGACACCGCCGCACCTACGTCGGCGCGCTGCCGGGCCGCATCCTTCAAGGCATCGCTCAGGCGAAGACGCGCAATCCGGTCTTCATGCTCGACGAGATCGACAAGGTCGGGAACGACTTCCGCGGCGACCCGACGGCCGCCCTGCTCGAAGCGCTCGATCCGGAACAGAACAACGCCTTCGGCGATCATTACCTTGAAGCGCCGTTCGACCTGTCGGACGTCTTCTTCATCACGACCGCCAACATGCTCGACACGGTGCCGCCGGCGCTGCGCGACCGCATGGAAGTGATCGAATACGCCGGCTACACCGAAGACGAGAAAGTCCGCATCGCGGCCGAATACCTGGTGCCCAAGGCGCAGAAGGAACATGGGCTGGCGGATGTCCGCGTGGAGATTCCGGAACAGGCACTGCGCCGCATCGTCCGCGAATACACGCGCGAGGCGGGCGTGCGCGGTTTGGAGCGCTGCGTCACGCAGGTCTTCCGCAAGATCGCGCGCAAGGTGGCCGAGAGCGGCAGCAAGAGATCCTGGAGCGTCCGTCCGAACGGCGTGCCGACCTATTTGGGCGTGCCGAAATACCGCCAGCAGAGCGCGGAGAAGAAGGATGCCGTCGGCGTCGTGACCGGCTTGGCGTGGACCGAAGCCGGCGGCGAGATCCTGCCGATCGAGGCGACCCGCATGCCGGGCAAGGGCCAGCTCATCCTGACCGGTCAGCTCGGCAAGGTCATGCAGGAATCGGCCCAGGCGGCCTATTCCTATGCGCGCGCCAATGCCGGGCGTTTCGGTATCACGGGCGGCTTCTATAAGGATGAAGACATCCATATCCACGTGCCGCAGGGCGCCATCCCCAAGGACGGGCCGTCGGCCGGCATCGCCATGGCGGCGGCGCTCGTATCGCTTTTGACCGGCACGCCGGTCCGGCGGTCGGTGGCCGTGACCGGGGAAGTCACCTTGCGCGGTCATGCCCTGGAGATCGGCGGCGTCAAGGAGAAGGTGCTGGGCGCCCATCGCGCCGGCATCCGGACGGTCGTGCTGCCCAAGGACAACGAAAAAGATTTGGAGGACATCCCCGCCAACGTGCGCAAGGCGATGAAGTTCGTCTTCGTCGGCACGGTCGAGCAGGCCCTGCGGGCGTTGTTCTCCTGACATCGATCGTATGCGCAAGCGGACCGTCGATTACTTCCTGTTGGCCCTGACGGCCGGCCTCACGGCCTTCGGCCTGGTCATGCTGAATTCCGCCACGTCATACGTGGCGTTCCAGAAGTACGGCGACAGCTATTTCTTCTTCAAGCGGCAATTGCTGTATGGCGTGCTGCCCGGCTTCGTCCTGCTGTTCCTCGTTTCGCGCGTTTCCGTCGACCGCCTGAAGAGTCTCGCGCCTTACATGCTCCCGTCCGCCGCGGCGCTGCTCCTGCTCGGGTTCATCCCCGGGCTGCGCGCCGGATACGGCACCGGCTCCTGGCTGAACGTCTTTGGCGCTTCGCTGCAGCCTTCGGAACCTGCCAAGCTGTTCCTGATCCTGTACTTCGCCTGGTGGCTGGCGCGCCGCGACGAGGCGGTTATCAAAGGCTTCTGGACCGGGTTCGTGCCGTTCACGATCTCGGTCGGCGTCGTGATCGCCCTCATGATGGCGCAGCGCGACCTCGGCACCACGGCCGTCATCGTGGCGTTCCTCTTCACCATGTACATCTCGGCGGGCGCGCCTCTCAGGCATCTGGCGATCCTCTTCGGCGCCGGGTTCGCCATGTTCCTCGTCTTCATCAAGATCGCGCCATACCGCGCCGACCGCCTCAAGATCTTCCTGCACCCGGAACTCGATCCTCAAGGCGTCGGTTATCACATCAACCAGGCGATGTTGGCGATCGGCTCGGGCGGCTGGTTCGGTTTGGGCTTGGGGAACTCGCTGCAGAAGCATCAGTACCTGCCGGAAGTCGCCGGCGATTCCATCTTCGCCATCATCGCCGAGGAACTCGGGTTCCTCTTCTCGGCGCTGCTCATCATCGGTTTCATGCTTCTCATCCGCCACGGCCTCAAGATCGCCGAACGGACGAGCGATCCGTTCTCTCGTTATGCCGCCGTCGGCATCACGGCCTGGATCGGCTTCCAGGCCATCCTGAACATCTCGGCCATGGTCGGCCTGACGCCGCTCACCGGCGTGCCGCTGCCTTTCATCAGTCATGGCGGCTCCGCCATGCTCGCGAACCTCGCCTCCATCGGGGTCCTGGCCGCCATCTCCGCCGACGGCAACGGCATCGCTCGCCCGCGACGCCGTTTCGCCTGAGAGGCGATCCTTGTTCCGCCGCCGGAGAACCGCTAAGCTGGAAGCCTATGAAGATCCTGTTCGCCGGGGGAGGTACGCTCGGTCCGGTCACGCCGCTTTTGGCGGTGGCCGACGAGATCCGCCGAGACCGGCCTGATATCGAATGCGTCTTCGTCGGCACGCCCGAAGGGCCGGAGCGCAGGTTGGTCGAAGAGGCGGGATTCCGGTTCCTCGCGCTCGCTTCGCCTAAGTTCCGGAGGTATTTCGATCTCAAGACGTTAGCCTTGCCGATCGAGTTCGGTGCGGCGCTTTGGAACGCCGGGCGGATCGTCGCGCGGGAAAAGCCCGCCCTGGTCGTCGGGGCAGGCGGGTACGTGCAGGTGGCGCTCGGCTATGCCGCCAAGCTCGCCGGGAAGAAGCTGCTGCTGCATCAGCAGGATGTCGTGCCGTCGCTCAGCAATCGGCTGCTCGCGCCGTTCGCCGATGCCATCACGACCGTCTTCAAGATTTCCGAGAACGATTTCCCGGCGGCGAAGACCGAGACCGTCGGGAATCCGGTGCGGAGATCGATCGAGGAGGGGAGCCGCGAGAAGGGGTTGAAGTCGCTCGGCTTCACCGGCGAACGGCCCGTCGTCCTGGCGTTCGGCGGCGGCACCGGTTCCGCGTTCCTCAACGAGATGATCGCGCTCGCGTCGGCGCACTGGACGGGGTTCGCCGACTTGGTCCACATCACAGGCCTTGAGAAAGCGCCCGGCCGGCTGCCTCCGCTCGAACATCCCGAACGTTATCGCCGGGTGGAATTCGTCGGCGCCGACATCGCGCATCTCATGGCCGCCGCCGATGCGGTCATCGGGCGCTCCGGCATGGGCACGCTGACCGAGCTGGCCGCCTTGGCCAAGCCGGTCATCCTGGTGCCGATCGCCGGCTCGCATCAGGAGAAGAACGCCGAGTACGTCGTCGAACACGGCGGTGCGCGCATGTTCCGCGAGCTTGACCTGACGCCGGAGCAGCTCGTCACCTTCACCCATGAGCTGCTCAAGAAGCCGGAGGAGGCGCGGCATCTCGGGATGCGCCTCCAGGCGATCTTCCGGCCCGGTGCCAGGCGCGCGCTGGCCGACAAGGCGCTCTCCTTGCTATCATGACGCCCATATGAAGCCAAACCGCATCATCTTCTTGGCCGCCGGGTTGCTGCTCGTCGGCGCCGGTTGCGCCGCGCCCACCCCCTCCGTACCGGAAACGCCGGCATGTCAGCGCCGGCCTCCACCCCTCCGGCCGCCCCGATGGAACCGCCAATCATCCAGAATAAACCAAAATCCACCGCTATGCAGAAGACATGGACATTCCCCGGCGTCCTGCCGGAGAACCAGATCGCGAACCGGGAGATCCGCATCAAGACCGCGAAGGGCGACATCGTCTTCGAGCTGTTCGACAAGGAGGCTCCCAAGACCGTCTCGAACTTCGTCTATCTGGCCAAAGGCGGCTTCTATGACGGCTTGACGTTCCATCGTCGCGAAGAGGGTTTCGTCATCCAGGGCGGCGACCCGAACGGCAACGGCACGGGCGGTCCCGGTTATCGCTTCGAGGACGAGAAGGCCACTCGCCCGTATACGCGCGGCATCGTCGCCATGGCCAACGCCGGTCCGGACACGAACGGCAGCCAATTCTTCGTCATGCTGGCCGACGTGCCCCTGCCGCCCAACTACACGATTTTCGGCCAAGTCACGAAAGGCATGGATGTGGTCGATGCCATCAAGGTCGGTGACGTCATGACGAACGTGATGGTCGAGGCTAGGTCCAAATAGCATGTCGGGGAACCGGAAACCCGTCGCGCACTCGGTCGCGCTTTGGGTCCTTTGCGGGCTCGTCGTATCGATGCTCCTCGCCGCATGGGGCTACTTTTCCGTCCTCGCGCGGCTCCGGCGGGACGTGGTGCAGGCGAAAGCTCCGAAGAGCGCGTCTTCCATGCAGGAACGGCAGCCTTCCTTGTTCGGCATGATTTCCGGCATCCAAGGCCGCCGCCTGAAAGTCGAATCGAAACAGGGGTATACCGAAATCCTTTTCGACGAGGATACGGCCATCTCGTCCGGTGCGGGTAAGGCCCTCTCGGACTCGCAGCTTTCCGTGGGCGCGGTCATCACCGCGACCGGCAAGGATTTGGGTGGCGGACGGATGGGCGCAGCTGCCATCGTCGTCCTGGACGACTCCGCGCAGCCGTGACGCACCCTGTGGGCCCGCTGCCGCCGCTCACGCCCGAGGTCTTTTATGCGTACGCAAAGTGCCCCAACTGGGCGTATTGGGATCTTTTCGGCGACCCGGCCAAGAAGGGTTCGGTCCCGCCCATGCTCCAGAGGCTGCGCGAGGACGGCGTGCTGCATGAGAAGGAAGTGATCGCGCGGCTCGGCGCGTTCGAAGAAGCGCCGTCGCGCATGGCCGTTTCCGACGCGGCGACCGAGACTCTGGAGCTGATGCGTCGGGGCTCCGCGCTCATCTATCAAGGCACGCTCGCGGACGGTGACTGGGCGGGACGCCCGGACCTGCTCCGTCGCGTCCCGGGATCGTCGAAGTTCGGCGACTGGATGTATGAGGCGGTCGACATCAAGTCGTCCCGCCAGGTGAGCGACGTCCACAAGCTGCAGCTGGTCTTTTACGCGCTGCTGCTCAAGAAGGTCCAAGGCGTGAAACCGGACGAAGGCAGGATCATCAACATCGACGGCGACGAGCTTTCGTTCCCGATCGACGAAGCCGAGCCGGATTTCTTCGAGGCGCTCGACCGTATCCTGGCGATCCGGGCGGGGGAGAAGCCGCAGGCGCTCTTCACGTCGTCCTGCAAGGATTCGCCGTGGTACGAGGAGTGCAAGCGCGAAGCCGAGGAGGCCGACGACATCGGGCTGCTCTATAAGATCTATAAGAGCGAATACCGGCGGCTGCGCGAGGCCGGGTATCGCACGCTGGCGCAGCTCGCTGCCGCCGACCTCGCGACGCTGCAGGAATCGGTGAGGGGCGTTTCCGGCCATCGGCTGGAACGGTTGCGGCTCCAGGCGCAGTCGCTGCACGAGAAGAAGGATATCCGCATCGAGGACCCGGGCCTGCCGGTTTCGGACGTCGAGCTGTTCTTCGACATCGAAGGCGATCCGATGATCGGCCTCGAGTACCTGCACGGCCTCCTGATCCGCGAGAACGGCACGGAGCGCTACCGGGCTTTCACCGCCGAAGCGCCCGAGGACGAAGGCGCAGCGTGGCTGTCCTTCTGCGATTTCATCGAGGGCTATGCCGGCGCGCCGATCTATCATTACGGCTGGTACGAGCTCGACGCCATCAGGCGACTGGGCGCCAAGCACGGCATCTCCCGCAAGGCCGCCATCGCGCTCGATCCCTCCAACATGATCGACCTCAACCGCGTGGCTCAGCGCTCCGTCATCTTCCCGCTCTATTTCTACTCGCTGAAGGACGTGGCGCGCCACCTCGGCTTCCGCTGGCGCGCCGCCGACGCTTCCGGCGCCAACTCGGTGCTTTGGTTCCAGGAATGGCGCGAAAAAGGCGACCGCGCGCTCTTGCGGAAGATCACCGACTATAACGAAGACGACGTACGGGCCACGGCCGTCCTCAAGGATTGGCTGGCGTTCCAGTCGCCGCCAGGATGCGGAACGCCCGATGTTCGCTGAAGTTCTGCACGAAGCCATTTTCGAGCGAGGCACGGACGGAAAGGTCGTAATCGCCGGGGACGGCGGTGAAGGGTGCCGTCCAGAGACCGGCCGTATCGGCAGGGGAGGCTTCCAATCTTCGGAGATCGCCCGCAGCATCCTTGATTTCGAAGATCATGCCGACGGCCGTGGCGTTCCCGATACGGACGGAAACGTCGAAGGGATCGTCTTGAACCGCTTCGGCGGCAGGGAAGAGGATCGCGAGCGTCGGAGCGACGTCGGGCGCCGGCGGCTCCAGCCGGTTTGCGGCCGGTGAGACGTCGACCCGTCGCGTCGGGGAACTGACGCTTCGCCCGTCCCTCGAGAACGCGTCCAGACGTACATCGTAGGTCTGTCCGGGCGGGACATTGAAGACGGCTTGCCATGCGCCGTCCGGCGCGCGCGTCGCGGAGAAGTCCCGATCGAATCCCGTGCGGGATTCGACATGGAAGTCCGCGACGAGGACGGGGAAGCCGATGACGGTTCCGGAGGCGCTGATCACGTTGCTTTCCTGGTGCGCGAGGCCGGCCATGATCGTCAGGAACGGAGCGGCGGAGACGTCCGGCTGGACGGCGATTTCCGGTGCCGGTTCCGGCTCAACACTGGAGGCGGCGCGCCGGAGCGTCAATCGCCTGATCCCGTCGGCGGATGTCTCGATGACCGTACCGGCGACGCGCAGGACCTCAGGGCCCGCGAGCAGCGACAGGAAAAGCGCCATCGCTCCGAGGGCGACGTGTCGGCGCGTCCTATGGTCGTCGAGGCGCGCGAGCTTCTCTTGGAACCGATGACGGAATCCTTTCATGGCTCGGGGTGCTACGCGGGCATTTTACCACGAAAAGCAAAGAACCGGGGTCACCGGTTCTCGCATCCGCAGGCGTCGCCTTTGCAGCAGCCTGCCGTTTCGTTCTGGGCGGAGCAGTCGCATCCGTCGCAGCCCTTGTCCGGGCACTCGGAGCAGCACCCGTCCTTGCCCTTTTCGTCCGTCATCCCTTCCTCTTTCGGCTCGCCGTGATTCTTGCAGCATTCTTCCATAAGATTGGTTCGCGTCCAGGATACGCTTTGCCGGAGGTTTTGTAAAGGTTTTTCCTGTGGTATGATCGGTCCATCTTATGGATACTTCTCCCATGCCGCAGCGGGACCGTCTCGATACCGCCATCAAGGCGCTGACCATTGTCAAGCTGCTCTTCCAGCTGGCGTGGTACGGCCTGCTGGTGGGCAGCACCATCTGGATCCTGATCGACAATCCCTTGCCGAGGGTGATCCGCGGCATCCAGGAGCAGGTGGTCAGTTCCTTCATCGGCAAGTGACATGAAGGCCGGCGCTTCCATGCTGTGCCTGCTGTGGTTCGCCGCCGCGGCTGTCGTCGGCTTCCGCCTGACGGCCCGCGATTTCCGCTGGGTCGATCGGCCTGGGTTCGGTTTCCCGCCGCTTCGATCGGCGGCAGGTTCCGTGAATCCTTCCAAGCTCCCGCTGCTTCACTTGGATGTCCCTGGTTACCAGGTCCCCCAAGCCTTGAAGGACCGTCTCAAACAAGTCACGCCGCAGCAGTTCGCCTGCCTGCGCGTGGCCGTGAAGCCCGACCGCATCCAATCCGCGCTCCAAGGCAGGCTTACCGCCGAGGAAGCCGCCGCCGTCGAAGCATGCTTCAAATAAGCCGTATGATCAAACGACCGAGACGTCTCCATCTTCTCATCATCGCGGCAAGCCTCGCGCTCCTGGCGGCCGGTGCCTGGTTCTATTCGAACGCCAGCGACCCGGTCCCCGGAATCCCGGCGCGCACGGCGGGGCTCTCCGCTCCAGCTGTCGCAGCCAAGTCGGACATGGACGTCACGCTGTACTTCCCGAACGCCAAACTCGGATCCGACCTGGATTGCGGCAAGGTCTTTCCGGTGCGCCGTTCGATCGCCGATACGGTCAATGACGGAGCGTTGCAGCAGCTGCTCAAGGGTCCGACGTCGGACGAGCGGAAGCTCGGTTACGTCACGTCGATCCCTTCCGGCGTGAAGGTCGGCTCCGTCACTCGCCGCAAGATCGCCGCCGGCACGCAGGTCCTCGTCGACCTCAGCGCCGAGATGAGGACGGTCTCCGGTTCCTGCCGCGTCGCGTCGGCGCGCGCGCAGATCGAACAGACGCTCCTTCACGCGCAGCCCGACCCGCCCGCGTCCGTCGTCATCTCGGTCGAAGGAGAGACTTCATCCGCCTTGCAACCCTGACCATGCCTACCACGCCCGCGCTTCCCCAACCCGAGATCGAACACCTCTACGCCGCCGGCTGGGCCGCGCTCCAAGCCGAAATGCTGAGCGAAGCTGAAGAGGCCTTTTTGGGCGTCCTCGCCAGCGATCCCTGGCATGCCGATGCCTTGAACGGGCTCGGGACGGTCTATTTCCATGAGAAGCGCCTGGATGAGGCTGAAGCGATGTATGCGAGCGGCAAGAAATCCGTCCTGAAGTTCTTCAAGGACAAGATGCCGGATCATGTCGATTGGGCCGCCCCGCATGACCGTACCCTCATCCGTTCGCTGCACGGATTGGCGCTGGTCGAGTACCGGCGCGGCAAGACCGCCACGGCCGAGAAGATGTTCGAAGAGATCGTCAGGCTCAACCCGAAGGACAACACCGGCGCGCGCTTCCTGGCCATGGACATCCGCAAGGGCAAGAAGACCTGGGATCAGAAATCATGAGGAAGCTCTTCGGCGCGATCCTCCTGCTCGCCGCCGTCGGCGGCTATCTGCACTACGTGCAGGGTTGGGATTGGGCGCGCTTGAAGCGCACGCGCGCCGTCGCGCTCGTCTTGCGCGAGGACGCTTCTGCTACGACCACGCCGATCGGCGCGCGCGGCACAGGCACGCATTGGGAAACGGCCGCCCCGATGCCGGGCGCCCGCACGGAATTCGGCGCCGTGACCGTCGGCGATCGCATCTACGCGATCGGAGGGATCGACGGCTACATGCGGACGCTCGACGCGGTCCAATCCTACGACGTCGTCTCCGATACATGGCGGGACGAGCCCAAGCTGCCGATGCCGATCCATCATCCGGCCGTGGCGACCGACGGCGCGAACGTGTACGTGCTCGGAGGCTTCACCGGCCTGGCCTCGCGCCCGCTCGACAGCGCTTATGCCTACGATCCGAAGACGCGCTCCTGGCGGGAGATCGGGCGACTGAACGATTTTCGGGGAGGAGCGGCCGCGGCGTTCTTGGGCGACCGCCTTTATGTCATGGCGGGCCGGACCGGCGGAGGCGTCGATGGCGCGCTCGAGTACTATGACGCCGCCCGGGGCGGATGGAACGGGTTGAAAGGGTTGTCCGTCCCTCGGACCCTGTTCCAAGCCGCCGCCCTTGATGGGAAGCTCTACGCGATCGGCGGGAACAGAGGCTCGGTCTCGACGAGCTTGTCGGACGTCGAGTCTTACGATCCCGTAGCGAACGAGTGGAAGGGAGTCGGCGCGATGTCCGCTGCACGAAGCGGGTTCGCTTCGGTCGTCGTCGACGGTTCCGTTTACGCGATCGGCGGCGAAGGCAAGGCCGGCGTGCTGGGGCTCGTGGAAGCCTTCGATCCCAAGAAGGGCGTTTGGTCGAAGCTCAGTCCCGGACTGCCGGATCCCCGGCGTGGACTCGCGGCCGCCGCTTGGAAGAACCGCATCTACGTCTTGGGCGGCGGGCGCCGCTCCGGACTCTCGGTCACCGACCTCAACAGCGTGCTGATCCTCGACGGTTCGGCCGCGAAAAAACGCTGACGACTTCCATGCAGGCACCTCAGGCGCTTTCCGTCTCGCAATTCATCGACTCGCTGAACTCGGCGTTCGCCGAGGCGATTTTCCCGTATGGCGTCCATGTGGAAGGCGAGGTCGCGCAATATAAGCTGAGCCAGGGCAAGTGGATCTGGTTCGACCTGAAGGATGAGACCGGACTGGTCTCGTGCTTCGCCACCGTTTGGCAGATAAAGCAGCCTCTCGAGGACGGCATGAAGGTCCGCGTCCACGGTGTGCCCAAGCTCTACGCGAAGAACGGGCGTTTTTCGCTGACGGTCGATCGCGTCGAGATGGTGGGGGAGGGGGCGCTTCGCCGCGCCTTCGAGCTGCTCAAGAAAAAGCTGGAATCCGACGGCCTTTTCGCGCCAGGCCGCAAGCGCGCGCTGCCGCCGTTCCCAGAGCGCATCGGGCTGATCGCTTCGACCGAATCGGCCGCATATTCCGACTTCCTGCGCATCCTCGGCGATCGCTGGGGCGGCATGCAGGTGGCGGCGGCCCATGTGCAGGTCCAGGGGCGCGATGCCGTGCGCGACATCGTCGGCGCTTTCGATCATTTCAACCGTCATCCGGAGCTGGCGGAGGTGCTGGTGCTGACGCGCGGCGGCGGATCGCTCGAAGACCTGCACGCCTTCAACTCCGAAGAGGTCGCCCGCGCGATCTTCGCTTCCAGGGTGCCGGTCGTGGTCGGCGTCGGCCATGAGCGGGACGAATCGCTCGCCGACTACGTGGCGGACGTGCGCGCCTCCACGCCGTCGAACGCCGCCGAACGCCTGGTACCCGACCGCAGGGACATCGGCCGGAGGATCGATACTTTCCTGCGCGTGATGGACGATGGCCTCGCGCGCGAAAGCGCCCATTACGCGCACCGGCTTTCGGACCTCGAACATCGGTTGCAGGAGCAGGTGCGTTCCGCGCGCGCCGAGTTCGACGCCGTGATGTCCGATCTCGAACGCTGCCTGCTCGGTTTCGAAGGGCGTGTGCAGCGTCTCTCCGGCGCGATCGATCGGGACGAGCGCCTGCTCAGGTCGTTCGATCCGCAGGGCGTCCTGCGCCGCGGCTACGCCATCGTCCGCGGGCCGGACGGGCGCGTCCTTCGCGAAGCGGCATCCGTGGACAAGGGGCAGCCCGTTGCCGTACAATTGGCGAAAGGATCGATCGAAGCGACCGTCACTGAAACCCGCTGATATGGCGCCAAAAGAATCCAAGAAAGCCAATTTCGCAGAGGCGTTCAAGGAACTGGAGGATATCGTCCGTTGGTTCGAATCGACCGAGGTCGATCTCGAGGAAGGGCTGAAGAAATTCGAGCGCGGGCTCGAGCTCGCCAAGAAGTGCCGCGAGCGCCTGGCGGACGTCGAGAGCAAGGTGACCCGCATCAAGGAGAAGTTCACGGACTCCGAGACGCTCGCCGTCCCGGAAGAGGAAGACGACCAGCCGCGCCTGCTCTGACCCATCATGCGGAAAGCATGTCGATGACGAAACGCCTCCTCACCCTCTTCGTCGCCTCGTGCGTTTTGGCGTTCCTCGCCCCGGTCCAGGCCGGTTCGGCCCCGTTGGCTGCGGCCGTCATCCTGGCCGCCGTCTTCACGCTCGGTCTCGTGGTCCGGCGCGCATGGCGGAGGCGCGATGATCTGCGGTCTTCAGTGGCGGTCGAGCTCAACAAGATCCGCCGCATCTATCACCTGGGAAGGAATCTCGGGACGGAGACGCATCATCGCCAGTGGTTCACCGAACTGCACGGGTCCGTCTACGCATACCTCTCGGAGTTCGACAAGAAGCCGTTCTCCCGTTTCCGGGAGACGGACGCGGGGTTCCGGAAGCTCAGCTACCACCTGTATCAGGTTTCCGGCCTCGAGACGGAGAAGGAGCGGGCCTTATACCGCGAGCTGCTCGGAGCGGCCGGGGCCGCTGCCGAGGCGCGCCAACGCACGTGGGAGCTGTGGAACGGAGGACTGCCGTCAGGCGCGTGGACCGCATTGACCGTCCTGGCGCTCGCCTCCGGCGCCGCCGCGTTGGGTGCCATGGGCCCGTCCGATCGTTGGACCGCGGCTTTTGCCATCACGGCGGTCGGGACCTGCTTCTTCTTGGCGCGCGAGGCCGATGACCTGCGTCATTCGGCGGGGGAGGAGCTTGCCAAGAGCTACGCCGAGAACGTCGCGCGCCTTGAGATGCGGCGCGAAGCCTGAAACCATGTCCAAGAACAACGCCCGCAGCTTCGGCGGAAACCGCAAGGGTCCCGGATACCGGACGCCGAGCTCTTTCCGCGGCCAAATCTCCATCAAGCGCAAGAACCTCCCGAAGGATTTCAACCGAAAATGAAGAAAGCGCCCGTCATCATCTCGCTCGGCGGCTCCCTGATCGTTCCTGCGTCAGGGATCGATGTGGCGTTCCTTAAGCGTTTCAAGGCCTTCATCACGAAGCGCGTCTCCAGGGGAGAGCGCTTCGTCCTGATCTGCGGCGGCGGCTCCACGGCGCGGCAGTACCAGAAGGCCGCCAAGGCGGTCGGGCAGCTTTCGCGGGAAGACGTCGACTGGATCGGCATCCATTCGACGCGCCTGAACGCGCATCTGCTGCGTACCGTCTTCCAGAAGCTTGCACACCCGACCGTCGTCAAGAATCCGCTCTCGCCCCCGGCCTTCCGCGAACCCGTCCTGATCGCCGCCGGTTGGAAGCCCGGCTGGTCCACCGATTACTGCGCCACGCTCCTGGCCTCCAGCCTGGGCGCGACGACTGTCCTCAACCTTTCGGACGTCGATCGCGTCTACAGCGCCGACCCCAAGAAAGATCCGGGGGCCAAGCCGCTTTCCGCCATCGATTGGAAAGCCTTCCGGAAGATCGTCGGGAACCGCTGGGATCCGGGCGCGAACGTGCCGTTCGATCCGGTCGCGGCCGCGCTCGCAGAACGCATCGGAGTGAAAGTCAAGATGATCGCCGGACGTTCGTTCGCGGAGATCGCCAAGGCGCTCGACGGCAAGAGGTTCAGGGGTACCGTGATCGGATGAACGGAATCGGCCGGCAACCCGCGATTGACGCTTTCGCGGGTTTCCTTATAGGCTGGACCCGGTCCCCAACAAGGAGCAGAGGATGCTGAAGATCATCGTCGCTTTCGCGGTCCTTTCCATGGCGGCTTGCGGGTCCGCCTCCCAGGCCGGTCCCAAACCCGCCGCCCCCGCGCCCACCGTCCAGCAACAGCCGCCATCGCCCGAAGCGGTCCAGGGTCCGGTGGATCTCAGCGGCAAGCTGCTCATGATCAGCGGCGAGGGCTTGGCCGGTTTCCGCATGCGGTTGACGCCATCGCCGTGGAGAGGGCAGTTTTCTCCGCCCCAGCCGAACGGCGTGCGCATGCTGCTGCTCGAACGGACCGATCTCCATGCGCTCCTGGCCATCATGCCGTATGCCGATGACGGTACCGACGCCAGACGTCTGGCGGTCCAGGCCCGTACGGCGCTGATCGCCGAAGGGGCGATCGACATCACGGAGATCGAGAGCGAACCGTTCGGCCGCTACGCCTTCATGGCTGACGGCATGGCCAACGGCCAGCCGGCGCGCGTCTACATCGCCATCGTCCCGCACCCGACCTCCGGCGGCATCTACCTGATCTTCAAGGCCATCTCCTCCACGGCCGTTTCGGACGAATTCCTCAAGGACGTCCGTTCCATCGCCGACAGCATCGGCCCCCTCAAATAGGAGGGCTTTTTTATCATGAAAAGATGACAATTCCCATGATTTCCAAGAAAAATACTCTATTTAGAGCTGGCGTGATGGCAATTCATGTCACCGACTATTGACAAAATAGAGGGAACGTGCTATCATGGCACTATCGTTGAATGGCAAGTCGTACCTGACGAGCCATTTTACCCAAAAAAACTGGAACTCCGGAGGCATCACCTACATGCGCACCTTCGATAACGACAAGCCCCGCCCCGTGGCCTTTGCGACCCCGACCGGTGGATTCAAGGTCGCCCGCGCCTACCGCTGGATTCCCGAGGGCGAGCTCCGCTGGATTGAGATGATCGAGGAGGACTTCCGCGAGAACATCGCGGAGGAGCGCCGGGAGCAGGAGCGCCGGCGGCTCGAGGCCCAGCCCTTCCAGGGCTCCGGCCAGCACCCGGTGACGCTCGGCTCGCGACGCGCGAGCATGCTCGCGCGCAACCTGCCGGACGGCTCCATCCGAAAGTTCCGGCGCGGCCGCGACTCCAGCAGGTCCCGTACCCACAGCCGTAACCGTGACATGATCCAGCGCCGCCAGTGCCGCCTCAATCACCCCCGCTGGCGCTTTGCCGCCTAGCGACGTCTCGTCGTCGCAGGCCCCCGCCCACTCTCATGTGGCGGGGTCGTTGTTTTTTAAGGCGGCTTGACGCCTTTTCCGGTTTCCGGTATCCTGGCGTCAACAACTTCTCGTTTACCGAAGACCATAGGTCGCCCCCGGCTGGGGGCCTGAAACCGGATCTGCCGATCCGATCCTATCGAGGCGAACGCCCATGACGGATTTTCCGTCATCCTGCGTCCGCGGTCTACACGCGGACGTTGTTATTTGAAAGGTCGATCGTGCACTCAGTCACGCAACCCGTCACATGGCAAAATCCCGCAAACAGAAAGAACTCACGCTCGGCGACCTGACCGAGCAGCTCGGAAAGGCCAAGTCCGTGGTCTTCGCCGACATGAAAGGCCTGACCGTCAAGGACGCCACCGCCTTCCGCAACAAGGCACGCAAGGAGAACGTCGGCGTGCTCGTCGCCAAGAAGACCTTGATGCGCCTGGCGTTCAAGGAAGCCGGCTACGACGGCGTCGACCCGAGCGCCCTCCAGGGCTCGCTCGTGCTGGTCACCGGCTTCGACGACGAAGTCGCTCCCGCCAAGCTCGCCGCCGAGTTCGCCAAGGATCACGAAGCGCTCAAGATCGTCGCCGGCGTGCTCGAACGCAAGCTCGTCGATGCCGCTTCGATCACCGCGCTCTCCAAGCTTCCGAGCAAGCAGGAACTCATCGCCAAGCTGGTCGGTTCCATCAACGCTCCGCTCTCCGGCTTCGTCAACGTCCTGGCCGGCAACCTCCGCGGCCTCGTGAACGTCATGAACGCCATCAAGGACCAGAAAGCGTCCGTTTAAGAAAACGATTCACATCAACACTATGTCGGAAGAAAAGAACGTCGTGGTGCCGGAGAAGTTCCAGGCCCTCGTCTCGTCCATCGAGAAGCTGTCCGTGCTTGACCTGGCCGAGCTGGTCAAGGTCCTCGAAGAGAAGTTCGGCGTCTCCGCCGCCGCCCCGATGATGGCCATGGCCGCCGCCCCGGCCGCCGCCGGCGCCGCCGCCGAAGAGCAGACCTCCTTCACCGTCGAGTTGACCGCCTCCGGCGACAACAAGATCGGCGTCATCAAGGCCGTCCGCGCCCTCACCAACCTCGGCCTCAAGGAAGCCAAGGACATGGTCGACGGCGCCCCGAAGGTCGTCAAGGAAGGCGTCTCGAAGGACGAAGCTGCCGCCGCCAAGAAGGAGCTCGAAGCCGCCGGCGCGAAGGTCACCGTCAAGTAAGGACGTACGGAACGGAAACCCCCGACGCGAGTCGGGGGTTTTTCATTTGATCGGCACGGCGTAGATCTTGCCGTCTCCGGCGAGCAGGTAGACGGTCGCGCCCTTGGCATCGACGGCTGAAGCGCGCAAGTCCTTGAACTCCGGAGCGGTCAGTTGCGAGAGGAGCCGCCCGGTCGTCTTGTCGACGACGTAGGCGCGGTCGCCGCCTATGTCGGCGAAGACGAGCTTGTTGGAGCCGGCCGAGACCCAAGGGGTCGCGGCACCGGACGGGGCCGGGTCGATGGTCGAGGCCGCATATTCCTGGACGACCGCTCCCTTGAGATACTTGCGTGTCGTACCGTCGCGATACAGCAGGTAAATGGCGCCATCGGCCGCCAAGCCGCTGGGAGACGGCGGAGCTCCGCGAAGGACATCCGCCGGCGTTCCCAGCTTGCTGGTCATGACGGATCTCCGGTTGACCGTGCCATCGGCGGTCGCTCCATAGAGGCGGCCCTGATAGAAGATGAATGGGGTCTCCGCGGCGAATGGTCCCGGGTAGGTCCTCGTTTCCCCGGTCTCCGGGTTCCAATAGGCGAGCGTCCCGGAAGCGTCTTCGAGCAGGAACCCTGTCTGCGCGGCGGCTGCGGCCGTCACCCCGCCCTTCGCGCCTTGGATCATCGTCTCGGCGGAAACGGTCCCGTCCTTTGAGATGATATGCGCCTTTGGAGCGGCGGGGGAGAAGACATAGAGCTTATCGCCGAACCAGGCCATGTTGGTCCCGGAGGTCGCCGCATCGCCCACGGTCGCGAAGATCGACGGTTTTTCCACGACGACGACGCGCCTCAGCTTCGTACGTTCCGCATCGATGCCGCTGCGCGCTTCGGTCTTGGTCTTCTGCTGCGCCGCCGTCTTTTCCGGCAATGCGTCCGCGAGCGCCGTCATGCGCGCCAGCCGTTCCCGGCTGCGGTCTTCGCTGTCGTAAATCATCCCGGCTTCGAAGTCGCTCTCTGCCTGCTGCAGTTCGGCCAAGGTCGCTTCATAGGTCTTGGTTTCCCTGAGGACGATTTCCCGTCTGACGGAAAAACCCAGCCCGTGAAGGAAGACGGCGCCGACCGCCAAGAGCAGCAGGAAGCGTTTGCGGCTTTGGAGCGGCAAGGCATTGAAGCGATCGATGGCCGCGGAAAGGGCGTGATCCGGCGCCGAAATCAAGGCTTGGATGATCTTGGTCCTGGATTCGTGCCGGACCAGCAACGAGATGGCGCGCGGAAGACGGAACGGAAGCGATGCCAGCCATTTGGCGGCGCGCCAAGCGAGAGCGGCGAGACGGCGCATCGCGGTACCGAGGAAGATCAGCGCATGGCGGGCGGCGCGAGCGATCAGCTCTCCGATATCCGGCCCGACGATCGGCGGAGCGGCCCGACGCGGCGCGGCGGGAATCGCCGCCGCGTTCCGTACGGGGTTCGCGGAAACCTTCCGTTCCGGTCCCGTCGCTTCTCCGGACGGGGCGGAGTTCAGGCAGAGGATCGAGACGGGCAGGCGCGCATTGCGCAGCGCCGACCTGATGTCGCGCGATGCCTTGGCGAAATCCCGCTGGCCGAAGGTGTCCCGTACGAACTGATCGTCCAGCGAACGGAACAGTTCCGAGGTCGCGATCACCAGGCGCCCGGATTCCGGAAAGGCGCCCGTCTGAAGCGACGTGAAGAATTTCGGTTCGCCGTTACGCTCCGGCGTCTCGTCGAACAGGGCATATGGCGCGAGCGCGCCGGCGTTCGGTACGTAGAGGATGCCGCGGACGGCTCCGTGGGAAGAAAGCATCAGCTGCCCTTCGGAGAAGGCGGCGGCCGCTCCGCGCAGCTTGATGCCGGGCATCGAGAGGTCGTGTTCGTAAAGGAAGGCCAGGACGGCCTTGTTGACCTGCTTCAAGGCCGCCTCGAAGCGCGCCTCGACCGGCCCTTTCTGGAAGAAGATCGGGCGCACTTCTTCGGCCAGCCTTTCGGACAGTCTCTCCACCACGCGTTTCGGCGCTTCCGCGGCGATCAGCGCAAAAAAAATCTCCAAATCTCCTCCGGCTTGCGGCGGGGAGGTCAGGGTGAGGCAGCGGGCGGCGACGAGCCCGGAGCCGCCCGGAACGTGGATTTCGCCGATGCTGATAGGAGTCATTTTGACCTGTCTTCGGCATCAGTATACAATACTCCCTGTTCGACGGCCACTATGCTTGAACAATTATTTGGTTCAAAGACGCGGACGCAGCTTCTCCGGACGTTCCTGCAGAACCCGGAGACGAGTTTTTTCGTCCGTGAATTGACCCGCAGGCTCGACGTGCAGATCAACGCGGTGCGTCATGAGCTCAAGAACCTCGAATCGCTCGGCTTGATCGAGACGGTGTCGGCGGAAGGCAAGGCCGTCCAGAAGAAGCATTTCCGTCTTAGGCACAATTCCATCCTGATTCCCGATCTCCGCGCCTTGTTCGTGAAATCCCGCGTATTGCTCGAAAAGGACCTGGCCCGCCGCCTGCAGGCCGTCGGGCGCGTTTCGTACTTCGCGCTTACGGGCCGTTTCGTGGATCGCCAGGAAGCCCCGACCGACGTCTTCATCGTGGGCAAGGTGGATCGGCGCAAGCTTTCGGACCTCATCCGCAAGTTCGAGATCGAGTTCGGCCATGAGATCAACTTCACGGTGTTGGACGAAGAAGAGATGCGTTACCGCATGGATGTCATGGACCGCTTCCTCTACAGCGTGCTCGATCAGCCGAAGCTCGTCTTCGTCGACGAGTTCTTCCATTCGGTCACGGTCTCGCCGTCGGTATGAGGGCCGCTTTCTGCGCCGCTCCCCAAGGCGGTTCCGACGTCTCTCTCTCCAGAGGCGGGAACGTGCTCGCGTTCCGGGTGGGGGATGCCTCTTCGGACCTGCTCGCCTTGCTTGAAGACGCCCTGGAGTCCGTCGCGTCGGATCGAGGCGACCTCCATGAGATCGCCATCGATCGCGGGCCGGACGGTTTTTCGACGGTGCGCCGGCGCGTGGCGGCCGCTTCCGGGCTCGCGAGATCGCTTGATGCCGCTCTTGCGGCCGTCTCCGGACTGTCTCGGGAGGAAGCGGCGGCGCTGCCGTCCTCGGAGTTCCGGCCGCGGGCTTCCTGCGTCCCGCTCTATGCCGCCCTGCCTAACATCACGGCCAGCAAGAAGAAAAAGACATGGACCACGCGTTGACGGAGACGGATTATACCGATCGCCAGAAACGGCTTCGTCGCCGCCTTGAGTTCGTGCCGGCCGCCTTCGTCTGGCTGACGCTGCTCGGCGCGGTGGCCTTGTCGCTGCTGAATCCGATCTGGGCGGTCTATTTCATCATCGCGTTCGACCTCTACTGGTTTTTCCGCGTGCTGTATTTCGTGATCTTCCTGAGCATCTCATGGGGCAGGCATAGGGGGGCGCTGCAGGTCGATTGGGAAGCGGAGCTGAAGCGTACGCCCGGCTGGGAACGCCTGCGGCATCTGGTCTTCCTTCCGACGTATAAGGAGGACGTCGAGATCATCCGCGCGACCTGCCGGAGCCTGCTCGATGCCAAGGTCGATCCGAAGACCATGCTGGTCGTCCTGGCCGGGGAGGAACGTGCCGGCCGCGATGAGTTCCTCGCGCGCGCCGAGGCGATCCGACAGGAATTCGGGAGCCGCTTCCTGAAGTTCGTCGTCACGGTCCATCCCTCCGACACCGTCGGGGAGATCGCCGGCAAGGGATCGAACCTCCACTACGCCGGCCCGTTCGCGCGCCAGGCGATCGACGACCTCGGCGCGGCATATGAGGACGTCATCGTCTCGACGTTCGATGTCGACACGATCGCCCATCCGCAGTACTTCGCGCACCTCGCCAAGACCTATCTCGACGCGCCTGATCGGACGCGCGCCTCCTACCAGCCGGTCGTCCTCTATTCCAACAACATCTGGGACGCGCCCGCCATCATCCGCATCGCCGCCTTCGGGACGACCTTCTGGCTGCTTTCGGAACTGGTCCGCCCGGATCGGCTCTTCACCTTCTCGTCGCACAGCATGCCGTTCAAGGCGTTGGTCGATGTCGGGTATTGGCAGCGCGACGTGGTCTCGGAGGACTCCCGCATCTTCCTGCAGTGCCTCCTCCGCTACGACGGAGCCTACAGGGTCATCCCGCTGTACGTGCCGGTCTCGATGGACGCCGTGATGGCGCCGAGCTGGACCGGCAGTCTCGTCAACCTTTACAAGCAGCAGCGACGCTGGGCATGGGGCGTGGAACATTTCCCATACCTGGTGCTGAACTTCCTGGCGAACAAGGAGATTCCGCTCCGCAAGCGCCTTACCACGCTTTGGGTGCTGTTCGAAGGCATGTACACCTGGGCCACCGCTCCGGTCCTGATCTTCATCCTCGGCTGGCTGCCGCTCAACGTCGCGCGCTTGACCGGACGGCCGGAGGCCGTCTTCCAGAACGCCCCGCACACCCTGCAGTGGATCATGTCGTTCGCGATGCTCGGCGTCCTCGTTTCGGCGGTCCTTTCGCTGCCGCTCCTTCCGAGCCGCCCTGCCCACAAGAACCCCTACATGTTCGTCGTTATGCTGCTGCAGTGGATGCTCCTGCCGGTCACCTTCATCCTGTTCGGCGCGACTCCGGCCATCGAGGCGCAGACGCGCCTCATGATCGGGAAACGCCTGGGGTTCTGGGTCACTCCGAAAGAACTCAAGAAGACCTGAAGTATGGCCAGGATCTCCGTCCACATCGTGAGTTGGAACAGCGCGCGTTTTTTGGGGGACGCCGTCGATTCCTTGCGCGCGCAGACGTTCAAGGACTTCACCCTCACCTTGGTCGATAACGCATCGACCGACGGTTCCGTCGATGTCGTCCGTGAGCGGTTTCCCGAGGCGACGGTCCTCCGGAACTTCAAGAATCTCGGATTCAGCCACGGGCATAATCAGGCCATCGAGTTGGCGCGCAACCGCTGGGAAGCCGATGACGCGCGCGGGCGCAGCTCCGTCGACCGCTATGTCCTTGTCATGAACCCGGACGTCATCCTGACGCCGAACTTCCTCGAGAACCTGGTGAAAGGGATCGATGGTCGCTTTGAGGTCGGGAGCGCTTGCGGGCGGCTTCTCCGGGTACGGCGCGGCGTCGACGAGCCTGAGTTCACCGACATCGTCGATTCGGCCGGGCTTGTTTTGCGCAAGAACCGCGGGGCCGTGGATCGCGGGGCGGGGGAGCATGACGGCCCTCCGTATGACGTCCCATCCGAAGTCTTCGGCGTGTCCGGAGCACTGGCGCTCGTGCGCGCGGAGGCGGTCGAGCGGCTTCGGGAAATCGACGGACAGGTCTTCGATGAGGATTTTTTCGCGTATAAGGAGGACGTCGATCTCGCCTGGAGGCTGCGCCTGCTCGGCTGGAAAGCGTCCTACGTGAACGCGGCGGTCGCGTATCACTATCGCGGGACCGGCGGCGACGAGAAGGCCGGTTTCTGGGAACGTTTCACCCGTCGCCGCAGGCGTTCGGCGCTGGTGAATCGCCTCTCGACCCGCAACCAGCTGCTGCTCACGGCCAAGAACGACGATGCGGTCAACCGCCTGCTGCATCTGCCTTGGATCTGCCCGCACGTCATCGGCACTTTCCTTTCCACGCTGCTCCTTACGCCGCGCGCGCTCGGCGCCTATGCTGAAGCGGTAGCGCTCCTGCCGAAGATGTGGAAGAAGCGTCGCGCCGTTTTCCGCATGCGCAAGGTTTCCGCGAAAGAGATCCGCGCCTGGTTCCGGTGATATGGACGTCAGCATCGTCATCGTCAACTACAAGACGCGCGGCATGGTCAAACAGGGCCTCAAGAGCCTGCGTGCGGCGCGCATCCGCTTGGATTACGAGATCTTCGTCGTGGATAACGCCTCGGACGACGGCCTGCCGGAACTGGTGCGCGAGCGTTTCCCGGAAGTCCGCTTGATCGCGCTCAAGAAGAACGTCGGCTTCGCCGCAGGCAACAACCTCGCGTTCCGCAAGGCGAAAGGGAAGTACGTGTTCGTCCTGAATCCGGACGCCATGGTCGACGCCGGCGCCGTCGAGGCGATGTTCGCGTACATGGAGACGCACCCGGAGGTCGGCGTGCTCGGCCCGAAGCTCGTGCGTCCCGACGGCGCGCGCCAGGAGTCCGTACATCGGTTCCCGACGCCGTGGATCCCGATCTACAGGCGCACGCCGCTCGGCCGCTTGGCGCGCGCCAGGGCGGCACTCGACCGCTACGCCATGCGCGGAGAGATCGGCGATGCCCCGATGGAGGTCGATTGGATGGAAGGCGCGGCGCTGTTCGTGCGTCGCAAGGCGATCGATGAAGTCGGCATGTTCGACGAGCGGTTTTTCGTCTATTTCGAGGATGCCGACTGGTGCCGCCGTTTCTGGGGCGCAGGCTGGAAGGTCGTCTACGATCCCGCAGTCCGGATCATCCACTATCACCGCCGCGAATCGGCAGACGCGCTCTGGTTCCTCGCGCCGATCATCAACAAGGTTTCCCGCATCCACATCGGAAGCGCCTGGAAGTATTTCATGAAATGGAGGGGCCTGCCGTCGCCTAGGCCGAGGTGATCGCGGAGGCCTCCCTTGCGCGGCCGCGTGCTATACTGGAGACCGTGGAGACGTATCGTCACAACCTGCTCGGGCATCACGAACTTCCGCACGTGCGACGGCGGAAGGTTCTTCGGCGATACGCGCTGCATGCGTCGCTCGGATTGCTCGCCTTGACGGTCATCGTGGGCGCGGCTATCGCGTTGCCCGCCTTGTCGGCGGCCCGCGTGCTGTATGCCCAGGCCAGCGCCGCGCGGGACGACCTGTTCGCCGCCAAGGACGCGGCGGAAAAACTCGACTTCAAGGGAGCTTCCTCGGATCTCGACGATGCCGTCGATCGTTTCGCGGCCGCGCGGGAAGCGCAGGCGAAACTCCGGCTCGCCGGAAGGCTGCCGTTTTTCCGTAAGGAGATCGAGGCCGCAGGCGACCTGGTGGAGGGGGGGTATGAAGCCTCCGTCGCGCTCAGGGAAACGATCGACGTCGGCGCCGATCTCGTGGCCGTCCTGAAAGGCGGCGCCTCGGCCGCCGGAACGGTGGCAGGCGTCTCAAGCGACCAGAGGCCCGTCTCGCAACTCACTGCGGAGGAGAAGCGGGCGCTCCTGCAGCAGCTGTCGCAGGCGCCGGATCGGCTCGGCCTGGCGCGCGCCTCGCTTGACCGCGCCTTGGCGGCCTGGGGGCGCGTCCCGCGCACCCCGCTCACTTCGGGCATCCTGGATTCGATCGCGCCCTACGAGACCCAGCTTACCGAATTGCGGGAAGCGCTCAGCCAGGACCTCTCGTCCCTGGCGGTCCTGCCGTCCGTATTGGGCTACCCGGAACCGAAGACGTACCTGTTCCTGATGCTCAATAACACCGAACTGCGTCCCGGCGGGGGGTTCATCGGCACCTACGGCGTATTGAAGGTCGCGGACGGAGAGATCCGCTCCTTCTTCACCGATGACGTCTACGCGCTCGACGGCCCTTCGGAGCCGTACATGCGCGAGACCCCGCCCGATCCGCTCAAGAAGTACTTGCGCGTGCCGAGCTGGTATTTGCGCGACGCCAACTGGTCGCCGGATTTCGTCGTTTCTGCCATGCAAGCGGAACGCCTGTACCGTCTCGAGGGCGGCAAGGAGACGTTCGACGGCGTGATCGGCGTGACGCCGACCGTCGTCTCGAAGCTCCTGGCGCTGACCGGTCCGATCCAGATCGACGGCTCGACGTTCACCAAAGACAACGTGACCGATGAGCTCGAATATCAGGTGGAGAAAGCTTTCGCGGCCAACGGCATCCCGGCGGCGCAGCGCAAAGACGTGGTCGGGAAACTCGGCCAGGAACTGGTGCGGAGGCTGCTCGGTACCCGGCTTTCGGAACTCCCGTCCCTGGCGGAAGTCGCTCAGGAATCGGTTTCCGAAAAGCACCTGCTCGTCTCGTTCAGCGACCAGGCCTTGCAGGAGTTCGCCGACGCGCGCGGGTGGACCGGTCGCTTCCGGACGGCGGATGGCGACCGTCTCGCGGTCGTGAGCGCCAACCTGGCTTCGCTCAAGAGCGATGCCGTCGTCGACAAGTCGGTCAGTTATACCCTGAGGCCCGACAAGGGATCATGGATCGCTGCCGCGGCCGTAACGTACAGGAACAAAGGCCGCTTCACCTGGAAGACGACGCGCTATCGCACCTACACCCGCTTCTACGCCCCGATCGGAAGCGCTTTCATCAAGGGGGAGGGGATGATGCAGGATGACAAGCTCAACGATCCCGGACGGCATGCGGGGACGATCGATGTCGGCACGGAGCTCGGGTCGGCCGTCTTCGGCGGCTTCATCTCGGTCGAGCCGGGCGAGACGCGCACGCTCAAGGTGGAATATCGCGTCTCCGATGCCGTGGCGGACATGATCCGGTCCGGCCGATACCGGCTCGGCGTCAGGAAGCAGCTCGGTACCCTGGCCGACAGTTTGACGCTCGACCTCGATTTTGGTAAGAACGTAGCGCGCGCGACGCCGCCCGAAGACGCCAGTCAATGGGGCGACGCCCGCTATCGCCTTTCTTCCGACCTGCGCACCGACCGCGAATTTTCGGTCGATTTCCGGTAATACCCAATGCTTATCAAGAAAATCGGCATCGACCTGGGCACCACCAGCGTCCTGGTCTATGCGCCCAAGCGCGGCATCATCATGAACGAACCGTCGGTCGTCGCCATCTCGACGGTCGATAAGAGGATTTTGGCCGTCGGCAAGGAGGCCAAGGAGATGCTCGGCCGCACGCCCGACACCATCGTGGCGGTGCGTCCGCTCAAGGAAGGCGTGATCGCCGACTACAAGACGACCGAAGCGATGCTCCGGTATTTCATCAACAAGGCCGTCGGCGGCATGCGCGTCTTCCGTCCAGAAGTCATGGTGGCCGTGCCGGGCGGCATTACGTCGGTGGAGCGCCGCGCCGTCATCGACGCGACCATCGCCGCAGGCGCCCGCGCCGCCTACATCATCAAGGAGCCGGTCGTGGCTGCCATCGGCGCCGACATCCCGATCGGATCGCCTTCGGGTCACATGATCATCGACATCGGCGGCGGCACCGCCGAGATGGCCGTCATCTCGCTGGGCGGCATCGTCGCCTCGGATTCCGTGCGCGTGGGCGGCAACAAGCTCGACGCCGCCATCGCCGAGCACATCCGCCGCAAGTACGGCATGTCGATCGGAGAGCGCACTGCCGAGGAGATCAAGATCCAGATCGGGTCCGCGCTCTACCTCGACGAGAAGCTCACGATGGAGTGCAAGGGCCGCGACATGATCACGGGCCTGCCGCGCATCATCACCGTCACCTCCGACGACGTGACCGACGCCATCCAGGCCGAACTCGAGGAACTCGTGGCCAAGCTGAAGGAAGTCCTGCGCCGCACGCCGCCGGAGCTTTCCGCTGACGTGATGGAAAAGGGGATGATCCTCTCCGGCGGTTCCTCGCAGCTCCGCAACCTCGACCGTCTCCTGGCCAAAGCCACCGGCGTCCCGGCCTACGTCGCCGACGAACCCCAGCTCTGCGTCGCCAAAGGCACCGGCGTAGCCCTCGAGAACCTGGAATCCTACAAGCGCTCGATCCTGGCGATGCGGTGACGCGGGGCGGTTCTCCGCCTCCATCCTCGAAAAATCCCCGTAAGGGGATTTTTCGGTCGCGACATATGCTACACTTCTCCCATATGAAACTCCGTTGGCAGTGGAAACGTTGGCCGGTCGCGCTTGCGGTCTTCCTTTTTGCGGGCGCGGACGCCTTGGCGCATGAGAAGTGGTACGTCGACGCGCATGCCGTCCCGCCGGGGCCGCCGGCCTTCCTGCGGGTCGATCCGGTGTTCGCCGGCGTGTCCGTCGCCATCGCGATCGCTTTGTTCCTCCTCGCCACCTGGGTCGACCGTCGGATGGACGGCTCGCGGCTGATGCGGGCGTTCGACGAGCGCATGGCGCGGGCGCGCATCAGCCCGCACGCGGTGCTCGGCGCGCTCCTCGGCGCATCGCTCATGGGCGCCGGACTTCAGCAGACGCTCTTCTCGCCGAACTTGGCGCTGCCGGCCACGACGTGGGGGGCGGTCCTGGGTATCGTCGAAATCGGTCTCGGCACGCTGATGCTGTTCCTCGAACCGTTCTATCCGGAGCTCAGTGTCGTCCTCATTCTGCTCTTCCTCTCCGGTTTTACCGTCCTGCCGTTCTGGGACCAGATGGAGGAGCTGCTGATCGTCGGCGCGGCCATCTTCTTCATCTGCAACGAGACCATCCGTTCTCCCTGGAAGGCGTGGAACACGCCGGAGCGCAGGCGTCTCGGCTATCAGGCCTTCCGCGTCCTCGTCGGATTGAATTTCCTGGTGCTGTCGACCGTGAAATGGCTGCGGCCGGAGCTCGGCCTGGCGGTGGTCGCGCGCTACCACATCAATTTCCTCGCGTGGCTGCACGTCAGTGATCCGCAGTTCGTCTTCCTCGCCGCCATCGTCGAGACGATGGTCGCGCTCTGCATCCTGCTGCGCGTCGCTTTCCGTCCGGCACTCATGGCGGCGTTCGTCTTCTTCACCCTCTCGATCTTCTTCCTGGGCTTCAGGGAACTGCTGGGGCACCTGCCGATCAAGGCGGCCATCTTCCTGTTCTTCGTCTACGGCCATTGGCACAAGGACGAAGCCAAGCCATAAGCGCGACGCATGGCACTCATCGGCATCGACGCCAGCCGCGCCAACGCGCGCGAACGCACCGGCACCGAGTGGTATTCCTACTACTTGATCCAGGCCCTGAAGCGGCTTCAGGTGCCGGGATTGGAATACGTCCTGTACTCCAAGAAAATCCTTCAGGACGGCCTGGAGGCGTTTCCGCCGGGCTGGAGCGGGAAGGTCCTCCATTGGCGCAGCCAGCGGTTCTGGAACCAGTTCCGGTTGTCCTGGGAGCTCTCTCGCCATCCGGTCGACCTGTTCTTCCAGCCGACGCACACCCTGCCCCTCTTCGCGCCGAAGCGTTCGGTCACCACCTTGCATGACATCGGGTTCGAGCGGATGCCGAAGCTCTATCGTCCGGCCGAACTGCGGTACCATCGCTATTCGGCGCAGCTGGCGGTGAAGCGCGCCGACCGCATCCTGACCGTCTCGGAATTCTCCAAACGCGAGATCGTGGACCGCTATCGGTTGCCGCCCGGACGCGTGACCGTCACGCCGCTCGCCGTCGATCCGGCGCGCTACCACCCGGGCATCGCCGAGGAAGCGAAGGAAGCCGTGCTCGCGAAGTATCGCCTGACGCTCCCGTTCATGATTTACGTCGGGCGCGTCGAGGAGAAGAAGAACATCGTCAATCTCGTCCATGCCTTTTCGCTCTTCAAGGAACGGCGCGGCGTCGGCGATCCGGTGAAGCTGTTGCTCGTGGGCAGCCCCGGCTTCGGCATCGAGCGGATCCGGAGGGAGATCGCCGCGCGGAAGCTCGAGTCGGCGGTCCTTATGCCCGGTTACGTGCCGGAAACGGAAGTGCCGGCCCTCATCGCCGCCGCCAAGCTCCTGCTCCTGCCTTCCTGGTACGAAGGGTTCGGCCTGCCGATCATCCAGGCGCAGGCTTGCGGGACGCCGGTCATCGCTTCCGACGTCGCATCGATGCCTGAGGTCGGCGGCGACGCGGCGCTCTATGCGGGACCGGACGAGCCGGAACGTCTGGCGGAAGCCATGCGGTCCCTGATGGATGATTACGCTGCCTGGGAGCGTTGCCGCTCCCTCGGTTTTGAGAACGCCAGACGTTTTTCCTGGGAGAAGACGGCCCGCTTGACGATGGACGCGTTCCTTGAGGTACTGGGGGTCCAAGGCCCCGTATGAACGACGTCTTCTCTTCCATCATCGGGCACGAGCGCGCCGTCGAACGTCTCCGCATCATGCTGGCGAACGGCGTCTTTCCGCATGCGCTCGTCCTGCATGGACCCCGCCGGCTCGGAAAGATGACGATCGCGCTGGCCGCCGCCGCCGGGCTGCTCGGCACGGATGCGCCCGGGCGGCATCCGGACTTCCGGCTGATCGCCCGTCCGCGCGACGAAAAGACCGACAAGCTCAAGCAGCGGATACCGATCGATGCCGTCCGCGCCCTCCAGGAGCATCTGCGGATGAGCGCGTTCCTGGGCGGAGCGAAGGTCGCTGTCGTCGACGAGGCTGAAACCCTGAGCGAGGAGGCGGCCAACGCGTTCCTGAAGACGCTGGAAGAACCGTCGCCCCGCACGAGCATCATCATGTGCGTCGAAAGCGCGGACCGGCTGCCGGGAACGATCTTGAGCCGTTCGGCGCTCGTGGAGCTGCGCCGCGTCTCCCAAAGCGCGCTTGCGACTGCCCTGGAAGCGCGCGGGCTGGCCCCGAAAGCCGCCGCGCGCGCCGCATCCCGCAGCGACGGGCGTCCGGGGCAAGCGCTCGGATTCCTGGAGGGGGGCGATATGGTAGACTGGTACGAGACCGAGGAACGGCGTTGGCGCTCGCTGCGCGGCGCGCCGGACCACCGGCGCTTCGCCGCATTGTCCGACCTGGCGCCGCCGCGCGCCGACCGCGAGGAGGCCGTGCTCCGGATCCGCGGCGTCATCGACCTTTGGCGCTCCTTCCTGCGCCAGGAACTCCTGGCGGGGGAGCCGTCGGCCGCCGCCAACCTTCGCCGCCTCCAGACGCTTCAACGCGCGCTCGACGTCAACGTCCAGCCGCGCGCCCTCCTTGAACGCTTCGCCTTAACGCTCGACCGATGACTATGCGCCTGAACAAGAATCTCGCCCTGCTGGCGGCCGCCCTGCTGCTCGTCGGACAGGGCTGCATCCAGATCACCGGCGCCGGCGGATCCTCCAGCTCCGCGGGGGGGATCTTCCGTTCGTCCGACCGCGGCGCGTCCTGGCAGCAGAAATCGTCGATCGCGACGGTCGGCGCGTCGCGCGGCTTCGGCACCCTCAACATCACGACGCTTGCGTTCGATCCGTCCGACCGCAAGGCGCTGTATGCCGGCACGGAAGGCGGCCTCTTCTACTCCTATGACGGAGGCGATGCCTGGCAGGGGGCGGGCGCGCTCGGAGCCGTGCCGGTGACGTCCGTGGCCGTGAGCCCTTCCGACAAGTGCGTCGTCTTCGTCGGCACCGGCAACAAGGTCATGCGCAGCGACGACTGTTCCCGCAGCTGGACGAACGTCTACTTCGACCCGCGTTCCGGCACGCGCATCACGAGCGTCAAGATCGATTTCTTCAATCCTTCCAACATCTACGCGGCGACGAGCCAGGGAGACTTCCTGAAAAGCTCGGACTCCGGCGCCTCCTGGAGCCCGATCCACCGCTTCGACAACGAGATCCGGCAAGTCCTGATGACGGCGGCCGATTCCCGCGTGATGTACGCGGTCACCCGCAGCAAGGGGCTCTGGAAATCGACGGACGCCGGCCTCACATGGGCGGATCTCAGCTCCGGGATGGGCGCCTATGCCGGCGCGCTCGACAACATGATGGCGGTCGAGGACGTGGCGAAGGGCAACAGTCTCGTCGTCGCTTCCAACTACGGCCTGCTGCGCAGCGTCGACGGCGGTTCGAGCTGGAAGCCGGTCACGCTCCTGACGCCTCCCGGCTCCACCGTGATCTATTCGCTCGCGCTCGATCCCAAGAACTCCAGCTTCATCGCGTACGGCACGCTCAGCACGCTGTATCGCAGCGTCGACGGCGGCTCCAAATGGACCACCTCCAAACTTCCGTCGACGCGCGCGGCGACGCTGTTGCTGATGGATCCGTCGGGTTCCGGCACGATCTACATGGGCACCTCGCTTATCAAACAAAATAGCGCCTTCTGAACGTATGCATACCGTCATCGAGGATTTCCGTTCCGAGTTCGAGCAGGTCGTCGAGTTCTTCAGGTCGGACCTGAACGGGTTGCGCACCGGGCGCGCCAACGCCGCCATGGTCGAAGACATCCCGGTCGAGGCCTACGGCGGCATGATGACCGTGAAGGGCGTCGGGTCGATCCTGGTCCCGGACGCCAAGACCATCATCGTCGAGCCTTGGGACAAGGCGCTCACCAAGGAAATCGAAAAAGCCCTCCGCCAGGCGCCGATTGGCGTGAATCCGGTGGTCGACGGCGCCCGCATCCGTCTGAGCCTCCCGCCGATGACCGAAGAAGGCCGCCGGGAGATGGTCAAGATCGTCGGTAAAAAGGCTGAAGAGGCGCATATCGGCGTCCGCGGCGTCCGCGAGCGCGCCAAGGACGAGCTCAACCGGATGGAAAAAGAGAAGGAGATCACCGAAGACGAGCGTTTCCGCCTCCAGGAGACCCTTGAGACCATCGTCAAGATCTGGAACGACAAGATCCGCGACATCTCGGCCGAAAAGGAACAGGAAATCCTGACGATCTGATGTCCATGCCCGGAAGCGTCCGCACCCTTGAAGGGTGCGGTTTCGTATGATAGCCTGGCCCATATGACTGACATGGAAAAACTGGTTTCCCTGGCGAAACGGCGCGGTTTCGTTTTTCCCGGCTCCGACATCTACGGCGGATTGGCGAACTCCTGGGATTACGGGCCGCTCGGCACCGAACTCAAGCGCAACATCATGGACGCCTGGTGGAAGCGCTTCGTGACGCGTCGCGACGACATGGTCGGCATCGACGCCGCCATCATCATGAATCCAAAGGTCTGGGAAGCCTCCGGTCACCTGGAAGCCTTCACCGACCCGCTCGTCGAGTGCAGGAAGTGCCACACGCGCTTCCGTGCCGACCAGATCGACGTGGCCAAGCCCTGCGCCCACTGCGGCGCCAAGGACGGCTTCACCGAACCGAAGAACTTCAACCTGATGTTCAAGACGTTCCTCGGCTCCACCGAGAGCGCCGCCGACACCGCCTACCTGCGCGGCGAGTTGGCCCAGGCCATGTTCGTCGACTTCAAGCTCGTCGTCGATACCATGCGCAAGCGCGTGCCGTTCGGCATCGCCCAGCAGGGGAAGTGCTTCAGGAACGAGATCACGCCGGGCAACTTCATCTTCCGCACCCGCGAATTCAACCTGATGGAGTTCGAGTACTTCGTGCATCCCGACGAATGGCAGAAGCATTTCGAATACTGGCTCCAGGAGATGAAGGACTGGCTGGATTTCTGCGGCGTGAAGCGCGAGCACCTGGTCTTCCATGAGATCGAGGACGGCGAGCGGGCGCACTACTCCGCGCGGACGGTCGATATCGAATACCAATATCCCTTCGGCATCAAGGAACTCTACGGCATCGCGTACCGCGGCGATTATGACCTCAAGAAGCACATCGAGAAATCGGGCGAGGACCTTTCCTTCACCGATCCGGCGACCGGGCAGAAATACGTCCCGCACGTGGTCGAACCGACCTTCGGCATCGACCGCACCGTCCTGCTCGTGATGCTCGAAGCTTACGCCGAAGAGCAGGCCGCGACCTCCGAAGAAGGCGAGACCGATCTGCGCGTCGTCATGCGCTTCCCGAAGGCACTCGCGCCGTTCAAGGTCGCCGTGCTGCCGCTCTCAAAAAAGGAAGAGCTCTCCGTTCCGGCTCGCGAACTGGCCGCCAAGCTCCGCCAGCATTGGGCGACCGACTACGACGAGACGCAGTCGATCGGCAAGCGCTATCGCCGCCAGGACGAGGTCGGCACGCCGTACTGCATCACCTACGACTTCGAGACGCTGAACGACCAGGCCGTGACCGTCCGCGACCGCGACAGCATGAAACAGGAGCGCGTGAAGATATCGGAGCTCGAGGCGCATCTCACTCAACAGCTTGGCTTCTAGGATGGCGCTTTACCGGAAGACGACCCTCAAGAACGGCACCCGCGTCATCCTCGTGCCGTCCCACGACACGCAAGCCTGCACCGTGCTGGTGCTCTTCGAGGTCGGCAGCCGCTACGAACCCCCGGCGCTGGCCGGCGCCTCGCATTACGTGGAACACATGATGTTCAAGGGCACGAAGAAGCGCCCGACCACCATGGCGATCAGCCGCGACCTCGATTCGGTCGGCGCGGATTACAACGCGTTCACCGGAAAGGACTACACCGGCTATTACATCAAGCTGAACGCCGAGAAGACGCCGCTCGCGGTCGACATGCTCCACGACATGCTCTTCCGTTCGACGTATCGCGCCGAGGAATGCAAGCGCGAGCGCGAGGTCATCAAGGAGGAGATCAACATGTACGAGGATAACCCGATCATGCAGGCCGAGGAACTCCTGGAGGAACTCGTCTACCAAGGCGCACTGGCACGTCCCATCGCCGGCACGCACGCGACGATGGACGGCATCGGGCGCGAGGCGCTCATCCGGTACCGCGACGAATATTACGTGCCGTCCCGGATGATCGTCTCGGTGGCCGGCAAGATCGGCGACGACGTCCTGGGCCTGCTTGAGGCGACCTTCGGCCGCGTGAAGGAACCCAGGAAGAAAGCCCGTACGTTCGCCCCGTCCGCCCTTTCGGCAGGCGGACCTCGATTGGCCTTGAAATACAAGGATACCGAGCAGATCCAGTTCGCGCTCGGGTTTCCCGGCTACCCGTACGGCCACCCCAAGATGGCGGCGCTCAGCGTGCTCTCCACCATCCTGGGCGGCGGCATGTCCTCGCGCCTGTTCACCGAAGTGCGCGAACGGCGCGGCTTGGCGTATTCGGTCCGCTCGGGCCTCAACCCGTATCAGGACGTCGGGAATTTCGCGATCCAGGCGGGGCTCACCAAGGCCAAGATCGAGGAAGGCATCACGGTCATCCTCAAGGAAATCGGCAAGCTGGTGAAGTCGGGCGTGACGGCCGAAGAATTGACGCGCGGCAAGGAATACATCAAAGGAAAGACGGTGCTGGGCCTCGAAGAGTCGAGTGCCCTGGCCGAATTCTTCGCCAAGCAGGAGCTCCTGCAGCGCGCGATGGAGACGCCGGAAGAGAAACTCGCCAAGATCGAGGCCGTCACGCGCGAGGAGATCCGCGACGTCGCCAGAGAGATCTTCCGCACGTCATCCCTTTCGGCGGCGCTGATCGGTCCCTATAAGGACAAGGCGCCGTTCATGAAGCTCCTGCGTGTCCCGAACGCCTGAAACCTATGCATAAGCTTTTCTTGGCCAACTGGAAGATGTACCTGAGCGACGCCGACGCCGAAGCGCTGGCGCGGGTGTTCCTCGAAAGCGCGCTGGCGACGCCGGCGGACGTGGCCGTGGCCCCTTCATTCACCGCGCTCGACCGCGTGGCGCGGGTCCTGCATGGTTCTCCGGTCTCGCTCGGCGCTCAGGACGTCTTCTGGACCGATGGCGGAGCGTATACGGGCGAAGTCTCGCCACGGCAGCTTCTTGACCTGGGAGCCCGCTATGCCATCATCGGCCACTCCGAACGCCGCGCGTATCTCGGGGAGACGGATGCCATGGTCGCGAAGAAGGCTTCCGCCGCGCAGTCGGCCGGGTTGACGCCGGTCATCTGCGTCGGTGAAACCATGGAGGAGCGCGAGAGCGGCAGGCATGAAGCCAGGGTCTCTTCACAGGTGCTTTCGGCATGCGAAGGACTGCCCGTCTCTCCGGACCGCCCGCTGGTCGTTGCGTATGAACCGCGCTGGGCGATCGGCAGCGGAACGCCCTGCCGCGTTGAGGACGTCGTCCTGATGCATGGCGTGATCCGCGCCACTTTGGCCGGTCTTGCGGGCGAGGACGCGGCACGGAGCGTCCGAGTGCTCTATGGCGGCTCCGTCGACCGGTCGAACGTCGCGGAGTATCTGGCTTCGCCGGCCGTCGATGGCGCCCTCGTCGGGGGTGCGAGCACTCGGCCGGACGAAGTCCGCGCCCTCATTTCGGCCTTCGCCCGCTGAGTATGTGGAACCTCATCGGTTTCATCCTCCTCGCGACCGGCGCCTGGCTCGTCTACGGCGTCCTGGTCAAGAAATTCCCCCAGCTCAAGCTGATCGATCTTTCGACGTTGGCCAAAGAGCGCCATGCCGAGGTGAAGGCGCGCATCATGCGCACGCGCTTCGATCGCGGCCTCGGCGAGGTCCGTGACAAGACGGCTACGGCCGTCGGCAGGGCCGCGTCCGGCATCCGCGGCGTCTTCGAGCGTGCCTACGGCTCGCTTCGCCGCATGGAGTCGAAGATGGAAGCGAGGGCCGTGATGGAAGCGAGGACCGTCCCTGCAGCGAAGATTGTGCCGAAGACGCCTGCGGCGACGGCGGACATCCCGACGGATTTGGAGTCGGCCGAGCGCGCGCGCAGGGAAGCGCGTTACGAGGAGGCCGAACGCGCGTACATCGCCGCGCTCAAGGAGGACGCCAAGAACATCGATGCCTATCGCGGCTTGTCGGATCTGTATATCGACCAGAAGCTTTACGATCAGGCCGCCGAGACGCTGGAGTTCCTCCTGCGCCTCACCGGGGACGACGACCGGGCGCTCGGGCGCCTCGGGCTGGTCGAAGTTTCGCGCGGCAACTTCGAACGGGCGGAGGCCCGCTACTTGCGTTCGATCGAGATTTCGGCCAACGCCACGAGTTATCGGGCCGAGCTCGGGAAGGTCTATCTGGCGGCGGGGGATGTCCCTCGGGCCTACGAGCAGTTCCGGGCCGTCCTCCAAGAGGAACCGCACAACCCCAAGTACCTTGATTATTTTTTGGAAGCGAGTATACTCGTAAGCGACCCGGACGCGGCCCGTGGAGCCCTGGGGGCTCTTGAGGAGGTCAACCCCGAGAACGCCAAGCTCGAGGAGTTCCGCAAGCGGGTGGAGGAGATGCCGGAAAAGGCTTGAAGATGATGCCGACGTAGCTCAGTTGGTAGAGCGTGTCCATGGTAAGGACAAGGTCACCGGTTCGATCCCGGTCGTCGGCTCCAGGGCAGTTACTCAAGCGGTCAACGAGGGCAGACTGTAAATCTGCTGGCCTTGTGCCTTCCAAGGTTCGAATCCTTGACTGCCCACCAGGCCACCTTAGCTCAGCCGGTAGAGCACCAGTTTTGTAAACTGGTTGTCCCGGGTTCAATCCCCGGAGGTGGCTCCAGCGACGATCATCCAGGTCCGCAAGGGACTTGACGAAAAACCCGCCCAAGGGCATACTTGCCCAGTCAATTTCAACGAATACTATGTCCCAGGACAACCTCATCAAGCTGGAGTGCACCGTGCTTGGGTGCAAGAACGCCAACTACCACTCGCACAAGAACAAGAAGAAGCTCAAGGTCCGCCTTGAGATGAGCAAGTATTGCAAGAACTGCAAGAAACACACGGTCCACAAGGAGACCAAGTGAGGATGCGATCTTGGCCGCCCGAAAGGGCGGTCTTGATTTTCACCTGAGAAGTTCGAATCGGTACCCGTGCTTCCGGAGCTTGGGAATCAGGACTTTGAGAGCCGCGCCGGTCGCCGGGGCGTTCGGTCCGCCGAGGTGCATGAGGATCACCCCGCCCGGGCGCGCCGCGGACATGACGGAACGCGCGATCGCGTCAGGGTTCCGATTGAAGGCGTCTCCCGAGAAGACGCTGCCGTCGTCGATCCGCAGTCCTGCGGATGCGACGAGCGCGTCGTCATGGGCAGAGCGGCAAAGGCCCGGGTAGCGGAAAAGGGTCGGGGCGCGACCGGTCAGGCCTTCCAGGATGCGCTGGGTCTTGGAGATCTCCTCGAGCTTGGCGGCGTCGGTGGAGACCGTCGGCAGCCCGTAGCAGGGACTCTCGAAGCCGGCGTGGTCGTAGCTGTGGTTGCCGAAAGCGTAGGACCCTTCGGACGCGAGCTTCCCGATCAGTTCTGGGTACGCTTCCGCGAACAGGCCGGTCACGAAGATGGTGGCCGGCACGCGCTCCGCGTCGAGCGTCTCGATGATGGAGGGATCATACCAGGAAGCGACGCGGCCCGAGCGCAAGCGCTTCAGCATGCCGGGCGTCATGTCGGCATCAAAGGTGAGGTAGATCGGCCTGCCCTCCTCAGGCGTCCCCGTCGCCGCTGGACCGGCTTCGGGAGCCGTGGTCGCGGCGGGCGCAAGGCGGCGTGGGAGGGAAGCGGCCTTTTCCGGGCTGCCTGTCCGCACGCAACCTGCCCCGATCGACGCGATGAGGGAGACGGCCAGCAGCAGCTTCATTCCGGAATCGTTTTTCATGGCGGCAGTATAGCGGGACCCCCGTGTTCCCGTCACGTCCGGCCTTGCCAGGGGTGCGCCGCTGGGCTATCATGCGTTCGTGCTTTCCGGCCGAAAAACACGGGGGCGTGGTGAAATGGTATCACAAGGGTCTCCAAAACCCTTGTCGTGGGTTCGATTCCTACCGCCCCTGCCAAGAGCTGGCTTGTACCTGAGACTTCCTAGCGAAGTCGAGCCCCAGTTCCCAAGACCGAGTCCCACAAGCCAGTTGCTGAAAAACCGCCATCTCAGGATGGTGGTTTTTCAGTCATTCCGATGTGCAACATCGTCTTAAAGCCCTGGAACATGTCTGATTCATCATCGCTTGCTGTCGTACGTCCCGCTTTACAAATATCCGGTCTTCCATTATGATTCGGCCTGTCGAGAAACGGTCAGGGGCATCCATGCCGGATGCCCGGCCGGTTTCACGGCATATACGGAAGGAAAAACAGTGAAAAGACAGAAAGCGAAATTGCAACTGGGCCGCGAGACGTTGAGGGCGCTGACCGAGGCGGACGCCCGCGAGGTCCTCGGCGGCCAAGGTCCTCGGACCTCGTCGCAGTTTGGTAGCTGCAACAGCTGCGATCTGAGCTGCCCGCCCGGATGCTCGCCGAGCATCACCTGCTAGGCAGGCTGGCATCACGCCGCTCCTGATGGAGCGGCTTTATTTATGCTTCATATGGACCATGTGCCTCTTGACAGGGTTTTTGATCTTCTGTACACTCCGGCAAGTCGAGGGACGGTCACGGACATTCATTCCGGATGTCTGGCCGGTTTCACGACATGTACACAGGAAGGAAGAAGGATGAAGCAATTGCATCGGAAGAGACTGGTGCTCGGAAGCGAGACCGTGCGAGTCCTGGCCGACACGGACCTCACCGTGATCGCCGGCGGCATGATCAGCAACAGCAATCTGACGTGCACTCCGCAGTGCGAGACCCGAATCGGCTGCCCGAGCCAGATCGTCACTTGCGGGCGCTGCACCTCGCAGGGTGAGGCGGGCTGCTGATCGGCAGCACGAGCCCGTACCGCCGCTCGTTGTAGTGGCGGTTTTTTCTTAAAGACTTTTTGTCCCGAGGATTTGCTATGCTGTATGCCTATGCCTTGGTATGCCTATCTCTTGCGCTGCGGCGACGGGACGCTGTATGCGGGCGCGACTAATGACGTGGAGGTCCGTTTTAAGGCCCACGAGGAAGGGCGCGGCGCGAAATATACGCGAGGGCGCGGTCCGCTCACGCTCGTCTGGAAGAAAAAGACGGCGGGACGGAGCGCGGCGCTCAGGCTGGAGGCGCGAATCAAGAGGATGACGCGCCAGGCCAAGCTGGATTTGCTGAAGGGCTGACGCTTCCAAAAAAGCGCCATTGTTGCTAGCGTAGACGCGTTATGGATATCCGCCTGGAAGCCTCGTGGAAAGCGCAGCTCAAGGAAGCGTTCGCCGCGCCTTCATTCAAGCGCCTGGCGGAATTCGTGCGCGAAGCGTACGGCAGCCGGTCCGTCTATCCGCCGCCGAAGCGCATCTTCGCCGCGCTCGATGCCGTGCCCTTCGAGAAGGTCCGCGTCGTCATCCTGGGACAGGATCCGTACCATGGTCCCGGTCAGGCGCACGGCCTGTGTTTTTCGGTCCCGGAGGGCGTTCCGAAGCCGCCGTCGCTCCAGAACATCTTCAAGGAGATCCATCAGGATCTCGGGTTGCCGATTCCCGCGAGCGGAAACCTCCAGCACTGGGCCGATCAGGGCGTGCTGCTGCTCAACGCGACCTTGACGGTCGAAGCCGGGCAGGCAGGTTCGCATCAGGGACGGGGCTGGGAGGAATTCACCGATGCCGTCATCAAGAGGCTTTCGGATGACCGTGTCGGCCTGGTCTTCCTGCTCTGGGGCGCCTACGCCCAGAAGAAGGGGGCGCACATCGACCGCGCCAAGCATCTGGTGCTGACCGCGCCGCATCCGTCGCCCCTCTCGGTCCATAACGGTTTTTTCGGCTGCCGCCATTTCAGCAGGACGAACGGATATCTTGCTGCGAAAGGGGAACGGCCGGTCGAATGGGTGAAGGACGCGCCGGGCGAGGTGGACGTGCGGGCCGTCAACTGGTAAAACGGAGGCATGGAACTCCCATTCACCAAAAACGAGCTGGAACGCCTGTTGGAACTCGCGACGCTCGGCGAAGAGATGCTGAACGGCCACCGTCCGGAGGGCGAGGCTTCGGCTCCGCACGGCGCAGCGCTGCAAAAGCTCTACGCGCTGGCCGATGACGAAGGACTCGGGTATCTGGTCGCGGTCGATGAGAAAGCCGACATCCTCGCGCCTTCCGAAGCGCTCCTTTCGAGGATCGACGACGAGGTCCGCGACTATGACGAATGCGTCTTTTGGGACGAGCTTTCGATCCGTCTGGCCGAACGCGACGTGCGCGAGGAATTAGGTGCGGCCGTCTTCGATGCGTTGCCGCCCGACGAGCGGCGCGGCAAGGTGGACGCCGCCGTACGCGCCTACGATCTGGAGTTCGACCGCCAAGGGCTCAAGGACCTCCGGCTCGGCCGCCAGAAGCGCCAGCGCCGCGCGCCGGACGCGCTGACCGAGCGCCTCAAGAAGCTTTTCGAGGATAACGGACACGCATGAAACTCATCGAATTCGTCGGCATGCCGCGGAGCGGCAAGACCACGCAGGCTGAACTTCTCAAGAGGGCGCTCGAGACGCACGGCAAGTCCGTGCTGATGCTGACCGATCGCGAGCGCATGGCCAAGCTTTCGACGCCGCCGCAGGAATCGTTGGCGTTCGCATTGGCGTTCTATGGCCAGCTCTTGGATGCCTACTACCGGTATAAGGACCAGGCGGAAATCCTGATCGTCGACCGCGGCTGGAGCGACGTCGCCGTCTGGGCCGAGGTCTATCGTGGGATGAAGACCGTGAGCGACGCCGAGGCTGACGCCTTGACCGCCTGTTTCGCCCGGTACGCTGGCCTCTCCACGGCGGTCGTCTGCATGTCGGTTCCCGTCGAAGTCTCCCTTTCCCGTCATGGCGGCACTTTGCATGAGCAGGTCGACGAGGTGGCCATGAATCCGGAATGGCTCTCCGCGCTGGCGGCCGCGTACGGCAAAAGGGAGAAGGGTTTCACCAACCATCTTGAGATCGACGGCACCCGACCGCCGGAAGAGTCGCACGCGCGCATCCTCGCCTTTTTGGAGAAGACCGGGTCGGTTTGAGGTCGAGAAAAAAACGACCGCCTTTTCAGGCGGTCTTGTCGTAGAACCAGGGTTCGTTGCCGCCAGGGAACTCCGCGAAGACGCTTTCGGCAATGCGTGGCAGGTAGTGTGGGTCCGCGCACGCGCGCCATCGATGGAGCAAGTCCTGCCATCCCGCGTCGGCATCCGACCGCGAACGGAACTCCCAACAGCGCGATCCGACGTCATTCCTGAACAGGTGGATGACGATCGGATGGCGGCCGGGTGGCGGATCCTTGATTTCCAGGATTTCCTGATACCCCTGTACGTCATCCTCGCAGCCGGTGGACCCATAGCGGTGTTGGGTCAGCGTATAGGGCGTGTGACGCCCGTATGATCCGTGCCGGACGATCCTTTTGCCTGTCGTTTCTTCCGTGGCGTCCAAAGTGCACCTCCGAAGGCTAACCTACATCAGTCATTTCTTACGCGCAACCAGCGCCAGGAACATCGGGATTTCCGTGCGGGAGGCGTTTTCGGCGCGGGCCTTCGGACCGGAATCGCTGACGCGATGGGAAGACCACTCTTCGAGATCGGCGAGGACGAAACCGCTCGCGGAGAGGGCTTTCACGTAGGCCTGCAAGGGACGGTGGAAGGAATGCGTGACGACGTCGGGCGCGGAACCCGGGTGCGCCTGGATCGGCACGTCGTAGGCGCCGAGGTACTTGTCGACGCGCCGGTACTGCAGTTTCCGCCCCTCGTCCCAGCCCCAGCCGCTCTGGCGCGGCTGGCGGAAGCTCGGATGGTTCATGACGAGCACGAAGGCCGAACCGGGCTTCAGGACCCTGGCGGCGTCGCGGAAGACCGGTCCGATCTCGTCGATGTTCTGGATCGCGAGGATGCAGGAGGCGCCATCGAAGGCGGCAGGCGGATAGCGGTCGGCGAAGGCTTTGGCATCGGCGACGAGGTAGTCGGCGTTCTTGGGCGCCAGTCTCTTGGCGCGGGCGATGAGCGAAGGCGCCGCGTCGAAACCGGAGACGCGGATGCCTGGACGCCGGGCGATCTGGCGGCTGAAGGCGCCTTCTCCGCAGGCGATGTCCAGATACCGCTTGCCAGGAACGGGGGAGAGCAGGCGCTCGGCGCCCGGGAATACGACGGCTTCCTGAAAGGTGCCGTCCTTTTCGAGATGTCGGCCGTACCAGCCGGCGACGCCCTCCCAGCTCGTTTTCGGTCCGCGCGCGGCGGCGCTCTTCATGCGCATATGCAACGAGCCTACCGCATCCTGGCGATGGCGTGAAGCGCGATTGACAACCGGGCCGATTCCAGGTAGACCACGTGTGGGAGGATACCCATGAAATCGTTCCTTTTCTTCCTGTTCGCGTGTCTTTCCGTCGTCCATCGGGCGGAAGCGGCACCGGCCGCCAAGAAGACGATGCGCCTGTTCGTGGCCCCTTTCGAAAGCGAGATGAGGGGTAAGGAACTCGATGCCTTGTCCCTGGGTCTGGCGAGCTTCCTGACCGAGCGGTTCGAGGAGGGCTTCGCCGGACAGGCCGGAAACGTTTCGGTCGCGAGCGGGCCGCTCATCCTGACGTCCCGCCAAGCCTCGCTCCGTGAAGGTCCCCGCGCCCCGCTCGATCCCGAGGCCGCGCGTGCGGTCGCCGTAGATGCGGGCGCGACGCATGTCATGACGGGGACGTACTCCGGCAACGTGAGCGCGTTCACGCTGACGGTCAGCCTGTACGAGCTCGATCCGGTCAAGGGGCTCAGACCTCTGGCCGAGCTGTCGGCCGGCCCCGTCTCGGTCTATGCCAAGAAGCCTCCAAGGCCCGGCATCCAGATCGGTGACGTGCAGTCCATGGCGTCCACGCTCGCCGCCCAGGCCCTTGCCCGAGCCGGCATCGATCTGCGTCCGGCGGATATCGAACGGCTGAAAGTCCCGCAGACGCCTGACGCCGTCTCGTTCATCGAGTACGCGCGGGCGCTCGATCGGCACTTCCATCCGACGGACTTCTCCAAGCACCGCACGGCGCTCGAACTCGTCGAGCATGCGGTACGCATCTGGCCGGACTTTCATGCGGCACGGCGGCTGTACGGCTACCTGCTCTGGCAGTCCGGCGAGCTCGGCAAGGCCCGGATCCACCTCGGAGAGATCCTGAACCCCACCCAGCCCGCCGAACCTTCGAAGCCGAGGCGGGTCGGGCTTCCTGACGATGTGCGCGCGCTCACGATGCTCGCGCGCATCGAGATCGAAAGCCGGCAGTATCGCACGGCGATCGGCTACCTGGAACGGGCCGTGAGCCGCGCTCCGGAAGACGCCCAGATCCGCTTCCTGTTCGGCGAGGCCTTCGTGGCTGCCGGAGAAAGACTCAAGGCGCTGGCCCAGTATGAGTCGGGCCGGAAACTCGATCCGAACGACTTGGGGACGCGACGCGCCCTCTCGGGCCTGTATGCCGGTCTCAAGCGTTATGACGAAGCGTCCGAAGAGCTCCAAGTCGTCATCGCTCGGGAGCCACATGACCTTCAAGCTCTTTTCCTGCTCGCCGCCTGCCATCGGGCCGGCAATCATCCGGAAAAAGCGCTGGCCGACTACGAGGCCGGTATGGAACGGTTTCCTGACGATGCACGGCTGCAGAAGTTCCGGGCGGACATGCTCACCGCGCTCGGACGCGCGAGCGAAGCGCAGGATGCCTTGGCATGGGCTCGTAAGCTCGCGCCGAAGGATGGACGTTTTTCCGGAAAGCCGGCGCTCTTCGGCACGGTACTGATCGCCACGCTCGCCGCGGACGCGGTCCTGCGGGACGGCATGGAGAGGTATCGGGCTGAAGCGCAGCTGGCGGCTTCGGTCGCCACCTGGGACTTGTCCTGGAACGGCCAGGAAGCCTGCAAGGACGGACGCGCCGGTTCGTATCTCTTGCTCGCGCAGGCTTCGGCCGGCACGTATGACCGCGACGGCTCCTCCTTGGGGTCGGACGCGGAACGTATCGCGGCCGCGCTCAAGAATGGGGAGGGATTCGCCCTCACGCCGGACGAGCAGGAACGGGCCGATGGCTTGTTGGCGTATGCCGATGCCTCGGTCAGGGACTTGCGCGAACTGGCGACGGCATACGAAGTCGCTCGCAGTTCGTTCGCGCGCCTCGGTTGCGGTTTCGACGGCATGCACGCCGCCACGATCGAACAGGTACGCGAACGGAACCGGCATCTGCACGTCGAGATGCTGACTCCGCCGCCCCGCGCCGCTTCGGCCCTGATGCCGGTCATTCCCGGCGACGTCGACAACGTGACCTTCGAGGTCCTGAACGGGACGGCATCCGAAATGGCGATCGTCTTCCCTCCGGACGGTAAGGCGCTCGAACCGCCCGTGCCTCCCGGGTCCCCTGGGAAGGGTCCCGGCAGGCGTTCCTATACGGTCAAGCGCGGTCATCACGGCTTCTGCGTCTTGCCGCGGGAGAAAGTCGCGGATTGCGGGAAGCCGGGGACGGTCCGGACCGACTATTTCCATGAGGGCTGGACCATCTCTGTGCGTCAGTAGCGACCCCTGCATCTGCAGGGGTTTTTCATTGACAAGAAGGGGGCGCGGGCGTATACCGATGGCATGTTTTTCGGGTCATCCGACCTTGAAAAATAGGTCTTTGACCATCAAAAAAGAGAGGCCCCATGTTGAAACGGCTGCAACGGATCTTCTTGCGCATGTGGTTCGTGTCGCGCGTCATCGTGGCATACGTGCTGATCATGGCGCTGCCGATCGGAGCCCTGGCGGCCGCTCGGCAATCGGATCTCGGATGGAGGGGTTCCATCGGTCTGGCGGTCGCGGTCTGGCCGTTCGTCATCCTTTCGTGGATGGCGATCCGTCTCCTCGGGAAAGCGCTGCGCTCTCTCTGGAGATACTGGCCGTTCCGGCTGGCGGCATGGTGCTGTTGGGGTTTCGCCGTTTACGAGCTGGCGGAATGGAATATCCGCACCTCGGAAGAGTACGCACTGTACGCCATCGCCGCCGAAGCGGTCGCCACCATGGCGCTCGGGTTCGCATCGTTCATCGATGCGCCCTCGGGAGCGGTGGAACGCTTCTTCATCCGGTTGCGGCTCCTGGTGCCGGAGAAGATGGATGTCGCCCTGCGCGTCTTGCACTGGGTGTCATGGCTTTCCTGCATCGCGCTCATCGACCGCTGGCTGTACCAGGCCGTCGACCGATGGCTCTGGAACAATTGGCTGACGATCCCGTGGGGACCGTTCCAGGCGTATCGCATCCCTCTCGCCAGCCTGCCGTCCGCGGCCTTCACGGTCGCGGCGATCCTGGCGCGTCCGCCCCAGTTCCGTCGGGGCCGTCCGCGCCGGGTCCTGCGCCTCAGGAAGGTGCCGATGGATCTCGGGGAATTCGGGTTCTGGATTTTCGGTCAGTGGGCGCTGTACGTGCTGGTGCGGGAACGTCTCTTCGTGCCGGAAACCCTTCCGGATGGCCGGAGGGTGGAGGCCGGCGAACGTTTCGCCTTCGGCCGCGCGTTCTGGACCGGAGCGGCGCTTGCGGTGCTGCTTTCGGTCTCGGTCGTTTCGGGCATGACGGAGCGTTTCGCCTCCGGATTGCCGGGAGACCTGTCCGCCGTCGAGAGATGGCAGCCGGTCGTCTCCACGAACGTCTACGACCGCACGGGTCAGCTGATGTGCGTCTTCACGCTCGAAGACCGCAAATACGCGCCGCTCTCCGGGATCCCCAAGCATGTCCAGGCCGCTTTCACGGCGGCCGAGGACAAGGACTTCGATGGCCACTATGGCATCGACGTGGCAGGTATCGTGCGCGCGGGAGTCATCAACGTCTCGAGCGGCCGTACGCGTCAAGGCGCCTCGACCATCACCCAGCAGGTCATCAAGCTGCTGGTCCTGAAGGATACGCGCAGGAGCTACACGCGGAAGCTCGCCGAGATCCTTCTGGCCGTAGAGCTCGAAAGGCGCATGACGCGCACGTACGGGCGGGAAGGGGCCAAGGACATGATCCGCGGCATCTACCTGAACTACGTCTACCTCGGCGGGAACGCCGCCGGCGTCGAAGCCGCCTCCCGGCGTTACTTCGACAAGGGCGTCAAGGATATCACGATCGCCGAAGCGGCGATGCTGGCCGGCCTTCCGAAGGCGCCGTCCCGGGATTCCCCCGAGACGCACTTCGATCGGGCCAAGGTGCGCCAGCGGTACGTGCTGGGCCGCATGTTCGAGCGCGGCGACATCAGCCGAGCCGAACGCGACGCCGCCTTGGCGGAAAAGATCGCCGTCGTCCATCGCATCTACCCGCTCAACGAGACCGCGGCGCCCTACGCCTGCGAACACGTCAGGAAGTGGGCGAAGGCGGCTTATGGCAACGACGCGATCTACAAGCATGGCTACGAGATCCGGACGACGTTCGATCTCGTCATGCAGCAGGAAGCTCAAAAAGCCGTCCGCTACGGACTGCTCGACCTCGAGCGCAGGATCGGATTCTCCGGTCCGGAGGGGCACGACGGGACTGCCGGCGAACGTTGCGACGCGCCTGCGGAAACGGTCATCGATGAGATGGTCGAAGCCAATGCGCGCGTCATCAGGCGCGCGGGCGAGAACGTCACGCTCTGCGTGCGCGGCAATGTCGTCCCGCTCGATCCCGAAGATGCCGCTCGCGTCATCAGGTGGGAGCGAGCCGACCATGGCCGCGCGCTCGCCGTCGGGGATCTGCTGACGGTCCGACTCGTGACCCGCATGGTCGCCAAAGGCGTCGCGAAGCGCTTCGCGCTGACCGCACGCCGCACCGGCGACCCGGATGCCGACGGCAAGGGCCGCGACGGGCGCCCCGTCAATCCGCTCCAGGCCGCTCTCGTGGCCATCGATCTGCCGAACGGAGAGGTGCGGGCGATCGTCGGAGGATACGATTGGCATGAGAGCCGGTTCGACTTCGCCACGCAGGCGCGGCGACAGGTCGGGTCGTCCGTCAAGCCGTATGTCTATGGGACAGGCTTGATGGCGCTGCCTGACTTGACCGTCCTCTCCCGCGTGCACGACGGTCCGATCTGCGTCTCGACGGCGACGGGGCAGTGGTGCCCGAAGAATTACACCAACGGGCACATGCAGTCCTACTACGGCGATGTCGATCTGGGGACCGCCCTGGCGCTGTCGCTGAATTCCGTCTCCGTCCGCCTGGTCCTCAAGACCGGCATCGGTCCCGTCGTCGACACGATGAGGCGGCTCGGGATCCGGTCGAAGATCGTGCCGGTCTTTCCGTTGGCCGTCGGTACGCCCGAGCTCACGCTGCTCGAGCATGGCGCCGGCATCGCGTCGATCCTTTCCAATGGACGCGCGCTCACGAGCCAGACCGAGGACGGCGTACCGGGGCGTTTCATCGCGCGCGTGACGGAGCAGGTCGTCGGTCCCGACGGCAAGCTCGTTTCGCGCGTCGTGTATGCGCAACCGCCGCCGGACGAGGCGCAAGCCATGCCTTCAGGGGATGCCTACGCCGTGACCTACCTCATGAAGGGGGTCGTGGAGTCCGGTACGGGCGGGCTGGCCAAGACGCTGCTGCGGCCGTTCGCCGGCAAGACCGGGACGACCAACGACTTCCGGGACGCCTGGTTCATGGGCGGTTCGGCGGACCTCGGCGTCTTCGTCCATGTCGGCCGCGATCGCCCGAACCGGATCGCGAACGAAGCGACCGGCGGCGCCATCGCGCTGCCGATCGCCGTCGCATTCATGCGGGCCGTCGCACCGGTCACGGAAGACGCGCCTGCAAGGGACTTCCCGATTCCCGATGACGTGACGCTCGTCTATCGAGGCGAGCGCCGCGGGGGAGTGCCTGCGCTGATCCCGTTCCAACGGGGAAAGGTGCCGGCAAGCTACCTGCACGACCGCAAGCTCTCATTCGGGAATGGACGCTTCGAATAGCCCTCCGACGCCTGTCGGGGGGCCTTTTCTTTACCTTGACAAAAGCGTCTTTTCCTGGTAGCGTCGGATGTCCGGAAGTTCCTTATATCCACCAAAGAAAGGAGGACCCGTGCCCCGTTCACGCACCGATATATCCCTGGTACTCGCCGTCTTCGCGGTCGTGGCCGCTTGTACCGTGGCGGCCTCCCGCTACGGCCATCGCGCTCCGCCGTCGCACGTCTGTCCGCCTCCGGTGCGCAAGGCTCCGGTCGAATCCCGACGCGTGATCATCGTCAGCGTCGATGGCTTGTCAAGCGATCTCGCCCGCGCGATGCCGCATCTGATGCGGATGGCGGCCGACGGTGCCAGTACCCTCGCCGCATTGGTCCCGGCTGGTCACACGACCGCCATCTCGCACGCCGCGCTCTTCACCGGTGCTGATCCGTCGGTGAACGGCGTCGTCTGCGAACCGGATGAAGGCGTCTGCAAAGGGTTCCCGATGCCGCGACGTTCCGGGTTCCATAGCCCGACGTTCCGTTGGACGCCGCTCAAGGTCCACGAGACGCTGTTCACGGCCGTGGAAGGAGCGGGTTTCCGGGCGCTTGCCGCCGTCCAGAAGGGGAAGCTCGTCGGCCTGCTCCGCCCGAACGGCGATGAGACGGGCATCATCAGCGTCAACGATGCGGAAGAGGTCGTCCGGACCGGCTGCGACGCCGTGACGGACGGCCGCACGCGCCTCGAGGTGCTGCACTTCAAGATGATCGATGATGCCGGTCACCGTCGCGGCTGGCTCTCGAAGAGCCAGTACCGGCAAGCAGGCATCGTCGACGCGCAACTGCAGCGGATTCGCGATTGCATCGATGCCGCGAATCGCGTGCTCGGCGCCGTACAGACGGTGCTGATCGTGACCTCCGACCACGGCGGCACGCCTGGAGGCGGCCACTGCGGACGAGCGTTCGACAACGACGAGACGTGGCTCGTGCCATGGATCGCCGTCGGTCCCGGCATCAAGCGAGGATACGCCATCGCCCCGCGTTCCGGTCTCAAGCCGGCGAGGGGCGGGCGCGCTACGCCCGCGATGCTTCTCATCGACACCGCCCCCACTGTCCTTCGTCTGCTCGGCATCCCGGAAACGTCGATCAAGACGCTTTCGAAGGACGCCGTGCCGATCGAAGGCATCCTCAGTCCAGCGGCGCAGTGACCCTGCCCCGCTTTTTTGTTATACTGTCTTTCGAACGCAAGCCACCGCTGCGAAATGTCTCAAACGATCCATGCTGCCGCTCCCGTCGCTCGATGAACTCGACGCCCTGTTGTTCCTGGCCGAAGCAGGCGCCGAAGTGCCGGAGATCGACGTGCATGGCGAGCGGATCGATCAGGCGCTCATCGAGGCCGAACGCCTGGTGCAATCCTCCTTCATCAAAGGGGAACGGGTCCTGCGCCTGATCCACGGGAAAGGGGAGGGGCGTCTGCGCGATGCGTTGCATCGCTGGCTCGGGACGCATCGGCTCGTCGCCCGTTATCAGGAAGCGGCCATGGGCGGCGCGACGCTGGTCGCGTTGGTCGAACGTTGAACCATCCTAAAGATATGGCCGATCGCCATTTCCGGAAAGCCTGGGTCGTGACCGTCGACATGGGGTACGGGCATGAACGCGCGTCACATGCGCTGAACGATTTGGCGTACTCCGACGTCATCGTCGCCAATAATTACCCGGGCATCCCCGAGGCCGACAAGAGGCTTTGGAAAGAGAGCCGCATCCTGTATGAAGCCTTTTCGCGTTTCAAATCGGTGCCGATCGTCGGTCCGGTCGTCTGGGACGTCTTCGACAGCTTCCAGGAGATCAAGCCGTTCTATCCGCGCCGCGATCTCTCGAAGCCGAGCCTGCAGGTACTGCAGCTCTACCATCTCATCGAGAAGAAAGGGCTCGGACGCGACCTGATCGAGACGTTGCGCAACAAGCGCAAGCTCCCGCTCGTCTGCACGTTCTTCCTCCCGGCCTTCGCTGCCGACTATTTCGATTACCCCGAGGACATCTACCTCGTGACGACCGATGCGGACGTCAGCCGCGCCTGGGTCGCCAAGGATCCGAAGCGCAGCCGCATCAAGTATTTCGCTTCGAACGGGCGGGTGGTCGAGCGCCTCAAGCTCTACGGCGTGCCGCCTGAAAACATCTTCCTGACGGGGTTCCCGCTCTCGAAGGACCTGATCGGCGGAGCCGCCTACGGGACGATCAAGCGCGATCTCGGAGAGCGCATCTGCCACCTGGATCCGAACGCGGTCTTTTACGCGAAATACGAGGACACCATCAGGAAAGAGATCGGAGCGATGAATTGCCGTCGCGAGCCGACTCATCCATTGACGCTGACGTTCAGCGTCGGCGGCGCCGGCGCGCAGCGCGAGCTCGGGCTCCAGATCGCGGAGAGCCTTCGGGAGAAGATCCGGAGCGGCAAGATCCTCCTGAATCTCGTGGCCGGCACCAAGAAGGATGCTGCCGCTTATTTCAAGAGGGGCCTGATGGAGCTGGGACTCGGTTCGGACCTTGGGGAAGGGGTGCATATCCAATATTTTCCCGATCGCTCCAGCTATTTCCGGAAGTTCGACCAGCTGGTGCGGCACTCGGACATCCTCTGGACCAAGCCGAGCGAACTTTCGTTCTACACCGGCATCGGACTGCCGATCATCGTCGCGCCGCCGATCGGATCGCAGGAGAAGTTCAACGAGCTTTGGCTGCGCACGGTCGGCGGAGGCACGCCGCAGCACGACCCTCGTTACGCGGACGAGTGGCTGTTCGACTGGGTCGAATCCGGCGGGTTGGCCCGCATGGCCTGGAACGGGTTCATCGAGGCGCCCACGCACGGCGCCTATCGGATAGAGGAAATCATCACCGGATTGCCGGTCGAACTGGAAAAGCTTCCGCTCATCGTCTGACATGGTCCTGCGCAAGCGCGTCATCGTCCTGGCACTCATCGCGCTGGTCATCGCCGGACTCGGCTTTTGGTACGGGCGCGACGCGCTCAGGCGCGACCCGCGACCTGCCTATGGCGTGACGTTCTCGACCCAGTACGCACGCTCGTTGGGATTGGATTGGCGGAAGGCCTTTCTCGCGACGCTGGACGATCTCCGGGTGCGCAAGTTCCGCATCCCAGTCTATTGGGACGACGTGGAAGGCGAACGCGGAAACGTCGATTGGTCCGAGGTCGATTGGATGTTGGAGCAAGCCGCTTCGCGCAAGGCGGAGGTCATCTTGGCAGTCGGGCGCAAGACGCCGCGTTGGCCGGAGTGCCACGTCCCGGCCTGGGCCGAAAGGATGGACGAAACCGCGCAACGCAAGGAAGTCCTGCGTTTCCTGAAAGAGGAGATCGGCCATTTCAAGGGGGTGGCGACCGTAAAGGTATGGCAGGTCGAGAACGAACCGCTTTTCCAATTCGGGAAATGCCCGCCGCCTGACCGTGCCTTCCTCAAGCAGGAAATCGAAATGGTGCGGAGCCTGGATACGCGGCCCATCATGGTCACCGACAGCGGGGAGCTTTCGACTTGGATCCGCACCGGGACGCTGGGGGACATCCTGGGCATCAGCATGTATAGGCTGGTCTGGAACAAGTATCTCGGCGAGCTCTACTGGCCGCTCTCGCCGATTTATTACACCGATCGGATGAACCTGATCGGACCGGTGGTCAAGAAGGTGATCATCAGCGAATTGCAGGCCGAGCCCTGGTTCCGCAAGGCTCCTGACCGGACGCCGATCGACGAGCAGCTTTCCCAGATGGATGCCTCGCGCTTGCGCTCGAACGCCGATTTCGCCGCCTCTACCGGAGCCTCGGAGATTTATCTCTGGGGCGTCGAATGGTGGTTCTGGCTCAAGTCTCAAGGGCATGCCGAACTTTGGGAAGCCGCACGCGGGCTCTATACGTGATACCATGTCCGCATGGAGACGATGATCGGCCATGTCGCTCAGCCCGCGCGCTACAAGGATCTGTTCGAGCCGTTGCTCGACGCCGTCCCTTGCGCGCTCTTCTACGTGGATGCCGCAGGAGTCGTGCAGGCGGCCAACGGCCTTTTCGGCGTTTTTTTCGGCCTGGATCCCGTCGAGGCGGTCGGCCGCCCCGTCTCGTCGTTGGCCGATGCCTGGTCACGGGCGATGGCGGAACCGATGAGCTATCATGAGGTCGTCGCTCATCCTTTCGAGGAACGGTCTTCCGATTTCGTCCGCGACGTCGAGGTCATCGCGCCGGAACATCGTTACCTTGAGGTCGCCAGTTCGCCGGTCCGCGGTTCCGGCGCGTATCTCGGCCGGCTTTGGACGATCCGAGACGTCACGCGCGACCGCGAGATCACGGAACTCAAGATCCGTTACGGCGGCCTGCGGAACGCCGACGAGATCAAGTCGAAGTTCCTGACGGTCGCTTCGCATCAGCTCCGGACGCCGATGAACTCGATGCGCTGGAACCTCGAGCTGATGCTTTCTGACGACAAGGCGATTTCCGCGCAGTCGCGCGGCATGTTGCACGAGGTATATCAAAGCGTGCTTGCCGGACTCTCGATCATCGATGACATGCTGCTGGCGGTGGATATCGAGCAGCGGACGCTGCGGCTTGAAAAAGCCTCGGTCGACATCGCAGAAACGGTCAGCAAGGTCATCCGTGACCACGCGCGCAGCGCCTCGCTTCGTTCGGTGGCGCTGTCGCTCACGGTGGCGAAGGGATTGCCGCCGCTGTTCATCGACGGCGGGAAGATGGAAAAGGCCCTGGGAAGGTTGGTCGATAACGCCATCAGGTATACGCCGCCGGGAGGACACGTCGACGTCGGGGTCTTTGCCGGTAAGGATGACGTCTCGGTTTCCATCCGGGATACGGGTATCGGCATCACCGAAGAGGACCAGGCGCGCCTTTTCGGACGCTTCTACCGTTCCGAACGCTCCATCAAGCTGAATCCCGACGCGTCGGGTCTCGGCCTGTATATCGCCAAATACATCATCGACGCGCACGATGGGAAGATCGGTTTCCGTTCAAAGGAGGGGAGAGGATCCACATTCACCGTCTCGTTGCCGCGTAGGGCGGCCAAATGAATCCTATGCGAAAAGAAGATCGCGTGACATCGAGGTTCGGGCAGGGTTCCGAGGCGGCCGGTTGGGCGCTGGTCGCCGCCCTCCTCTCGTCCTCTTTCTTGCTGCCCGTGCCCGCGTTCCGTTGGCAGCAGGCGTGGCAATACGCCGTCATCGCCATGATGGGCGCCATGAACCTGCTGGCGCGCGGCGCAAGGATCGGGGCGGAAGACGGCCCATCGGCCTCCCGCCGGGAAGAGACGCTATCGGCCCTCATCGGCATCGGGATGATCGCGCTGCTGACTTCGTATCTGCTCGCGTCTCCCGCATCCGCGTCCCTCGCGCCGCTCTACCTGCTGCCGATCGCCGGCGCCGCGCTGACGTTGCGGGAGAGGGTCGTCATAGGCGAGGCGGCGGCTTCCGTCATCTCGCTGCTCTTGCTGCAGGCGGTCGAAGTCGGGCCCGGCCCGTTCTGGACGACGGGGTTCCTCGTCCGCGCGGGCGTCTTCTGCTGCGTTTCCGCCTGTCTGGCGGCCGCAGCGGGCTTGCTGCGTCGCGCATGGGTCGAGGCGGATGAGGCCGCTTCCGACCTTTCATTTCAGCTCAGCCATGTCCAGGCGCTCGGTGCGCTGGCGCGGCAAGGTGCGCTGTCATCGGAGCCGGACCGGCTGGCCGATCGCGCCGGTGAAATCGTCGCCCAGGCTGCCGGTGCCGACCGGCACGTCGTTTACCTGTGCGAAAACGGGCCGCGGGCGGGATTCCGCCGCATCGGCGGATCCAAAGCCGATGGCCGTCAGGAGAGTGACTTCCTGGCCGCAGAAGCTGAAAAAGGCGTTCTCGGCGGCGTCCTCGAGACCGGCGTGCCGCGGGAAATCGACGGGCCTCCTGGGACCCAGCGCATGTTGGTGCTTCCGCTCGGCGACCGCCAAGCGCCGATCGGGGTCATTTGCCTGTTGAACCAGGATGGCGGACGTTTTCCGGAGGATGCTCTTCCGCGATGCGAACGGCTGGTCGGTTTCACGTCGGATCTCCTGGCAGGGGCCTTGCGGCTCAGACGTATCGGCGACGAGCGGCGGGAAGTCGAACGGATGGCGAGGTTGCTCGCTGGCCGTTCCGGAGGAAAGAAGAAAAAGGTCCCCAAGCCCGGAAGCGGCCTATGAAGTTGCGCATGCGGATGGCGTGGTTCGAAATCGCCACCGGGTTCCTGACGCTCTTCGCCGCGGGCGTGGCGTTCACCGCGCCAGGAGGAGGGACGCCCGGCATCGCCGCTTCTTGGGCGGCGCGCATCGTCGCGACCGGACTCTTCTTAGCTTTTTGCGCGATCTTCCTTTCACATGGACTGGGGCGCTACCGGCTCGCCCGCGCCCTATGCTTTTCCTTTTTCTCCGCCGTCAGCATCGCTTGTTCCGCATGGTTCGCTTTCGGCGGGCGATATGAAACGGCGGTCTTGCAGGGGTTCCTGGGCGTGTGGTACGGAGCCGTCGCTTTTTTCCAATCGGCGTTTCCTTCGCCGGGAACCCATGAGGCTTCGCGTTTCCAGGCGCTCAACCTGTACGTCGCTCCCGCCTACGCCGCCCTGTCCGTGCTGCGGATGGGTCTCCATTCGCTCGTCTCCCTCTTCGGAGCCGGTTCGCTCATGTGCACTGCGTTCTTGCTGGTCTGGGCGGAGCTTCGCGGCAAGCCGCGGACGCGTACCATCGCCGCTTCCCTCGCGTCGGCGGCCGCGCTCATCGCCGCCATCGGCGACATGGTCGCTGGCTCCGATGAAAGGGCGACGGGCGCGCTTCTCGTCCTTTTTTCCGTCATGGCGATGTCGGTGGCCCGCCGGGAAGACTCGCCGGAATCTGCCGACGATCTGACGGGCCTCACGCGACGTCAGCAGGAATTGCATGTCCAAGAAAGGGCGGCGGAGACGGCGCTCTGGGCCATCGTGGCCTCATCGGCGCTCTACGTGAATTTTATCGACCGTTTCGACGCCCGGCTTTATTTCGCCGCCGCGTTCCTTTTTGCCGCCGCGATGACGCTCGGGTTCAGGCTCAAATCAGCGAGGGATTTGGATGAGCGGAAGTACCCGCCGATCCTTTCCCTGATCGTCCTCGCCTCGGTCCTGTTCATCTCGGCGACCGGAGGCGCGTCCGGCCCGTTCGTCTTCCTGGCCTATCTGGTGATTTACGTCGGCGCCGCCATCGCGGCTCCGGCCTGGTCGGTCGTCGCATCCGCGGCTTTCGCCGCCTATGTGATGCTGGAATTCCTCGCCTGGCGGCTTTCACCGGAAGCGGGAGCGGCCTCGTTGTCCGAAATAAGCCGTCATGCGGCGGAGGCCGTTTCCTGTTCAGCGACGCTCGTCCTGACGGGCTTCTATGCCGTCTGGACGAGGCGACGTCGCGCGAAGATCGAGCGATCGCTTCTCGACGCCAACCATCGGCTGGCGGAGGTCTTGAAGACCGCCGTGCATGAACGCGAGCAATCGCGGAAGCAATCCGAGGAGCAGCGCCGCCTCAACGACGACCTGGTCAGGATGCGCTCCGCGCTCATGAACGTCCTGGAAGATGTCGAGGAGTCCAAACGACAGATCCAGCTGGACCGACGTCGTCAGACCGCGAGCCTCAACGCCCTCGGCGAGGGAGTCATCGCTGCGGAAAAGGACGGCAAGATCTTCCTCTGCAACCCTGCGGGAGCGCATCTTCTCGGCCTTGAACCGGAAGCGGTGATCGGGAAACCCTTCGACCAGACCATCCGTCTTTTCCTGGAAGACAGCGATGTCCTTCAGACCGCGGCATTCGAGGCGGCGTTCGCCGGACGCGGCGCGGAGCTCGGGAGGCGGTTGATGCTGTTGCGTTCGGATGGCCGGCGGCTCGCGGTCTCAGGCACCGTCGCTCCGTATTTCGACGAGACGAACCGGCTCTCCGGCATCGTGCTGGCGTTCCGCGACGTCACGCTCGAGCGGGACATCGACCGTCAGAAGTCGGATTTCATCTCGATCGCCTCCCATCAGCTGCGCACGCCCCTGTCGGCGCTGCGCTGGTTCCTGGACCTGCTGCTCGCGGGGGACGCGGGCCCGCTGCAACCGACCCAAAAGGAGTACCTGACGGACATGTCGGTCTCGACCGCTCGCATGATCAAGCTGGTCGGCGATCTGCTGGACGTCACGCGCATCGAATCCGGGCGATTGAAAGCCTCTCCTGAACGCGTGGAGGTCGCGGGATTCCTTGCGGGGCTGCTTCGCGAGTACGCGCCGCTCATCAAGTCGCGGGACATCCGGTTCACGTCCGATATCGCGCCGGAAGCCCGGACGTTCCATGCCGATCCGAACCTCGTCTATCAGGCGATCTCCAACATCCTCTCGAATGCCGTCAAGTACACGCCCGATGGCGGGACCGTGACCCTTTCCGTGAGGGTCGTGGGTTCGGAATGCGTCTTCGCGGTCAGGGATACCGGCGTCGGCATCCCCAAAAACCAGCAATACCGCGTCTATGACAAGTTCTTCCGCGGGGAGAACGTCGTCGCCAAGGAAACGGTCGGGAGCGGCATCGGCCTGTACGTGACGCATCTCATCGTCGAGCTTTCCGGAGGCCGGACCTGGTTCGAATCGCGCGAAGGGAAGGGGACGGTCTTTTACGTGGCCTTGCCCGTCAAGCCGCCCGAAGGTACACTGGCATCATAAGTCACTGCGTTCCCGTCATGGCAAAAACCATCCTGATCGTCGAAGACGAGCTGAGCATGCAGCGGGCCCTCAAGAGCAAGCTGGAACATGCGGGTTACGTCGTCCGTGCCGCCGTCGACGGCGAAGAGGCACTGGCGTCGTTGCGCGCCTCCAAGCCAGACCTGATGCTCCTGGACCTCATCATGCCGAAGATGGACGGGATCAGCGTGCTCCGCCAGGTCAAGTCCGACGAGGACCTGCGCGCGGTGCCCGTCGTGATCCTCACCAACCTGAGTTCCGGCGACAAGGTCGCCGAAGCGATGCAGCTCGGGACGTTCGATTTCCTTGTCAAGGCGAACTATTCGCTCGACGACGTCTTGAAGAAAGTCGTCGATCGCGTGGGTCAGCCGTGATCCACCGCTTGCTATGCCGAAAAAAGCCCCCATCAAGATCCTGGTCGTCGAAGACGAGACGTTCCTCGTCAAGATCTATGCGGTGAAGCTGAAGAAGGAGGGGTTCGACGTGATGATCGCGAACGACGGAGAGGCGGCCGTCAGGTCGGCGGAAGAGTTCAAGCCCGACCTGATCCTCCTTGACCTGATCCTGCCCAAGATGAACGGATTCGAAGCGCTCGAGAAGATCCGCGCCGGCACCGTCAATCGCAAGACGCCCGTCATCGTGCTTTCGAACCTGGGGCAGGAAGAGGACATCAAGCGCGCCGCGGCCCTCGGCGCGGACGATTATCTCGTCAAGGCCAATTTCTCCATCCAGGACATCGTGGCCAAGATCCGTGAGACGCTCGATAAGTAAACGCCGGCAGCCGGCGCCGTAAGGAAAGGGGGAGACCGTGACGATCCCGAACGAGAGATTGAGGCAAGCGTTAGCTGAACTGGAGCTGCTCCCGGCCGAAAGGCTTGAAGCCGCCTTTCAAGGCGCGACGGAACGGGGCGAGCCGTTGTCGGAGTATCTGGTCGAGCGCAACATCGTCACGGACGAGAACATGGGGCGATTGACGGCGGACGTCTACGGCCTGCCTTTCGTGAACCTGCGCAACGAGACCGTCGGCGAAGAGGTGCTCGGATTGCTGCCGGTCGAGATGGTCAAGCGCTCCTTGGTCTTCCCGTTCCGCAAGACGGCGACGGGGCTCGCGCTGGCGGTCAACGACCCGGACGACCTGGAAGCCATCGCGGCCGTCCGCAAGAAGGTCAACGACGTCCCGATCCAGCTGCATTTCGCCACGCGGGCCGACATCATCCTGGCGGCCGCGCGCTATCGCAAGGACATCCGGAACGTCTTCGAATCGATCGTCGCCGATGCCGAGAGGCGACTCAGTGAAAAGCCGGACCTCTCGACGGACGAGGCGCTCAAGGAACTGCCGATCGTCGAGATCGTCGATACGCTCCTGCTGTACGCCTTCCAGTCTGACGCGTCCGACATGCATATCGAGCCGCGGGAGTCCGAAGCCTACGTCCGCTTCCGGATCGACGGCGTCATGCATGACGTCGTCCGTTATCCGAAGTACATGCACGATTTCATCGTCACGCGCATGAAGATCATGGCGCGGTTGCGGACCGACGAGCATTTCGCCGCACAGGACGGGAAACTCCGGGAGGTGTTCGAGGGCGAGGTGGTGGATATGCGCGTCAGCGTGGTGCCGATCATCGAGGGCGAGAAGATCGTCCTGCGCCTCCTGACGGAACGCGGCAAGGATTTCCATCTCGAGTCCATCGGCCTGTCGGATGCCGCCGTCGAGCAGGTCCGTCGGTCCATGAAGAAACCGTTCGGCATGCTGCTCGCGACCGGCCCGAACGGCAGCGGCAAGACCACGACGCTCTACGCCCTCTTGAAGGTCTTGAACACGACCGAGGTCAACATCACCACCATCGAGGATCCGATCGAATACGACATCCAGGGCGTCAGCCAGATTCAGGTCAATCCGAAGACCGGCATCACCTTCGCTTCGGGCTTGCGCGCCCTGCTTCGGCAGAACCCCGACATCATCATGGTCGGCGAGGTCCGCGACGAGGAGACGGCCGGCGTGGTCGTGAACTCCGCCATGACGGGGCATCTCGTGCTCTCCACCCTGCATACGAACAACGCGGCGACCGCCCTGCCGCGCCTGCTCGACCTGAAGATCGAACCGTTCCTGATCGCCTCGTCCGTCAACCTCATCGTCGCCCAGCGCCTGGTCCGGAAGATTTGCCCGCGCTGCGTCCGCAGCGTCAGGGTCGCTCCGGGGGAGACGGGATTCCCGGCCTCGACGGAAGCGCTGATTTTCGGGAAACGGAAGAGCGTCACGGTCTATGCGGGGGCGAAATGCGCCCTCTGCCGCCATACCGGATACCTTGGGCGCATCGGGGTTTTCGAACTGCTGGAAGTCAGCGATCCGATACGGAAACTGGTCATGGCGCGCGCGAACGCCGACGAGATCCAGCAGGAGGCGATCCGGCTCGGCATGACCACGATCCTCGAGGACGGCATAAGGAAGGTCCTGAGCGGCCAGACGACTTTGGAAGAAGTGCGGCGCATCCTGCGCGATTGATCCCTATGAGATACCGCTATACCGCCACGACGCGGAAGGGGAGGACCGAGACCGGTACCGTCGACGCCCAGACATCAGGCGCGGCTGCGGACCAGATCCGGTCGAACGGCCTCATGGTCGTCTCGCTCCGCAAGGAAGCGGGTTTTTTCGGCGATGCGTTTTCTCGCCTGGAATGGGTGACCCCGGAAACCAAAGTCGCCTTCGCCAAGCACATGTCGCTCATGATCAGGGCGGGTTTGCCGGTCGACGAGGCCGTACGGGTCTTGGCCGAACAGGCGCGCGGCCGTTTCCGGAAGGATCTCGAGGCCGTGCTCAAGGCGGTGGAATCCGGGCGGCCGCTCTCGGAGGGCTTCGCCGACCGTCCCGGGACGTTTTCGGAACTGACCGTCGCGGCGACGCGCGCCGGAGAGGCGAGCGGCACGTTGGAAGAGAACCTGGACGGTTTGGCCGAGCAGATGACGAAAAATTTCGAGCTGGTGCGCAAGATCCGCTCGGCCATGACCTATCCTCTGGTCGTGCTCGCGGCCGCGCTCGGCGTCGGGATCGGGCTCTCGACGTTCGTGCTGCCTAAGATCATCGGGCTCTTCCAGTCGATCACGGTGCAGCTGCCGCTCATGACGCGCGCGCTCCTGGCTTTCTCGAACTTCATCGTCGTCCACGGACGCACGGCGCTGCTCGTCGCCCTGCTCGCCCTGCTCGCCCTGTTCCGCTTCCTGAGATTGCGGGTCGTACGTCCTTTCACGGACGCGCTTCTCTTGCGCCTGCCGGTCTTCGGCAAGCTCATCAGGAACTACAACCTGGCCATGTTCGCTCGGACGATGGCGACGCTGCTGCGTTCGGGCATGGCGATCGGCGAAGCGTTCCAGGTCACGTCGGATACGCTCCGTGACACGTCCTTCAAGCGCGCCTTGCTCAAGATCAAGCAGGGGACGGAACGCGGCGTGCCGGCATCCTCCATCCTCGACGAGTTCCCGAGGCTGTTCCCTTCGGTCGCCTCCCGCATGATCGCCGTCGGTGAACGCACGGGCAAGCTCGAGGAGACTTTCCGTTATCTGGCGGATTTCTACGAGGACGCGGTGGATGTCACGACCAAGAACCTCTCGACGCTGCTCGAACCGATCCTGCTCGTCGTCATCGGTCTGGCGGTCGCGTTCATCGCGATCGCCATCATCTCACCGATCTATAACTTCATCGGCAACATCCAGCGCCTTTGAGGCCTGCGGCAGCTTTCATGCGCCCCGGATTCACCACGCTCGAACTGTTCCTGACGATCGCCGTCCTCGGCATCACCGCCGCGACGGTTTTCGTTCCGCTTGCGGGACTGCAGGGACGCAGCGCCTTGTCCGACGGCGCAGCCGGACTGACGGCCGCTTTCCGCCGGGCGGAAACCCAGGCGCTCGCGGGTTACCGCGCCGACGCATGGGGCATCCATCTTTCCGATTCCGACGGCTGCGCGCTGCCGTCCGGGAAATACCACGTCTTCAGGGGAGGGGTCTTCACGTCGGCGACCGATACGATCGATTCCTTGAACCTGCCGACAGGTGTCGCCATCACGGGCCTCTCGATCGGCGGCGGCTGCGACGTCAAGTTCGCTCGGTATGACGGGTCGACGACCTCCACCGGGACAGTCACGTTGACCGGTCCCAACGGCACGAGGACGATCACCATCAATGGCTATGGCGGCATCCTTCTCCAATAGGCCTGCTTCCGGGCAGTCGACGATCGAGGTGCTGATCGCGGTCATGGTCTTCGCCGTGCTCGCGGTCGGTCTTATCCTGCTCGTTTCCGGCCCGCTCACGCTGGCTTCCGGTTCGGCAGACCGTTTCAAGGCGTCGACCTTCGCCACTCAAGGACTTGAAGCCGCGCGGGCCATCAAGGAATCCGGCTGGACGAACCTCGCTTTGGGCACCCATGGCGTCGCCCGCGATGCGGGCGGCAATTGGGTCTTCAGCGGCGCCTCGGATGCGCCTGAGCCGAACTACGTCCGTACCGTCACGGTCTCGTCCGTCTCCCGTGACGGCGCCGGCAACATCACGATGAGCGGCGGGACGGTCGATCCGCGCACCAAGGGCGTGACGGCCACGGTCACGTGGACCTTCGGGGTGATCAGCCTTCCGCGAAGCGTCACGCGCACCGTGTATCTCACGGATTGGAACGTCTACGACTGGACCCAGACGAGCGATACGGATTTCAATGCCGGCACCAAGAGCGGCCTCACGGTCTCCGGCACGGGGACGGCCGGACAGATCATGCTTTCCTCCTCCAGCAAGACCTGGAGCGTGAATGGCGGCACCGTCGTCACGCATACGACCGACACCGATTGGAACGGCGGCACGCATGCTTCCACGTTGGCGACGGGAAGCGGCGCATCGGCATCCGTCACCGAAAGCGGGCAGTCTTCCTGGGTGAGTTTCGCCCAGCCCAAGACCTGGGACGAGACGACGGACGTCGATTTCTCGGACGGCACGTTTTCGCAATCGATCGTCTCCGACACCGGCGACCCGGCCGGGGTCACCCTCAACAGCCAGGTCGATTGGAGCAGTCAGACGAGTCCGACGTCCAATGACATGTATACGGTGAAGGCCATCAATGCCAACGACGCGTGGGCGGTCGGAACGCAGGGGAAGATCGCTCATTGGGACGGCACGAGCTGGAGCATGGTCACGAGCCCGACCGGGCAGAACCTCGACAGCGTCGACTGCATCAGCTCGACGAACTGCGCCGCGGTGGCCGATGTCGGACAGATCATCCGCTGGAACGGCACGTCCTGGTCCAACCTCATCGATACCGGAGCCGAGGTCTATGAGGATGTGGACCTGCTTTCGGCGACCGACGGCTGGGCCGTGACGGCCGGTTCAGGCACCCAAGCCGGGCGCATCTTCCGTTATAACGGCACCACCTGGACGCAATTCGTCGACCTTGGGAGCCCGACGCTCAACTCGGTCTCCTGCTCCTCATCCACGGACTGCTGGACGGTCGCCGACAGCGGCCGCATCTACCGCTTCAACGGGACTTCCTGGAGCCTCTTCGTCGACACCGGTGCTGAAACCTGGTATTCGGTGAAGATGATCTCGGCCACCGATGGCTGGGTGACCGGCAACGGCGGAGCCATGCGCCGCTGGAACGGTACGTCCTGGAGCGCGGTCTCGAGCGGCGTGACGGGCAATATCTACAAGCTTGACTGCGTCTCGAGCAATTTCTGCTTCTATCTGATCGACTCCGAGGTCCATCTCTGGAACGGGACGTCCTGGTCGAACATGAGCTCCGTGCCGGTCGTGACGCTCTACGGCATCTCCATCGTCTCCTCGACGCGGGCTTTCGCCGTCGGCGCGGCGGGCGGGTTCATCGATTATGGGACGCACGTTTTCTCGAACGGTACCTATCAATCGAGCGTATTCGATGGGGGAACGACCCGGACATGGGGCACGGCCAACTGGGACGCCACCTTGCCGACCGGCACGACGCTCACGGTCGCGACGCGATCGGCGGCGACGCTCGGAGGCATCAGCTCCGCGGCATGGAGCGCCGAACTCACGACGTCCGGTTCCGCCATCACGAGCGCCAGCAACCGGTATCTCCAGTATCGGATCACCATGACGTCGAACAGCGTGCGTACGGACGCGCCGCGCCTCAACAGTATCCGCATCACCTACGATCCACCGCTGGCTTCCGATTACGACGACCTGTATCTGGCCGCGGACAACGACGGCTGGGCGTTCGGTACGGGCGGCGCCATCGCGCGCTGGGACGGCGCAAGCTGGACGAACTACGCTTCTCCCACCTCCAATTTCCTCGACGCGGCTGCCGGCACGGCTTCGAACGACGTCTGGGGCGTGGGTCAGACCGGAACGATCGTCCATTGGAACGGTACGGCCTGGTCGACCGTCACCAGCAATACCTCGCAGACGCTTTACGGCGTCGCGTGCCTGACCTCAAGCGAGTGTCGAGCGGTCGGAGCTTCTGGTACCGTCGACCGCTGGAATGGGTCGTCTTGGTCGACCGAAACGGATCCGTCGACCCAGACACTCGAGGCGGTCGGTTACGTGGCTTCTAACGACGTCTGGGCGACCGGGGGCACGGACATCGTGCACTACAACGGTACGGCCTGGTCGACGCACACGACCGTAGGTGCCGCCGTCTTCCATGGCCTTTGGATGGTGTCGGCGTCCGATGGTTGGGTGGTGGGCAACGGAGGTGCCATCCGAAGGTACAATGGGACGAGCTGGAGTACGGTCTCAAGCCCGACGGCCAACAACCTTCAGGACGTCCAGTGCCTCAGCGCCAGCGAATGTTGGGCCGTCGGCGATTCCGGTACCATCATCAAGTGGAACGGCGCGTCCTGGTCGCTGTATACGCTCACGAACCCGACGGCCCAGAACATTCAAGCGGTCTTCATGACCGGCGCCGCGAAGGGGTGGGCGGTCGCGCATGGCACGACGCTTCTCGCGTATCAGACGGCCTATCCTTCGTCCGCGACCTGGACCAGCCCGATCCTCGACGGCGGCGCGGTGGGTACCGTGTGGAACAGTCTCGCGTGGGACGCGTCGTTGCCGATCACGACCAACATCACGCTCGCCAGCCGTTCGGGACCGAACGCGACCTGTTGCGTCGGTTGGTCATCCTACTCCTCCGAGTATGGGACGCCGGGCGGCTCCGTCATCACGAGCCCCGCGAACCGGTATTTCCAATACCGTGCCACCTTCACGAGCGGCAGCACGATCGATACGGGAACTTTGCAGGAGGTGCGCGTTCTGAGAGGCGCCGCCACGACCCAGGCGCTCTATGGCGTGCAGGGCACCGCCACGAACGACGTCTGGGCGGTCGGCGATGCCGGCGTCATCGTCCATTATGACGGCGCGTCGTGGTCAGCGACCAGCAGCCCGGTCACGACGACCTTGCGTGCGGTGGATGCCTTGACGTCAAGCAACGCCATCGCCGTCGGCTACGGAGGGAAGATCCTGAAGATGAACGGATCGAACTGGAGCCTGATGAGCAGTCCCACGAACGAGGAGTTGGAAGCGATCGACCTCCTGGATTCGACGCACGGCTGGGCGGTCGGCACGAGCGGCGCCATCGTCAGCTATAATGGCACGACCTGGTCCACGATCGCGAGCGGCACCAGCAGCGCCTTGTACGGAGTCTCGATGATCTCGACGACGGACGGTTTCGCGGTCGGAGCCGGCGGCACCATCCGACGCTGGAACGGTTCCAGCTGGGTGACGTCCACCAGCTCCATCACGGATACGCTGAGGTCCGTCTCGTGCCTGAACGCCTCCTCGTGCTGGGCCGTCGGCGACAACGGACGCATCCTCGCCTGGAACGGCAGCGCCTGGTCCTCCGTGACGAGTCCGGTCGTTTCCCGTTTGAGCGGCGTGCAGGCACGCTCGTCGACGGAGGCTTGGGCCGTCGGCGATGCCGGCACGATCCTGAAATACGACGGGGTATCGTGGGCGGCTTTCACTTCCCCGACCGGACGTGATCTCTACGGCGTCGCCGTCTCCGCGCCGACGGACGGCTGGCTCTGCGGCGCTTCCGGCGAATTGGTGAAGGATCCGACTTCTTACGTTTCGACCGGCACGCTTTTCTCCTCCGTGCTGGATACGGACAGCGCCACCTCCACTTTCCAGACCGCTTACTGGAACGCGACGGCGCCGACGAACACCTCCGTCCGTCTTTCGGTCCGCGCAGGCAACGTGGCGACGCCGGATGGCAGCTGGTCAGGCTGGAGCCCGTATCTTTCGTCCTCGACCGGCACGGCCATCCTGCTGCCGAGCGCCAGGTACCTCCAGTACCAGCTGACCCTGTCGACCAGCGACACTTCCATCACCCCGACGTTCGATGACGTCACGATCACGTACCGCTGATATGCGCCCACTTCCCGCAGTCCGTCGTTCCGGATTCACGCTCGTCGAGTTCGTCATCTATTTCGGCCTGATCGGGCTCGTGATGACCGGGGTGGTCGGTTTCATGCTCGATTATATGCGCAGCTACAACAAAGCCATCGTCATCTCGCGCACCGAACAGGAGGCGAGGTTCGGGTTGGCGCGCGTCCTGCGGGCGGTCCGGCAGGCGACCAGGGTCAATGACGGCTCCTCCGTCTTCGGCAGCGCGAGCGGCGTGCTGTCATTGGACGTTCCGTCCGCCCAGGCCACGCCTACGGTCTTCGACCTCTCGGGCGGCGCTTTGCGCATCAAGGAGGGGGCAGGGGCGGCGACGGCACTGACATCGGGCGAAGTCGTGGTCCGTTCGCTCCGTTTCGCCAAGGACGGGAACGGCAACGCCGCCATCACGATCGAGATGACCGTGGGATACGCCAGCCCGAGCTCCGACCCGCTGCTTTCGTATGCCGTCTCGGCCAGCGGGACGGCCGTCATCCGCAAGGACTTATGAGCATGCGTACGACCCATGCGCCGCAAGGATTCATCGCCATGGTCACCGTCCTCGTGATGATGGCTGTCCTGCTCGCGATCGGACTTACGGTGGCAAGCATCGGGCGTGACGAGATCGCGCTGGCAGGCATCGTCCAGGACGGCGACCAGGCGTTCTCCGTGGCCGACGGCTGCGCGGAAGAGGCAATCGATCGTCTCAAAGGCGACAGCGCATATGCGGGCGGGACCTACAGCCTCGCCGGCGGCGCTTGCACCGTCGCGGTCACGAACCTCGGCGGCAGCAACCGCGCGGTGAGCGTCGCTGCGACCTACGCCGACAACGGCCGTGGCATCGACGTCAACGTGACGCTCAAGACCAATACGGCCGCCAACGCCAAGACCGTGACGATCAACTCGTGGCTAGAGTCGAACTGAACCGATGGTGTATGATGCATGGGACGCATCGTAACGGCGCCTCATGGGCCTATTCACCACGCCAGTCCTCGGCATCGACATCTCCGATCATTCGATCGAGGCGCTTTTGGTGATGCGGCGCGGGATGGACGGCATCGTGTCCTCCTACGGGCGGGTGACGCTTCCGGCCGGGCTCGTGCAGGGAGGTGAAATCGTCGACACGGCAGGGTTGGGGCGGGAAGTCCGGAAACTGCTGAAGGAGCGGATGACGCCACCGCTCCCGAAGGGCGTCAGTCGTGTCGCCTTCGCGATGCCGGAGTCCCAGGTGCACATGCACGTCTTTGAAGTGCCGCGCCAGGCGGATGAACGCGAGCTTGGCGCTTCGCTCGCGATCGAAGCCGATGGCTTCTTCCCGTTCACCCATAAGGAGCTCGTCGGCGGATACGCGGTGATCGCGCAGCGGCCTGACAAGAAGGAGATTTACTATGCGGCCGTCCGCAGGACGGTCCTGGACGCGTACCGGGCCTTTTTCGCTTCCATCGGCCTTTCGCTCGTCGCAGTCGAAGCCGAGTCGTCCGCGATCGCCCGCGCCGTCCTTGCGGCAGGGGAGCGGGATGCCTGCCTGTTGGTTGACGTCGGCGCGCGCGTCACGGACATCTCCGTCTACGATCGCGAGGGCATCCACTTTTCCGAAACGCTCGGATGCGCAGGCATCGCTTTCACGGAGGCCGTGGCCAGGGAGACCGGGGCGTCGTTCGATGATGCCGAAACCGCCAAGACCGAACACGGCTTTTCCGACGATGCCGACGAGCCGGCTCGTCGGGCGCTGCTCACCGTCGCGGAAGCCTTGTTCGACGGCGTGGAACGCGCCATCGCATATTACGAGGGCAGGAGCGGGCGCGCCGTGAAGAAAGTCCTCTTCTGCGGAGGGAGCGCCATGATGCCTGGATTGATGGAACGGGCGGCCGCGAGACTCGCCGCGGCGGACCGAAGCCGCAGCGTGACCCTCGCCGATCCGTGGGTTTCCGCCCGTCCGAGCGAGGCGCTGGAGCGGCTCGGCATCCGCTCGCGCAACGTCCTGATCGCGACAGCGCTCGGTCTCGGCCTCCGCGGCGCGAAGATCCGTAAATTCCCGGAAATCGATTTCCTTTCCGGAAGCGCGAAACCCCGACCTGTGGCCGGTGATCCGTCGCGTCTCGCCGCGCGACGAAGCGCCCCTTTCAGGGTTTTCGGCCTGATCGCGCTCGCGGCCGTCGTGGTGGGCGCGCTCGTCTGGGGTGTCGCAAGGCGTCCCGGTCGACGCTCGACGGAACCGAAGGCTCCGCCGTCTGCGGCGGGCGGTGACTTGTCGCGCCTCGACCTGCGGGTCACGATGACGGACGCTTACTCGCCGGAAGCCGGGACCGTTTCCGGCACGCTCGTGGAAACTCCCATCCATGCCGAGAAAGCCTTTTCTCGCGACGCCGTACGCGTGGAAGGGAACGCTTCCGGGACGCTGGAAATCTTGAATGGCACGAAGCAGTCCCGCGCCTTGGTCGCGACGACGCGATTCGTTTCGGAAAATGGGACGGTCTTTCGGTCGGATCGTGCCATTGCGGTTCCGGGCGGCGGGAAGGCGATGGCGCACGTCACCGCGGATCGTCCGGGGGAGAGCGGCGACGTCCCGGCAGGGACGTTCAAGATCCCCGGTCTGGCTCCTCGGCTGCAGACGCAAATCTACGGACGTTCGACCGAGCCCATGCGAGGCGGCCTCTCTTTCTTGGGGAAACCCTTCACGGAAGAAGAACGTGCCAAGGCCGTGGATGACCTTTCGGCTCAAGTCAAAGCCTCTTTCGAGGCCGGGGCTGCCGGAGCGGCCGGCAAGGGGATGATCGCGCCGCAAGGACTGGCCAGCCTCGGGGACTTGGATATCAAGGGTATGCCACCCGTCGGGTCGTCAGTGGCCGATTATGAAGCGCAAGCTGACGCGATCTCTCGCAGGTACGTCCTGAAGAAGACGGAAATCGAGGAGATGCTCCGTCATGAGCTCGGACGGGTTCTTGGACCGGCCACCGATACGGGCCGGTACACGTTCAAGGATCTCGAAGTGACCGTCGAGCGTTTCGATGCGGCGTCGGGAACGGCGTCTCTGGACTTGCGAGGGGTCGTCGTCAAGAGTTGAAAACGTTCACCGTCGTGTTATCCTTTATCCAGGATGCGTTCCTGCTTATCCACAGTTTTTCGCATAGTATGCACTCGAATACTCGAAGATCCCTTCCGGTCAGGCACACAGGAGGTTTCACGCTGATCGAACTGCTGATCGTGATCGGTATCCTCGGTATCCTCGCCTCGATCGTCCTCGTGGCCGTCGATCCTGCCAAGCGCTTGAAACAGGCACGCAACGCGCGCCGCTCCTCGGAAGTGAACGCCATCCTGAACGCCATCCTGAACTATACGGTCGACAACAAGGGAACCCTGCCGACGGCCATCAGTTCCAGCACGAGCGTCGGAATCGTCCAGCTCATAGGCAACAGCGGCACCAATACGGTAGCGACGGCGGCGAACTCCACGGTCTGTCCGTACGCCACGACCGGCGTCACGGGCACGCCCGGATACTGGATGGCCAACCTGGCGGCGGACACGGCTTTCGTCGATACCTATATCGCGCAGATGCCGATCGATCCCCAAGGCACGAGCAGCGCAGGCACGGTCTATAACAACAGCTTGACCGGCTACTACGTGCTGCGTACGGCCAACGGGCGCGTGCAGGTGGGCGCCTGCAACTCCGAAGACGAAGGAAGCGGCGTCGTCCCGATCAGCGTCAAGCGTTAAGCAACGGCAACTATGCTCAAGACGAAAAAAGCGTTCACGTTGATCGAGCTGCTCATCGTCATCGGCGTGCTCGGCGTGCTCGCGGCCATCATCCTCGTGGCCGTCGATCCGGCCAAGAGATTGAGGCAGGCACGCAACGCGCGCCGTTCCTCGGAAGTGAACGCCATCCTGAACGCCATCCTGAACTACAGTGCCGACGCCAAAGGCAGCCTGCCGGCCGCCATCGCTTCCGCGACGGCCGTCGATCAGACGCTGGTCATCGGCACGGCCGGCACCTCCCCGTCGTCGACCGACTGCCCCAATGCCCTCACCGGCGCCGGGACTTCCACGGCCTACGCCAACCTGCAAGGGGATACGGTCCTGGTGGATACGTACATCTCCGAGATCCCGGTCGACCCGCGCGCGACGAACGGTACCGATACCTACGACCGCTCCAATACCGGTTATTACGTGAAGCGCTCCGCGAACGGCCGGGTCGAGGTCGGATCCTGCAATCCGGAAGACGAGGGTGGCGTGACTCCTGCCATCAAGATCAAGCGTTGATTCTGAGGCGCATCATCCCTTGCCTATGCGTTCAAAAAGCGATGCCTTCACCCTGATCGAGCTGCTGGTCGCCGTCGGGGTCTTGGCGGTGCTCGCGGCGATCGTGCTCGTGGCGGTCGATCCGGCCAAGCGCTTCGCCCAGGCGCGCGATGCCCGGCGCTCCGCCGAAACGTACTCGATCCTGAACGCCATCCTGAACTACATGTCCGATAACGGCGGCGCCGTCCCCCCGGGTCTTGACGGGGACGCGGGTACGTCGCAGGTGCTCGGGACTGCCGGAAGCGGCTGCAATACCGGATGCACGCAAGCCGGCACGACCCAGTCGAGCTGCCTGGACCTGACGACCGCGCTGGTCGACAAGTACATCGTCTCGATCCCCATCGACCCTCGCGGAAACAACGGGTCCGTGAGCTACGACGCCAGCCGTACCGGCTATTACGTCAACAAGACCGCCAACGACCGGATCGTCGTGGGCACCTGCGATCCTGAACGCGCCGCTTCCATCATGTCCTCCCGTTGATTCAGGCCCGATTTCTGTAGGTCTTCAGTCTTTCTGTTGAACAGGAATGTATGTCAAAGGAAATCGTGCTCGACATCGAGACGGACGGTCTTATCGGCGCTGGCGGGGCGATGCCGAAGATCACGTTGATCGGCGTGTATTTTTACGAGACGGACGAGTATGCGTCCTATCTCGAACATGAGCTGCCGGAACTCTGGCCGCGCCTGGAGCGCGCCGACCGCATCATCGGTTACAACACCAGGGGATTCGACTTCCTGGTGATGAACAGCTACTACCCGGGAGATTTCTTGACCTTCCCGAACCTCGACCTTCTGGAAGGCATCACGGCCAGTCTTGGGTTCCGGTTGAAGCTCGATGCCGTCGCGCAGGCGACCGTCGGCGCGGGAAAGAACGGGCACGGCTTGCAGGCGTTGGAATACTTCCGCAAGGGAGAGCTCGACAAGCTCCGCGCGTACTGCCTGCAGGACGTGAAGGTCACGAAGGAGGTCTATGAGTACGGCCGCGATCACGGTGAGGTCTTTTATCTTGACCGCACCGGCGCCAAAAAACCCGTAAAAGTGGATTTCAAGATGCCGATGGCGAAACCGAACCCCATCAACTTGACGATGCCGTTTTGACCTCTTGCCAGGAGTCCTGCCTTCATGTAGGATGTCCGGGTCCGTCGTCGGACCCTCGGAATGTAGCTCAGCGGTAGAGCGCTCGCTTCGGGTGCGAGAGGTCGCAGGTTCAATCCCTGTCATTCCGACCATGAAAAATCCCCGCCGAATGCGGGGATTTTTCGTTTGGCGTTTTTACCTGCCCTTCGTGTAAGATGCAGCCATGGATCTCTTCGCGTTCAAGGCCGAAAAAGAAAAGGATGCCCAGGCGCCGCTTGCCGAGCTCATGCGCCCGAAGACGCTCGCCGACTTCGTCGGCCAGGAAGAGCTGCTCGGCGAGGGCGCCCCGCTCCGGACGCTTCTGGAGCTGGATGCCGTCCCTTCGATGATCTTCTGGGGGCCGCCCGGCGTCGGCAAGACCACCCTGGCCCGTATCATCGCCGGCAGGACGTCCGCCAGGTTCGTGGCGCTTTCGGCCACGACCTCCGGCATCGCGGATCTCAAGAAGGCGGTTGAGGAAGCCCGCGAACGCCGGGCATTGCGCGGCGAAAGGACCATCGTCTTCGTCGACGAGATCCATCGCTGGAACAAGGCCCAGCAGGACGCCTTCCTCCCGCATGTGGAGGAGGGTGCGGTCACGTTGATCGGCGCGACGACCGAAAACCCTTCGTTCGAAGTCAACGGAGCCTTGCTTTCGCGCACCCGCGTATTCGTGCTCCGCGCATTGTCCGTCGAAGCGATCGAAGCCGTCCTGTCCCGCGCCTTGTCCCGCGTGAAGGAGAATGGGTCCCTCCCGTACGGGATCGCCTTCGGCGATGGGGCGCTGCGGTACCTGGCGTCCATCGCCGACGGCGACGCCCGTTCGGCGCTGGGGGGGTTGGAATTGGTGATGCGCAGCGCTCGGGCGCTGGCGGGAGGCTCGCATGACGCTCAGGGCGTGCTACACTTGGAGAAGGAA
>CALCDZ010000005.1 GCA_937900255.1 uncultured bacterium
GTCAAACTGGACGTCGGCGGTGGGCGCGGAGTTGAGCCTGACCGTGAAGGTGTCGGAGGTGCCCGTTTCTGAAACCGAGAGGGACGATTTCGAGACGATTACGCCCGGCGCGCGAGCGGAGGCACCGGCATCCAAGCGCAGGATATTGTTGCGGGTCAACACGTTCGGAGTTCCATAGCCGTAAAACCGGCCTGCGACGACGACGTGACCGTCCGGTTGAAGAACGAGGGCATTGACGCGATCGTTATCGCCCGTGAACCCTGCGCCCTGACTGGTCGTCGTATCGAAAGCGGCATCACGCTTGCCGGATGCATCCACCCGCACGAGAGAAGAGAGTGCCGTGCCATCGTATGTCCGGAAATCTCCACCTGCCAAGATCTTGCCGTCAGGCTGAAGAGCCAGCGAGCGCACGGACACGCTCGCGATCCTATCCTGGATGCTCGCGCCGGGGTCGAATGTCGTGTCGAGCGTCCCGTCGGCATTCAGGCGCGCAAGGCCGTATGGGACGCGAGGTCCGTCATAACCGTCGATGGTCCCGCCGATCACGATCCTGCCGTCCGGCTGGATGGCAACGGCAGACGCGCCGGAGTTGGTCCCGAAGCCATCACGTCCGATATGATCCTTGTCGAAGGTCGCGTCATAGGACCCGTCCGTGTTCAAGCGCATGACGCCACGATGGAAGGTCGCCGCCTGATCATTGTCGTAGGTATTGAATTTTCCGACGATGATGATCTTGCCGTCGGACTGGAGCGCGAACTGGGACATGCCGGTCGGCGAATTCTTGTCATACAAGCCGACGCCCTGCGCCCCTCCGACGTCAAACTCCGCATCGAGGCTACCGTCCTTGTTCAAGCGCGCGATGCCGTTATGATCGACGCCGTCATAAGAATTGAAATTGCCGCCGATCAGGATCTTGTCATCAGGCTGGACCATGATGGCGGTGACATCATCATCATTGGAGCTTTCGGAGGTCCCGGCGCCTTGAGGGTCGAAGCTCTCATCGAAAGTTCCGTCCGCATTCAAACGGGCGATGCCTCTGCGCTTCGCTCCGCTCAGAGACGTGAAAGAGTTTCCACCGATCAGGATCTTGCCGTCGGGCTGGAGAGCGAGCGCGCCGATACCGGCGTTCAAGGCGAACGCGGGATCGAACGTCTCATCCAGCGAGCCGTCCGCATTGATACGGGCGATATGCTGCCGCTTCACCCCACCGTACCGAGTGAGGGCGTCGCCGGCGATGATCAATTTCCCGTCAGGCTGGCGCACCATCGCGTCAATCTCCCCGTAGGCGCCTGAAACGACCCTGGCCGTGAAGGAACCTCCGACGGTGATTTCCTTGCCGTCGGGAGAGACGGAAACGGCATTCACGGGGGCGTCAAGCGTCGCGGCCGGCGTAAAACCGTCCCCGGAGAAATCCTCGAGGCCATCCTCTTTCAAGCGGATGAGGCGGCGTCGTTCTTCGCGGCGATAGCTGCCGAAATTGCCCCCTACGATCATCTTCCCGTCTGAAGAGACGGAGATGCTGTTCACGTCGCCGTCAAACCCATCACCGTGAAAGAGGGGGGCGAAGTTCGCATCCAGGACACCTGAATTGCTCAATCGGGCGATCCTGCCGAGCTGGGTCCCAGGGGTGCCAAACCCTCCGAACCTGCCGCCGACGACGATATTGCCGTTCGGATCGAACGCAAGCGCATGAACGGAGTTGTCGAACCCCGTACCGACCGCGAAGGTGTCATCCAAAACGCCGGCATCCGTGAGCCGGACGATGGCATTGGGGCCGCCCGGGCCGCCGTAATCGTGGAAATCGCCGCCGATGACGATCTTGCCATCAGCGTCAATGAGGATCGCGTACCCTTTCTCTCCGGAAGCAGCGAATCCGACAGGGGCGAAACCCGCGTCGAGAACGACGTCCGATCCGCTCGTCCTCAAACGGGCGATGCCGGGTGCCGGAACAGGCGTCAGGCTTGGATCATCGTTATTCACGAACGTACGGAACGGACCGCTCACGACGACGTCATGAGCCGCATCGACAGCCACGGCACGCACGGTATTGTCAAAGCCAGTGCTCGCGTCGAAGCTCTCGTCGAGAGTCCCGTCGGCGTTCAACCGGGCGATGTGTCCGCGGGAAGACGCGCCGAAATGGGTGAACGAACCTCCGACCACGATCTTAGAGCCGTCCAGGGCGATCGATTGGACGCAATCGTCGAAACCGATACCGGGATCAAAAGCCTCGTCAAGAGACCCATTCGTTTCCAAACGAAGGATGCCCCCACGAAGCTTTCCCGCGAAACTCGTGAAACATCCGCCGACGAGCAGTTTACCATCCGGCTGGCGGACGAGCGTCGTGACCTCCGGCACGTTGAGCTGGCCCGCGTTAAAAAATGCCTGATCGATCTCCCCCGCGCCGCCGAACCTGGCGAGGCCGATATGGGATGACCCTTCAGGAGGGAAAGACTGATCGATATCCCCGGAACTGGCATTCGCAGCCGGTCCGGATAGGAGGATGCTGACGACAATAATGGGCGTTACAAGTCTTTTCCACATAGATTGAATGTAGGTTAGGGGGTCGATACGTATCCCCGCCAGAATGAGCCATTTCCTTCAATCTGTCAAGGTGCATAGGCTTCATGAAGAGGGCATGAAACGAAAAGGCACCGCATTGAGGCGGTGCCTTTCCATGGTGCCGGGGGCGAGAATCGAACTCGCTACGCAAGGCTCTTCAGGCCTTCGCTCTACCGATGAGCTACCCCGGCATGGCGCGTTCACTTTTCTCCTGAACCTTCTTGCGGTCGTGTTGCTGCGGCCTGCTTGCGGATTTCCCTGACCAATCTGCTCAACGCCATGAGGGTGAAGAACACCATGAACGTACCGGTCATGGCCTCCACATACAATCCCATGCCGACAGCCATCCCGATGGCAGACACGACCCAAAGCGTCGCGGCCGTCGTCAATCCGATGACGGAAGACCGGTCCTTCTCGAAGAGGATCGTCCCGGCTCCGAGGAACCCGATACCGGTCACGATCTGCGCGGCGATGCGCGTCGGATCGATCGACCTCAGTTCCGGGAAGAGATCCGCCGTCCGGATCGAGACGAGCGTGAACAAGCAAGCTCCCAAGCCGACCATGACGTTCGTCCGCAGCCCAGCCGGTTTCTGATGCCGCTCCCGCTCAAGTCCGACCACCGCCGAAAGTGCCGTCGCAAGGACGACCCTGAGCACGACGTCGATCTCGTTGATGTGCGTGACCGTCCCGGTCGTCAGCATCAGATGGAAAATCTTTTGTAACGCGTCCGGCCTCTCTGGTGGGCGTGATTGGAGTCGAACCAATGACCTTCACATTATCAGTGTGACGCTCTAGCCAACTGAGCTACACGCCCGTGCGCGCGCCCACGAGAGAAGTCGGAACAGGGATAAATGTAGCAAAAGGCCGATATTTTGGCAAGCGTCCCTTGGCATGCCTGAAACCTTGACAATCCGGCATTTTTTAAGGTTCACTGGCGCCAGGAGGTACCGATGACCCGAACCGAACAGGAGATCCGAGACGCATTCTACAAGGTCTGGGGAAGCATAGGGCCCCGCGCCGAATACGTGGCGTGCCGCTACTTCGCCGACAACCCCGACGTCCTCCTCGGCATCGTCCAGGGAGGTCTCCTGCCCCTGCTCAACAAGATGCACCTTCCTATCCCCAAACCGAGTTCGCCGCCAAAGCAGGCGCGCGACCTGGCCGGCTGGAGGGCCCTGGATTCCGGGGATGTCCACTTCAGCCTGCCGACGCGCCGCGTCACGGTGGATTACCGCCTGGATGAAAACGCGCTCTTGCGCGACGCGAAAATCAGCCAGAGCGCCGCCAACAACGCCGATCTTGACGATCGCACCACGCGCAAGCGTATCGTCTCGAAAGGCGGCATCGTGGATCGGATGATCAAGAGACTGACCTTCAAGGACGACGTTTCGTTCGATGCGCTGTTGAGCGTCTTTCGCCTGATTGAGCAGGAAACCGGTGCCTTCAGGCCGGTCGACCCACGCACGCTGCTGGCCTATGTCGCGCAACACCCCGGCGACATGCCAAAAGACGCATGCCGGCTCGGCGTCATCGGGACCAGCCGAACCCAGCGACCCAGCCTCGCCGCCCAACCGAAGCTGCTCATTCCATACGTCTCCATCAGGCGTGCCACGTACGGATCCTTTACCCGCTATGAGTACGAGGACCTGCGCGGCCACACCGGAGCGGATGTCTTCACCCCCGACTGGACCGTCCTCGCAGACGTCACCACGACCGATCAGCTGTCCTGATCGATCTTTTTTACGCGACTCCCTAATATACCAAAAACCCGCCGTTAGGCGGATTCAAGGCTTTGAAAACCTGATCGTGAGAAGATCCTGAGGTACGTCAGCCCCGGAGTGCATTCTTCCCCATTCGGGGAAGACTTGCGCGGCCTTGCGGCACGCGCCACCTCGACGTGATGTCGAGGCCGACTTGGGATGACCATGCGTCTCTACATGGTAATTACTCCCTAGAAAGGAGGTGATCCATCCCCAGCTTCCGCTAGGGATGCCTTGTTACGACTTAGCCCCTATCATCGACCCTACCTTGGTGACCCCAAAGGGCCGCGTCAGGTATTGCCGACTCTCTTGGCTTGACGGGCGGTGAGTACAAGACCCGAGAACGTATTCAACGCCGTATAGCTGACCGGCGTTTACTAGCGATTCCAGCTTCACGCAGTCGAGTTGCAGACTGCGATCCGAACTGAGATTGGCTTTGGTGGGATTAGCTCCGTCTTGCGACTTGGCTGCCCATTGTACCAACCATTGTAACACGTGTGTAGCCCAGGACGTAAGGGCCATGCTGATTTGACGTCATCCCCGCCTTCCTCCTCGTTGACCGAGGCAGTCTGTCGTGAAATTACAACACGACACAGGGGTTGCGCTCGTTACCCCACTTAAGGGTACACCTCACGGCACGAGCTGACGACAACCATGCAGCACCTGTCATAGGATCCGATTTAACGGTCCACCCGACTTTCATCAGGTATACTCCTACAATTTCAAGCCCTGGTAAGGTTCTTCGTTTACCGTCGAATTAAACCACATGTTCCACCGCTTGTGCGGGTCCCCGTCTATTCCTTTGAGTTTTAGTCTTGCGACCGTACTTCCCAGGCGGTGTGCTTAACGCGTTAGCTTTTTTTGACGACACTGAAAGGGTCGATACTTTCAATATCCAGCACACATCGTTTAGGGCGTGGACTACAAGGGTATCTAATCCTTTTCGCTCCCCACGCTTTCGTCCATGAGTGTCAGAACCGTTCCAGCAAGCTGCTTTCGCCTTTGGTGTTCTTACAGATATAAACGCATTTTACCGCTACACCTGTAATTCCGCTTGCCTCTACCGGTCTCAAGTCCGTCAGTATCATCGGCAGTTCCGGGGTTGAGCCCCGGGATTTGACCAATGACTTAACGGACCACCTGCGGACGCTTTACGCCCAATAAATCCGGATAACGCTTGAGGTCTCTGTATTACCGCTGCTGCTGGCACAGAGTTAGCAACCTCTTATTCATTCGGTACCGTCAGCTTGCGCTTCTTCCCGAATAAAAGCGGTTTACAGGCCGAAGCCCTTCATCCCGCACGCGGCGTCGCTCCCTCAGGCTTTCGCCCATTGGGGAAGATTCTCGACTGCAGCCTCCCGTAGGAGTGTGGACAGTGTCTCAGTTCCACTGAGGCAGGTCGCGCTCTCACGCCTGCTACTCGTCATAGCCTTGGTGAGCCATTACCTCACCAACTAGCTGATAAGCCATAAGCCCCTCCCGAAGCGCCTTTTGGGCTTTCCTCCAAGGACATCATCCTTGGATCACGTCCGGTATTAGCGGTCCTTTCGGACCGTTATCCCGAACTTCGGGGCAGGTTGCTAATGTGTTACTCACCCGTTTGCCACTAGTCACTAAAATCATTGCTGACTCCAGTAACCCGTTCGACTTGCATGCCTTAGACACGCCGCCAGCGTTCATCCTGAGCCAGGATCAAACTCTCAATATAGTACTCCGCGTTCTGGCGAACATCGGAGCCTCTGTCATTTGGAATTGACGTACTTCTACATCTCTCATCCGAGAGATATGTGGATACTTCTCACGATCAGATTGTCAAAGCGCCGCGCTGGGCGCCCCGACCCGAGTCGGGGGACAAGTTCTTTCGTCGGCGGGGTGTTATCCCCACGTGACGAGAGGCATCATAGACGAGGGCCTTTTTGTTGTCAAATCCCCAGATTTCCCGGGGATTTGAGCCGGTCTCACTTATGATGATAGGCGTAGTATAATGGAGCCCAAAATCGCTGTCAAGAGCTGGCTTTGCCTAGGATGTAAGAATGGGCGGATTGCCGCGTCTGGAGTGTGGTAAGGACTAATCATTCATGCGAAATATGCAGCTCAAAAAGCGTTTTTCAGTACGGAACGGGGTCGCGGCCGGTGCCATGGCTGTCGCACTGTTCGCCGGTTCCCTTCCGGCGATGGCTTCCAACGGTGCCGGTGCGGGAGTCAAAATGGAGCTTTCCGTCCAAGGCGAAGGCGAACATGCCAAGCTCGAAAGGAAAGGGAGGCTTGAGACCTCCGGCATGGTACGCGAACTGAAGGAGTTGAATAAGGATGTGCGGCATGAACTGCGGGACGGACGCGACCGAGAAAACGCCACCTCGACCGGGCAGACCGAAGCAGCCAAGCTGTGCCGAAAGACGTCCAAGGACACGTTCGCAGCCGCCACGCTCCAGGCCCGCACGGAGAAGGAGGCTTCCATGAAATCAGCGCTTGAGACGTATCTCGCGGCCATCAAGAGCGCGCGTGCCGCATATCACGCCAGCATCGATGTCGGAACCTCCACTTCCCCGACCAGCACCGACGGCTTCATCGCGGCCCGCTTGACCTACCGGACGGCGATCGAAAACGCGAAGAACGCCTTCCGCGATGCCAAGACGAAGATCAACGCCGACTATCGCGCCAAAATCGATGCCGCGACGACGGCCCGAAAGACCGCGAACCAGGTCTGCGCAAGCAAGTGAATGGGAAGAAAACGGCCTGCTTCGGCAGACCGTTTTCGTTATCACCCATTCTAGAATAGGCCTCTTCCATTTTTTGGGCTATTCCGGCAAGATAGGGGCATATCAATCCCTCCCTCTATGCTTGGACCAGCTCCGCACGAACGGCCAAAGACGATTTCCAACGCTGAGCAGCAGGAGGTCTCCGGGGTAATCGGGGAACTTACGCCTGAGCAGGCAGCGGAAATCCGACGCAGAATCGATGAAAAGACGAAGGAGTTGCGCGGGATGCGGCTGTTGTGGAAAGACGCTTTCGAGAAGTTCAAACAGCTCAAGGCGGATGCTGATCGATCGAAGGCGCTTTTGGAACGGCGCAAGATCAGCGGGGGGATGCGGATTTCTGAGGCTGAAGATAAGGAGGGTGAGAGAGCGGAACGCGCCAGAGTGGAGGATGCCGGCCGCGACGCGCAGCGTTACATGCATGACGCCAGGGAACTGGAGCAAGAGATCGAGGCGCTCAAAGCCACCCTGAATGACCGGGGGAATTGAAGCCTGATAACCCGTTGAAAAAACGGGCGGGACGGGGTGTGGCGCAGCGGTAGCGCGCCTGCTTTGGGAGCAGGAGGCCATGGGTTCAATCCCCATCACCCCGACCAAAAGACGGTCCGTGCGATACGGGCCGTTTTTCGTATGCAGGCGACTGGACGTAATTCGAACCTTTTGGCACCATACCGTCATATGCGATTTTCGGAACACCCGGACATGGCTCCGGAGATGCGCAATACGCACGATGGACAGAAGAATCATGATCTTTTGGCGCAAGCCATGCTGATCGGCCGGTATCCAGGAGAGCAGGCTGACTGGGTCGATCGCTATGCTGCCGCATTCCGTGCCCTGTACGTCACGGACGAAGGTTTCCGAAACATGGTCAATGGAGAGTTGAGCGATGAGGCACTGAGCGCCATTCAGGACCGATTGAACGGACACACTGAGTCGTGAGGGTGCCGCCCCTCACCCTTTACGCGGGCGTAACTCAATGGTAGAGTGTCAGCCTTCCAAGCTGATTACGTGGGTTCGATTCCCATCGCCCGCTCCAAAAAAGCCCCATCCGAAAGGATGGGGCTTTTTTTATGGCCGACCGCTGACGGCGGCGCAGTAGGCGATCGCGAGCGCGTCGGCGGCGTCATCCGGCTTCGGGATGGTCTTGAGCAGGAAGAGGCGCTTCACCATCTCCTGGACCTGGCGCTTGTCGGCGCCGCCATAGCCCGTGATGGCCATCTTCACCTGCATCGGCGTGAACTCCGAGATGCGCAGGGAGCGGTCGCGCATCGCGAGGAGGATGACGCCGCGCGCTTCGCTCACCGTCATGGCCGTCTTCACGTTCTTCTGGAAAAAGAGCTTCTCGACCCCGACGAGCTCCGGACGGTGGCGTTCGATGAGCGCCCCCAGGGAGGCATACAACGATGCCAGGCGCTCGGCCTGCGGCATCGCCTTCGGCGTCTCGAAGCAGCCGTGCTCGATGTGGCTCAGCTTCGACCCGTCCTTGCGCAGGAGCCCGTAGCCGAGCCTGGCCGTGCCGGGATCGATGCCGAGGACGATCATACGTCCGCGTTGGTATGGACCTTCTTGACGTCCTCATCCTCTTCCAGCACGTCCATGAAATCGAGCAGCGCTTGCTTCTGCTCCTCCGGCATCGGGTAGCTCTCCTTGGCGACGTATTCCAGGTCGGAGGAAGCCGCTTTGAAGCCGGCCTTCTCGATCCTGGCGCGGACCTCCGGAAAATCGGCGTAGGGCGTGACGATCATCCAGCTTTCAGGGTGACGCTTGACGTCGTCGGCACCGGCTTCGATCATCGCCAGTTCCGCCTCATCAAGATCCTTGCCTTCCAGCGCTTCGGCCGGAAGATGGATGACGCCCTTGCGCTCGAACATCCAGGCGACCGAACCGGTCGTGCCCAGGTTGCCGCCGTTGCGGCTGAAGATGGTCTTGACGTTGGTAGCGGTGCGGTTGCGGTTATCGGTCAGGCATTCGACGAGCACGGCCGCGCCGCCGGGGCCGTAGCCTTCGTAGACGAGCTCTTCGAGCTGTTCAGCCTCCAGCTCCCCCGTCCCCTTCTTGATGGCGCGTTCGATGTTGTCCTTGGGCATGAAGGCTTCCTTGGCCTTCTCGATGGCGGTCCAGAGCTTGGAGTTCATGGCCGGGTCGCCGCCCTTTTCCTTCGCCGCCATCATGATGGCGCGGCCGAGCTGCGTGAACTTCGCGGCCCGCTGCGCGTCGCTCTTCCCCTTCCCCAGCTTGATGTTCTGCCAGTGGCGTCCCATACGATTCGTTGTCGATTAGTGCTCAAAGTATCCCAAAAATAAGGCGAAAATGTCAATAAAAAGAACGGCGGGGAGTCGCCGTCAGCGCCGGACACCCGGGAGGCCCGGGGGGTGCGTCTCGAGAAGATCGCCCATGAGAGCGTCCTCACATTCAGGATGGGTCCAGCGGCCGTCCACTTGCCGGGCCAGAGTCCCGGACCGAGCCGTCACGGGCTTTCCGCAGACAGGACACGCTTGGGTCGCCCCGTTCCGGTTCTCCGGAATCAGATCACGAGCGGTGAATTCATCCAGGGTGTATGCCAAGGTACATGATCCTTTCCGAATAGGTCCAATCTTTCAAAGTATGAGAAGCCTGTCAACGGAAAAGAAAAGGCCCGCGTATCACGGGCCGACTGACGCTGCTCCTGTGATGTCGATCAGTCCGTCCCGCGGACGTGCCGCGGGTCAGCAAGCCAGTAACCGTTCTGGCTGAACTCGCGCGGGAACATCCTGACCCGCTTGAAGGTCTCGCGAGTCCCCTCGTACGCATCAAGATCCTGGCATCGGATCATGCGCACGACCGGTCCGAGGATGCGGACATACTCGGCCGACGCCCCGCCATCGCACACCCGCTCCTCGTCGCCGCAGGCGAGGCAGAAGCGACATCCGATACCGGTGTAGCCCTGCCGGATCTCGACGACCCGAGGGTGCATGCAGCTAGATCGACCGACGCTGAAGGACTCCGATGCGCCTGTTTCTGTCACGAGCTTTCTCCTTGGTGAAGGATGGTGACATCCATGCTCCTAAACTGCGGATTTGTCAAGGACGAAAAACGCCCCCTTACTAGGGAACGTTTTTCTGACGGATCAGCGCTGGCTGGCGGCGGCCGGTGAGATGATGTCGTCGATGCCGATGACCTCTTCGCCGGGCTGGTGGAAGCCCGTACCGGCGGGGATCAGGCGGCCGATGATGACGTTCTCCTTGAGGCCTTCGAGGCGGTCGAGCTTGCCGGAGACGGCGGCATTGATGAGCACCTTGGCGGTCTCCTGGAAGGAGGCGGCGGAGAGGAAGCTCTCGGTCGAGAGCGACACCTTGGTGATGCCCAGGAAGAGTTCGTCGGCTTCGGCCGGCTTCTTCTTGAGTTCCTTGGTGCGGGCGTTCTCCTCGTCGAAGACGGCCAGTTCGACGGTCTCGCCCGGCAGGAGTTCGGTGTCGCCGGCGTCCTTCACGTAAACGCGGCTGAACATCTGCTTGATGATGACCTCGATGTGCTTGTCGTTGAGCTTTTGGCCCTGCGACGAATAGATCTTCTGGGTCTCGTGGGTCAGGTAGGTCTGGACCGCTTCGCGACCCTTGTACTTGTAGAGCTCCTGGAGGTCCAGGTCGCCTTCCGTCAGGGCGTCTCCGGCTTCCACTTCCTGTCCGTCCTTCACGTAAAGCGCGAAGCCCGGCGGGATGACGTACTCGGTATTGGTGGCGGCGTCGCCCGAGAGGGAGACGGACGTCTTGGCGACCTTGGCCACGCCGGCGAACGGCGCGAACTCCTTGGAGCCGTCGGCGCGGTTGATGAGCGCCTGGCCCTGCACGACCTTCTCGTCGTCCTTGACCATGATCTCATCGCCCTTCAACGCCTTGAACTTGAGTTCGGAGGCTTCGACGTGGGCGATGCGGACGATCTTGGAGCCGGAGAGGCTGTCGACGATGCGCTCACCCGTAGCCGTCTCGATCACGCGGCGCTCGACTTCCTGGATCTGGACCTTGCCGGCCACGTCGGCCACGAACGCCTTGCGCTTGGGCGGCCGGGCTTCGAAGAGCTCTTCGACGCGCGGGAGACCCTGGGTGATGTCGGAACCCGCCACGCCTCCCGTATGGAAGGTACGCATGGTGAGCTGCGTGCCCGGTTCGCCGATCGACTGCGCGGCGATGATACCGACCGCCGTGCCCATGCGGACGAGCTTGTTGTAGCCGAGGTCGTAGCCGTAGCACTTCTGGCAGACGCCTTTGCGCTCCTTGCAGGTGAGGACCGAGCGGACGCGGATCGACGGGATCTCGAGCTTGAGGATCTCGCGGCTGTCGGCTTCGGTGATGATCTCCCCCGACTTGACGATGACCTTGCCCGTCTCCGGGTTCTTGACGGTGTCGAGCGCGCAGCGGCCGACCGTGCGGGCCGCGAGCGTCTCGCCCATCTCCTTGGATTCGGCGGCGGTGATCTCCATGCCTTCGTCCGTGCCGCAATCCTCGCTGCGGATGACCACGTCCTGGGCGACGTCGACCAGGCGGCGGGTCAGGTAGCCGGCGTTGGCGGTACGGAGCGCCGTGTCGGTCAAGCCTTTACGGGCGCCGTGCGTCGAGATGTAGAACTCGAGGACGTCGAACCCTTCCTTGAAGCCCTTCTTGACGGGAAGTTCGATGATGTCGCCGCGCGGGTTGGTCACTTGGCCCTTGATGCCGATCATCTGGGTGAGCTGGGACCACGAACCACGGGCGCCGGATTCGATCATCGAAGCGACCGAGCCTTCCCTGGGCAGCTGTTCCTTGGCGAGCTTGGTGATGCGATCCTTGATCTCGGTCCAGACCTTCACGATCTGGAGATAGCGCTCGTGCTGGGTGAGGAGGCCTTCGTTGAATTGTTCCTCGACCTCTTCGACGCGCTTTTCGCCCTCGGCCAGGAGTTCCGGCTTGCCCTTGATGGTGGGGAGGTCGTCCATGCCCCACGAGAATCCGGACCTGGAGGAGTAGTGGAAGCCGAGCTCTTTGAGGTCGTCCAACAGCTGGGCGGCGCGCTCGACGCCGTGCAGCTCAAGGCAGAGACGGACCAGGTCGGCCGACTTCTTGGTGTCGAGCGCGTCGGACACGCGCGGGAGCCCCTCCGGAAGGACGTTGTTCAGGAGGATGCGGCCCATCGAGGTCTCGACGTACTTGGCGCCCTTCTCGAGGCGGCAGAGCACCTTCTCGTTGAGCTTGATGACGTCGGACTGGTAAGCCAAGCGGACTTCCGAGGGCGAAGCGAAGGCCTTCGCCGCGCCGCCTGCGCGCTCCGTGAGCCGCGAGAGGTAGTGGATGCCCCAGACGATGTCCTTGTTGAGCATCGACGGCGGGGAGCCGGTCGCCGGCTTGAGCAGGTTCTTGGAGGAAAGCATCAGCTCGCCGGCTTCCTTCTTGGCCTCTTCGGTGAGCGGCACGTGGACGGCCATCTGGTCGCCGTCGAAGTCGGCGTTGAAGGCCGGGCAGACCATCGGATGGAGCTGGATGGCCTTGCCTTCGATCAAGGTCGGCTGGAAGGCCTGGATGGAGAGGCGGTGGAGCGTCGGGGCGCGGTTAAGCATCACGTAGCTCTTCCTCGTGATCTCTTCCAGGATATCCCAGATCTCCGAGCGGCCGGATTCGATGAAGCGGTTGGCCGAACGGATATTGTGGCAATACTCCTGTTTGATGAGCTGGGCGATGACGAACGGCTTGAAGAGCTCGAGCGCCATGCGCTTGGGGAGTCCGCACTGGGAGAGCTTGAGGCGCGGACCGACGACGATGACCGAACGGCCGGAGTAGTCGATGCGCTTGCCCAGCAGGTTCTGGCGGAAGCGGCCCTGCTTGCCCTTGAGCTGGTCGGCCAGGCTCTTGAGCTGGCGCTTGCGGCCGGTCGTGGCGATGACCGTCTTGGACTGGCGCGCGCTGTTGTCGATCAGGGCGTCGACGGCCTCCTGCAGCATGCGCTTCTCGTTGCGCGAAATGACTTCAGGCGCGTTGAGCTCCTGCAGGCGCTTCAGGCGGTTGTTGCGGTTGATGACGCGGCGGTAGAGGTCGTTCAGGTCGGAGGTCGCGAAGCGGCCGCCGTCGAGCGAGACCATTGGACGGAGGTCCGGCGGGATGATCGGGATGGCGGTGAGCACCATCCACTCCGGACGGATCTTGTTCCGGTCCAGGCTGCGAAGCAGCTTGACGCGGCGGACGAGCTTGTCCTTCTTGGCGCCGAAGGCGTCGACCAGCTCGGTTTCGAGCTGCTTGATGGTCTTCTTGAGGTCGACGGCTTTGAGCAGGTCATAGACCGCTTCGGCGCCGATCGAAGCCTCGAACAGGTGGCCGAACTTGAGCGACCAGGTCTGGTAGACATGCTCGGAGACGATGCGGAGCGGCTCCAGATCCTTGAGCTCGCGCATGGTCTCGACGTAATCCTCTTCCAAGGAAGCCATCTTCTCCTGGTTGAGTTCGAGCGCCTTCTTGAGCTCCTTCTCGGAAGCCTCCTTGGCGCGCAGCTGCTCCATCTGCCGTTCGGCCTCGTTCTCGAGCATCTTGCGCTTGCCCTTGTACTCCTGCTTGAGCGCCTCGATGGTCTGGAGCTTGCCCTCCATGTCCACCTTGGTGATGATGAAGTTCGCGAAGTAGATGACCTTCTCCAGGTTCATGACGGACATGTCCAGCACGAGGCCGATCTTGCCCGGGATGCTGCGCAGGAACCAGATGTGCGAGACGGGGCTCGAAAGGTCGATGTGCCCCATGCGCTCGCGGCGCACCAAAGAATGCGTGACTTCCACGCCGCACTTCTCGCAGACGATGCCCTTGTAGCGGATCTTCTTGTACTTTCCGCAGTAGCACTCCCAGTCCTTGGAGGGCCCGAAGATCTCTTCGGCGAACAGGCCGCCCTTTTCCGGCTTCTGGGTGCGGTAGTTGATGGTCTCCGGCTTGGTGACTTCGCCGTACGACCACTCGTGGATCACCTCGGGCGAGGCGATCTTGAGGCGGATGGCGTCGAAGTCCAGGACTTTGGCTTCTTGTCGCATCATATGTGTTGGGTGTGGGGCGATGCGTTAGAAGGCTCCGCGGTCCCCGCGCGGGGCGGGCATCGGACCGGCCGGATCCTCGGTATCCATCTCGACCTTCTCATACGACCCGTCCTTGCGGTCCTTGAGCAGCTCGACGTCGAGCGCCAGACCCTTGAGTTCGCGGACGAGGACGTTGAAGGACTCCGGGATGTTGAGCTTCTTGATCTCCTCGCCCTTGATGATCGCCTCGTAGGCGCGGCTGCGGCCCGGGACGTCGTCGGACTTGATGGTCAGGATCTCCTGGAGGGTATGCGCGGCGCCGTAGGCTTCGAGCGCCCAGACTTCCATTTCGCCGAAGCGCTGTCCGCCGAACTGGGCCTTGCCGCCGAGCGGCTGCTGGGTGATGAGGGAGTATGGGCCGATCGAGCGCTGGTGGATCTTGTCCTCCACCATGTGGTTGAGCTTCAGCATGTACTTGTAGCCGACGGTGACCTTGTGGTCATACGCCATGCCGGTGCGGCCGTCGAACAGGTGCATCTGGCCGTCCTCGGTGAAGCCCGCTTTCTTGAGTTCGCCCTTGATCTGCTCTTCCGTCACGCCGCTGAAGACGGGGGTGACGACGCGATAGCTGAGCGCGTTGGCGGCCAGTCCGAGATGCGTCTCGAGGATCTGTCCGAGGTTCATGCGGGAAGCGACGCCCAGCGGGGAAAGCAGGATGTCGACCGGCGTGCCGTCTTCCATGAACGGCATGTCCTCGATCGGGACGATGCGGGAGATGACGCCCTTGTTGCCGTGGCGTCCGGCCATCTTGTCGCCCACCTGGATCTTGCGCAGGTCGGCGATCGAGACCTGGATGGCCTGGATGACGCCCGGGGAGAGCTTGTCGCCCGCCTCGCGGGAGAAGACCTTGATGTCGATGACCTTGCCGCGCTCGCCGTGCTCCAGGTAGAGCGAGGAGTCGCGCACGTCGCGGGCTTTCTCGCCGAAGATGGCGCGCAGCAGCTTCTCTTCCGCCGAAAGCTCGGTCTCGCCTTTGGGCGTGATCTTGCCGACCAGGATGTCTCCGGAAGAGACTTCCGCGCCGATGCGGATGACGCCGTTCTCGTCGAGGTTGCGGAGCTTCTCCTCCGAGACGTTCGGGATGTCGGAGGTCACCATTTCAGGGCCGAGCTTCGTCTCGCGCACCTCGATCGTGTAGTTCTCGATGTGGATGGAGGTGTAGCGGTCGTCATGCACCATCCGCTCGGAGAGGATGATGGCGTCCTCGTAGTTGTACCCCTCCCACGAAAGGAAGGCGACCAGCACGTTCTGGCCCAAAGCGAGCTCGCCGCCCTGGGTGGCGGGGCCGTCCGCGAGCGCGTCGTTCCTCTTGACCTTCTGGCCGGGCAGGACGATCGGGCGCTGGTTGATGCAGGTGGAGTGGTTGGAGCGGACGAACTTGTTGAGCGGATAGGTCTTGCGCTCGCCGTCGTCGCCGGTGACTTCGATCAGGTCGCCCTGGACGCGGGTCACTTCGCCCTCGATCTCCGAAAGGATGACGTGGCCGGAGTCGCGGGCGGAACGCAGTTCCATGCCGGTGCCGACGATCGGGGCGTCCGGCTTGATGGTCGGGATGGCCTGGCGCTGCATGTTGGTGCCCATGAGCGCGCGGACGGCGTCGTCATGCTCCAGGAACGGGATGCACGCGGTCGCGACCGAGATGATTTGGCGCGAGTTCACGTCCATGTACTCGATGTCGTCGGAAGAGACGGTGGCCGGCTCGCCATGGCGGCGGCCCGGGACCTTTTCCTGCGTGAAATAGCCGTCCTCGTCGAGAGGCGTGGTGGCGGCGGTGGTGATGACCTTCTCTTCTTGGAAGGCGTTGAGATACTGGACCTCGTCGGTGACGCGGGCGCGGCCGTCCTTGCCCTTCACGACCTTGCGATACGGCGTCTCGATGAAGCCGTATTCGTTGATGCGGCCGTAGGTGGAAAGGTGGCCGACCATGCCGATGTTCGGTCCTTCCGGCGTGGCGATCGGGCAGATGCGGCCGTAGTGGGTGCGATGCACGTCGCGGACGTCGAAGCCGGCGCGTTCGCGCGAGAGGCCGCCGGGACCCATGGCGGAGAGGCGGCGCTTGTGCTCCAGCTCGGCCAGCGGGTTGGTCTGGTCCATGAACTGCGAGAGCTGCGAGCTCATGAAGAACTCGCGGATGACGCCGATGACCGGGCGCGCGTTGATCAGCTTGGAAGGCGTCAGCTGGGTGATGTCCATGGTGGACATGCGGTCCTTGATGATGCGCTCCATGCGCGCCAAACCGACGCGCAGGCGGTTCTGCACGAGTTCGCCGACCGCGCGGACGCGGCGGTTGCCGAGGTGGTCGACGTCGTCGGAATCCTCCTGGGTGTTGTTCAGGCGGATGATCTCGCGAACGATCATCACGATGTCCTCCTTCTTCAGGATGCGGTGTTCCGGCTTCTCGATCTCGTCCTTGGTGGAATTCAGCCCGAAGCGCTGGGAGAACTTGTAGCGGCCGACGCGGTGCAGGTCGTACCGGTCGAAGTTGAAGAACATCGAATGGATGAGCGAGCGGGCGTTGTCGGTCGTGGCCAGGTCGCCCGGGCGGATGCGCTTGTAGACTTCGCGCAGGCCGTCCTCTTCCGTCTTGGATTCGTCCTTGCCGATGGTCGCCTCGAGGTACCGGTGGTTCGGGTGGGTGTCGATGTCGGCGAACAGGCGCAGGATCTCCTCGTCGGTGGCATACCCGAATGCGCGCATCAGGGCCGTGACGGCCACGCGGCGCTTGCGGTCGATCTTCACCCAGATGACGTCGTTGGCGTCCGTCTCCATCTCCAGCCAGGCGCCGCGGTTCGGGATGATCTTGGCGCCGAAGTACTTGCGGCCCCGGTTCATCTCGTGCGTGAAGAACACGCCGGCGGAGCGCACGAGCTGCGAGACGACGACGCGCTCGATGCCGTTGATGATGTAGGTGCCGCGGTCGGTCATGACCGGGAAGTCGCCGAGGAAGATCTCCTGCTCGCGGACTTCGGCGGTGCGCTTGTTGATCAGGCGGGTCTTCACGCGGAGGGAGGCCTCGTACGTGAGGTTCTTGGCCATCGAGGTCTTCTCGTCGAACTTCGGCTCGTCCAGGTAATAATCGAGGAAATAGAGCTCAAGGTCGCGGCCGATGAAATCCTTGACCGGGGAAATCTCGTCGAAGAGCTCGCGGAGGCCCTCCTTGAACAGCCAGGCGTACGAATCTTTCTGGACCTCGATCAGATCGGGCAGCTGGAACACTTCCTTGAGCTTCGAGAACGAGACGCGCTCTCTCGTCTTCGGCAGGGTGCGCTTGATCTGCATACCGTGGAATGGAGTGACGGTTGTCGGAACCGCATCGCCCATAGCGGGCGAGCCGGTTCCAGCAATCCAGGGGAATTAATACCCCACTCCGAGATCCTCGGGACAGTTCAGCCGATGAGGGTCGGTTAGTGGCTCATCGCAGCCGGATATTCTCGTTTCCGCCAGAGCCCAAAAAAGAAAACTCACCCTTCCGCAAGGGGGGGGAGTTTCTCTTTAAGTGTGGCGAAGAACGGGAATTACCACGGCGTTGATTTCGTCCGAAAGAATATCATGGTGTTTTTTGGGTGTCAAGCGAAAACAGGTGAACATGTCAAGATAGTCAAAAATGAGCGATTTTTAGCCAAAATAGCAAAACATTGCACAGCAGCGTCTTCACGACGGACGCAGGTGATGAAAAACGCGATTTGGTTGTCAACGTTTTCGATTTTCATGAATAATCTTGCGTAGGCTGACAAAAAAATAAGCATAAAACTGGCATTTTTACCACACATATGCCATCAGATATTGACAAGAATCTCCATTCGTGCTAGATTGTCCAGTCACGATGATGACCTTTTCCCGAGAGACATGGTGGGTTCGTTCCGCAGGTCTTCGGACCAAGCGGGACACGGACGCTGCTCCACGTGCCATTCCGGCTCCGGCTGGAAAGGTTCATGGAACACGTCCCCGACACGTTCCGCTTCGGCGGGCACGCGTGTCATAACCCCCCAGTTCTTTCGGGGAAATGCGCGATTTTCATGGACGGATTGGAGGAGTGCACTTCCACGGCGCCTTGAACGGCGAAGCGGAACGGGTCCTCGCTCCAGGAGAATTCCGGCATCGCTGGACTCATCCTGGGGTCATGACCCGCTAGGCGCCCCGCTTCGGCGGATCGCGCCATAACGCCTCCAACTCGTCCCTGAAAATCTTGCGCTCGGCCTTACCTCCGTAACGCAAGATCTTGAGGGGCCGACCTGGAAAGGGTCGGTTCATTGGTATTCGAGTGGCCGAAAGGCCAAAAACCTGAGCCGCAAGGCTCGTAGATGGCCGGTACCCACCTCCGGCAAGAAAGGCATGCGTCATGTCCGAGAAAAACGATCCTAAGGCAGCAGGCCGCCGTCGGGGAGTGCGTCCTTACCAACATATCGTCGGGCGGGACCCGCTCACGAATGGAGGCGGGCGCATCGTCGATGCCGGGCTCGCCTTCCCCCTCTTCGACCCCCGGCAGATGTCCGATCAGGACATCACGGCGTTGGCAGAGGATGGCATCACCTGCGAGCGCAGGGAGGCTGACGTCGACGGCTTCGGCGTCAGCGAAGTTCGGCTTCAGTCCCGGCTCATTGGCCAATGCCTGCGTACCGGGACGGAGCAGTTCATGTACGGCGGCCGGTTGGGCGTGTCCATGGACACCACCAGCAAGCGTGGATGGGTGCGCCTGCTTTTCCGCTTCATCCAACAAGTGGAGGGCGGCACGGCGCGATCGGCACTCGCGATCTACCTGGTGCCCCGCGCCTTGCTCCGCGCATCCTTCATGGCGGGAACCGCGACGAGAACCGCGAACGACGTGCGTCGCATCATCATACGTTCGATGCGCTCTGGCACAAGTGACGGAATGTACGCGGCGAACCGCATGCAGGACGTCATCGACATGCTGGCGCAGATCCTCGAATGCGATGACCCGGAAGAGCGCCTGGCTATGGAGAAATATCTCCGCTTCGTCGGGCTGCTCTTCGGACGCATCAAGAAGGGTGAGAATCGCCTCATTCGGCTGGAGAGGTTCCGCGCGGTCATGGAAGGCAACCTCGAGTTGCTCGGAGAGATGGAGGCGGAGATCGAGAAGGAACGGAGCCGTGCCGCGACCCCCGTCTCAGACGACATCCTGGATGCGGAGTTCACCGATGCGGAGTTCACCATGGTCAAAGGACCTGGCGATTCCGGAGACGACGAGCGGGACGCTGATGATGAGCCGGATACCGGCCTCTCGCTCGTGCCGGTCCCCAGGACCGCGCAGGCGATCGTGCGCGCCCCCACCACCGTCGCGGCTCCGAAGCCGGCCGTTCCGGCGGGGCTCGCGGCGTTCGCCGCGCAGATCCACGGGCAGACCAGGAAGTGACCTTTGCGCCGCCGCATCCGCGCATCCGCGCGGTACGGCGGCATTTTTTTGTTTTTACGGGGGGTTGCTGCTACAATGCGCCTGTAAAAACAGGCCATGTCATCACAGAAATCACGAAAGAACGGCAACGGAAGGAGGGGGAAGAAGCAGGAGCGCGACATGCCACGGGAACGGATCGAACTCAAACCGGAAACGCAACGCGGACTCGTCACGATCCTGCTCCTTATTTTCGCTTTGCTGTTCACGCTCTCGGCCTTCAACCTGGCCGGAGTGATCGGCGGCTACCTGAACGCCTTCAACCAAAAGCTGCTTGGCCGGCTCTTCCCGCTCCTGCCGGCGTTCCTGCTGTTCATCTCGATCGGCCGGATGACCGTCAAGGACGATGAAGCGGCCGAGGGCATCGCGGCCTATTTCGACGCGGCCGCCAAGCTGGGCGCCGGGCTGTTCATCCTGACCTTGGGCGCGCTGATCCATCTGCTCGCCAATCGCGCGGACGGCATCGGTTTCGGAAAAGGTCTTGAGGCCGGTGGCGGATACCTCGGCATGCTCGTCAGCTACCTGCTGGAACAAGGCCTGGGCTTCTGGGGAGCGCTCATCGTCATCGGCGGCGGGCTTCTGGCCTCCTTCCTGCTCGTCTTCAGGACTTCGCTGGAGCGCATCGTCTTCCCCCACCGCGCCCTGATGGGGTTCCTCCAAAAAGGCGCCCCCGTGAACGGCAAGGCGATCGGCGCCGCCCCGACGCCGGAAACGCGTCAGCCAGATGAAGAGAAGGCTCCCGTCAACTTCGCCTCAAAGGACGTGAAGGGCGAAGTCGAAACTTCCGCCACCGCCCCGGTCCCGATCATCGCCGACGAACAGGTCGAGCTGCCGATGAGGAAGAAGACCTGGAGGAAAGTGGCGCTGCCGCTCGACCTGCTCAACAACAAGACGTCCAAGCCGACCTCCGGCGACATCGTCCGCAACCAGCAGATCATCCAGAAGACGCTCGAGAACTTCGGCATCCCCTGCGAGATGGGCGAGGTCGCGATCGGCCCGACCGTCACGCAGTTCACGCTCAAGCCGCATGACGGCATCAAGCTCGCGCGCATCCTCGCGCTCGGCAACGACCTGGCGCTGGCCTTGGCCGCGCACCCCATCCGCATCGAGGCGCCGATCCCAGGAAAATCCTTGGTCGGCATCGAAGTCCCGAACCAGGCAGTCGCCGTCGTGAACCTGCGCGAGATCCTGGACTCCAACGAGTTCCGCTCGTCCGGCGCCGCCATGCGCATCGCGCTCGGAAAGGACGTTGCCGGCAAGCCGTGGCTCGCCGACCTGGCCAAGATGCCGCACATGCTGGTGGCCGGAGCTACCGGTTCAGGCAAGACCGTCTGCCTGAACTCGATCATCGTCTCGCTGCTGTATTCGCACGGCCCGGACGAGCTGCGGATGATCATGGTCGACCCGAAGCGCGTCGAGCTCACGGCATACAATCACATCCCCCACCTGATGGTCCCGGCCATCACCGAGGGCGCCAAGACCCTGAACGCCCTCAAATGGACGATCGGCGAGATGGATCGCCGCTTCACGCTCTTGGCGCGCTACGGCAAGCGCGACATCGCCTCCTATAACGAGGCTGCGGAAGAGAAGATGCCGTTCCTGGTCGTCATCATCGACGAGCTCGCGGACCTGATGGTCTCGAGCATCGGCAAGGAGGTCGAGACCTGCATCATCCGCCTGGCGCAGATGGCCCGCGCCGTCGGCATCCACCTGATCTTGGCGACCCAACGCCCGTCGGTCGACGTCATCACGGGCCTCATCAAGGCCAACTTCACCGCGCGTATCGCCTTCTCCGTGGCATCCGCGACCGATTCGCGCACCATCCTGGACACGACCGGGGCCGAGAAGCTCGTCGGGCGCGGCGACATGCTCTTCACGTCGGCCGAACTCTCCAAGCCCAAGCGCCTGCAGGGCACCTACATCTCCGACGTCGAAATCACCAAGGTCACCGACTTCATCAAGAGCAACTTCGATGCGCCGGAATACCAGCACGAGATCACCGATCGCCTGGGTTCCACGTCAAACGGCGTGACCTTCAACGACGACGGCGGGGGCGAGGAACCGCTCCTGAACGAAGCGAAAGACCTGATCCTGAGGGCCGGCAAGGCGTCCGCATCCCTCCTGCAGCGCAGGCTGAAGGTGGGCTACGCGCGCGCCGCCCGCATCCTCGACCTGCTCGAAGAACAGGGCGTGATCGGCCCCGGGGACGGCGCCAAACCGCGCGAAATCCTGATGGCGCGCCCTGAAGGCCTGCCGATCGAACCGGACGAGGAGACGTCCGAAACGGAGGCTTCGGAAGACCCCCTGTCCTGAACGCATGGTCGCATTCAAGAAAAAGGAGCTCGGCGACCTGACGATCGGCGACGCGCTTCGGGCGGCGCGGGAGGAGCGTGGGGAGTCGGCAGAGGACGTGGAGCGCATCACCCGCGTCGGAAGGAAGTACCTGCTGGCGATCGAATCCAACGACCTGAAAAGCCTGCCGGAGCCGATCTACGCCAAGAAGTTCGTGCGCGCGCTGGCCGCCCACTACGGTCTCGACCCAGGGGCCGCCGCCGAAAGCCTCCTGCGGGAGATGGCCGCCTCCGGAGGCCCGAAAGTCCCGCAGCGTCCGATCAACTTCATCGAGGGGCGGCGCCTCACGGCCGGACCGGCCTCGTTCAAGACGGGACTGATCGGGTTGGTCTTCTTGGCGATCCTGGGCTATTTCGCCTTCTCCGTTTACCGCATCATCAAGCCGCCTTCCCTCGTCCTCTACTCGCCGCATGACGGACAGGCCTTTCCGACCAGCCGCGTCGTCCTTGAAGGGCTGACGGAGCCGGAGGTCGACCTGGAAATCAACGGGGAGCCGGTCGCGACCAACCAGGACGGATCGTTCAAGGACGTCCTGAATCTCCCGTCCGGCGTTTCCAACCTCCGATTGACCGCCAAAAAGAAGCATTCCCGAGAAAGCCTGGTCTTCATGAAGGTCGTCGTCGAAGAACCGGCTGTCACGGGCAGCGCCACGGCAACGCCCTAACGAGTGCAGCTTTTATCCCCAGGCGGACGCTTGTCGCGTTCGCCTTTTGTTCATCTATACTTGTTGACAGCGAAAAGCGGGGTGTGATGGAACGCCCGCGTCGGCTATAATTCATCCGTCATCCGATTCCTTTAGCACCTATGGCCAAAGCACCTGTCCACGACGAAAGGTTCAAAGCGACCGAAGAAGCCATCAGCCAGATCCGCAGCAAGTTCGGCGACGGCTCGATCATGCGCCTTGGCGACGCCAAGAAGATGCTGGTCGACGCCATCCCGACCGGCTGCCTCTCGCTCGACCTCGCGCTCGGCATCGGCGGCGTCCCGCGCGGACGCGTCATCGAGATTTACGGCCCGGAATCTTCCGGAAAGACCACGCTCGCGCAGCACATCATCGCCGAAGTCCAGAAGCTCGGCGGCCTGGCCGCCTTCGTCGACGCCGAACACGCGCTCGACCCGGCGTACGCAGAAAAGATCGGCGTGAAGATCAACGACATGCTGATCTCGCAGCCCGACACCGGCGAACAGGCGCTCGACATCGTCGAGACGCTCGTGCGCTCCGGTGCCGTCGACGTCATCGTCGTCGACTCGGTCGCGGCGCTCGTGCCGAAAGCCGAAATCGAAGGCGAAATGGGCGATTCGCACATGGGCCTGCAAGCCCGCCTGATGTCGCAAGCCCTCCGCAAGCTGACCGGCATCGTCTCCAAGACCAAGACCTGCGTCATCTTCATCAACCAGATCCGCATGAAGATCGGCGTCGTCTTCGGCAACCCGGAAACCACGACCGGCGGCACGGCCCTGAAGTTCTACGCCTCGATGCGCATCGAGGTGCGCCGCTCGGCCCAGCTCAAGAAAGAGGACAAAGTCATCGGCAACCAGGTCAACGTCAAGATCGTGAAGAACAAGGTCGCTCCCCCGTTCCGCACGACCCAGTTCGAGATCATGTACAACGAGGGCATCTCGCTCTCAGGCGACATGCTCGACACCGGCGTGCTCTATGGCATCATCGCCAAGAACGGGAACTCCTATGCCTTCAACGGCGATAAGCTCGGCGTCGGACGCGAAACCGCCAAGGCTTTCTTGCGCGAGAATCCCAAGCTGATGAAACAGATCCGCGAGGCCGTCATGAAGCAGGTGAACGACGGCAAGGCCGTCGACGCCGCGGACGAAGCCGCCCACCGCGCCACGATGGACGCGGCAGAGGCCGTGCCGGCGTGAATCTCGGGGCGCAGTCGAAAAACCCGGCACATGCCGGGTTTTTCATTTTCGAATCAGGTCTTTTTCACCCGTACTTTCCTGTGCTTCGCGTTCCCGCACCTGCAGCCGTACGGCGCGATGAAGCGGTCGTAGTACTCCTGGCCGTAATCGATCGTGAGCTCTTCGCCGGGCTCGATGCGGCGCTTGGAACGATAGAAGATGCGCTTGCCGACGATGTCGTCCGTGCAGTTCGGTCGACAGGAATGATTCACGTAACGGGCCGCGTTGCTCCGCGTGGAGCCGTCGATATTCAGATCCTTCTTGATCTCGAAAAGATAGCGGTTGGAACGGCGGTCCGCCTCTTCATCATCGATGAGCTCGCCGACGTACTCGATGACCCTTTCCCCCTTCCGAAATGCCGTGACGGCGAAAAGCCCCAATCCGCTCACGCCCCGTTTGACCTTGTAACGACTCATCTCAGTTCCAGGCAGCCAGTATGGCGCCCTGGATCGTCAGGGCAAGGAGCTGGTAGCTGCCGTTGATCCAGATCAACTCCCACTTCTTGTTCTCGAAGAGCCTACCCTGAAGGATGAGCGGCATCTGGAAGCCGAGCCAGAGCCAAAAACCGGTCTGGATGCCTTCTGACCAGCTGACTGCCAACGTATAGTCCGTCATGTAGGCCAAGACCCAGGCCGTGACGAAGGCGAGCGGAACCATGAGCGCCATGGCCTTGCCGCCCTCCTTGCGCTTTTCCGGCGTCAGGGAGGCGGAGTCGATGCCCATCGCCATCATCCAGCGCTTTCCCAGGACAGGCCCGTACCACAGCATGCCAAGGAGCATGCTCGAGGCGGTCGCCACCAGGATGGCAAGCCAATTCACGTGAACGTCGGGGAATGACATAGGGTTGAGATATGGAAAATCCGCTCACAATGTAGCGGATTTTCCCGGTCTTCGCTAGGCGTTGGCGCGCTCCACGTATTCGCCGGTGTCGGTGTTGATCGAGATCAGGTCGCCTTCCTTGATGAACATCGGCGCCTTGATCTTGTAGCCCGTCTCGAGCGTGACTTCCTTCGTGATGTTGCCGGAGGAGTCGCCGCGGACGGCGTCGAATGCTTCCGTCACCTTGAGGACCATCTTCTTCGGCAGGACCACGTTGAGGCATTCACCCTCGTAGAAGAACCCGCTGATCTCCTGGCCTTCCTTGAGGTAACCGGTCTTTTCAGCCAGGACCTCCTTGGGAATGAAGACCTCCTCGAAACTGGACTGGTCCATGAAGTACCACTTGGCGCCGTCGTTGTAGGTATACTGGAGGTTGCGGCGCTCCAAGTCGACGAATTCGACCGTCTCGGCGGCCTTATACGTGTTCTCGAACACCTTGCCGGTCCGCGCGTTCTTGAGGCGGGTACGGACGAACGAACCGCCCTTGCCGGGGTTCACGTGCTGGAACTCGACGACGATATGGGGGGCGCCGTTGTACATCACGACCGATTCCTTGTTGATCTCGTTGACGGAAGGCATAGGTTTCTTTTACTTCCCCGGAAGTGTAGCCGGGCAAGGGATTCTTGACAAGACCGTGGCTTTCCCCCATGATACAAAGGTGCAAAGGAGAAGTAGATGCTGACGATCGAAGTCATGAACCGAGAGAAGGGCTGTTATGACGCCCGCTTCGTAGGAACAGATTGGTCCGCCCAAGCCACTTCTAAGGAGCGTGTTATCGGCAAGCTTGCCCAGCGAGCGTTCAAGGCTCTCGAGTCCGGCAGTGAGTCACGTGAGGAGGTGCGCAGGACGCTTGCAACGTTTCACGAGATGATGAAGCATTTCGCGAGAGACGGAAGCAGCGTACTGACGATGCCTCATGATGCGCTAGGAGAGCTGATCAAGCAGCATCACCGCGCATACAACATCGGGCTGAAGACACTCAGCACGGGACCAGTGGCCGTTACGCCCTAACACTGACTCGCTCAACACAGACGTCCCGCTCTCCGGGCCGTCTCTTTCTTATGGCAGGAACAGTCCTTCGGCCGGGAAGGCCAGGACATCGCGGATGTCTTCTTCCCCCAGGAGCAGCATGACCAGTCTGTCGATACCGATCGAGATGCCGCCGGCCTCCGGCATCGCTTCGACTGCCGCAAGGAAGTCTTCATCGACCCCGTAGCCGGTCCGTCCGAATTTCTGGCGCAAGACGCGTTCCTCCTCCAGCCGTTTGCGCTGCTCCCCCGCATCGGTCAGCTCCGTGTAGGCGTTGGCCAGTTCGAGACCGCCGACGTACAGCTCGAAGCGCTCGGCATACTGCGGGTCGCGGGCGGAGGCTTTCGAGAGCGCCGCCATCGAGATCGGATACTCGCGCAGGAACGTCGGGCGTTCCGTCCCGAGCCGCGGCTCGACGGCGTTCAGGAAGACGGAGAAGAAGGCGTCGTCCCAGGCGGTATCGCCAGGGAGGACGTGGCCGAGGCGGGCGGCCGCCTCGATGAGGATCGACTTCTCTTCCAGAGCCGCGTCCAGGTCGACGCCGGCGTACTTCCGCATCGCCTCCTTCACGGTCAGGCATTCCCAGGGCAGCCCGAGGTCGATCGTCGCGCCGCGCCAAGTGATGGCGGTCCCGCCAAGAACCTTGAGGGCGACGGATTTCACCAATGCTTCCGTCTCCTCCATGATGCCGACGTAGTCGGTGCCGGCCTGGTACCATTCCAGCATCGTGAATTCCGGGTTATGCCGGCCTTGGAACGCCTCGCCGTTACGGAAGCACTTGCCGAGCTGGTAGATCTTCGGGAATCCCGCCGCCAGCAGTTTCTTCAAGGCGTACTCGGGTGAAGTGATGAGGAACGCGCGGTAGGCATGACCGAACGGGTCTTTCACGGTCGTTTCGAACGGATCCAGGTACGGCTCCATCCCCGGCTTGGCGACCACGAGCGGCGTCTCCACCTCCAAGTAACCGCTTCCATCGAAGAAGGCGCGGATGGCAGCGAGGATCTCGGAACGCTTCACCAGGTTCTCCCGGAGACGGGCGTTTTCTTTCAGGGTTTTCCAGCGTTGCGACATAGGTTTACGTAAAATCCCGGCGGATGGCCGGGATTCGACGGTCGATCACTTGATGACGAAGGGCATCAGGGCCAGGACGCGGGCCTTCTTGATGGCGTTGGCCAGCTTGCGCTGGTGCCAAGCGCAGACGCCGGAGCGGCGGCGCGGGACGATCTTGGCGTAGGACGAGGTGAAGCGGCGCAGCATCTGCGTTTCCTTGTAATCGATCACGTCGATCTGATTGACGCAGAAGAAGCAGTGCCGGTCCTGCCCCAGGGGTTTCTTTTTTGCGGGAGGCATAGTTTAAAACGGGATATCTTCGACTTTGATCTCTTCTTCGGCGGGCGCGGCCGTCGCGGCGAATTCCGCGGCGGGGGCGTCCATTCCGGACTTGGCATACGGAGCGGCGGGCTTCCAGGAGGGGGCGCCCTGCGCTCCGGCCTGGCCCTGCGGAGCCCTGTCCAGCATGATCATGTTCTCCGCCACGATCTCGGTGCGGTTCTTCTTCACGCCGTCCTGTCCTTGCCAATCGCGCGTCTGCAGCCGACCTTCCACGAAGACCTTGCGGCCCTTGCCAAGGAACTGCTGGCAGATCTCCGCCAGCTTTCCCCATGCGACGACGTTATGGAACTCGACCCGCTCCTGCTTCTGGCCGCTCGCGTCCTTCCAGGTGCTGGAGGTCGCGACGCCGAACGAGGAGACGGTCTGGCCGTTCGGCGTGGTCCGGGTCTCCGGATCGCGCGTCAGGTTGCCGATCAGCTGTGCGCGATTGAGGTTCATACGATCTTGCCTTCGAGGATCTTGTCGATGTTCTTCTCGACCTCATCCATGTTGACGTCGGCCTTCTTCTCGGTCGGCTTGGCGGACGGGGCGCCCTGACGGGTGCGCGTCTCGCGGTCAGCCTGTTCGCCGCGGCGCGGGGCGTCGCGATCGATCTCCTCCATGGCCTGGAGCTTGAAGACCGGCTTGGCCTTCTGGTCCTTGATCATGAGGCTGTGGCGCAGCACGTCGTTGTGCAGGCGCATGAGGTCGTTCAAGGCCGAGATCTTGGACGCTTCGAGGTCCATGTCGACCAGGACGTAGTAGCCGTAGCGGACATGGTTGACCGGGTAAGTCAGCTTGATCTTCCCGACCATGTCGTTGCGGGCGATCGTGGCGCCCAGTCCGGTCAACGCCTTCGTGACGGCGTCGATCACCGGCTGGAGCTCCGTCTCGGCGTAGGTCGCCGGGATGATGTACAGGAGTTCGTAGCGGGACATGTACCTTATATTAATAGAATTTCCCGGAATATGGGTCGATTCCGATGGAAAGGCTTGTATTATCGGGGTTTTTGAGACCTCGTTGTAAGCGTTGGGACGATACCACGACCAAAAAAAACGCGCAAGGTCCTAGGTAATGAAAAACGGCCCGCAAAGGGCCGATTAAATGGAAGCCGAGCTTTAATTCAAGACTTTTTGGCCCCGCGAAGCGCGTTGCATTGCGCGGCCCTGCGGACGGACATCTCCTGTTGAATCAGCTCGATTCGCTCATGCGCGGCTTTTCTGAGGTCGAAATACTCCCCGAGCAGCCGTTGCAAGAGTGCGTCGTCGAGATCGCGCAGGCTCGACGGATAGCGGAAGACGAGATGCGGCATGGCCAGCATCGGAATCTCCGGCTCTGCCTCAGGCTTCGCCGAGGACTTACGGCCCATGAAGCGGCGAGGTTCCCGGTCCACGACCGTGAAACCGAACGGGCGGAAGCCCTCGACGCTCGGCAGGCCCGCTTCATCAGACTCTGGGTAATGGAAGAAACCGAACCCTCTGATCTTCCCATCCGGCAAGCATGTGGGACCAACGATCCTTTCTGCGGTCGTGGTGGGATGGAGGTCGAGCTTATCCCTACTGATAACCATCCGTAGCCACGCGCGGACAGATGCCCGCGAATAAGGCGGCTGCACTTCGCGCAGCGCTTGACCCGCCAAATGCACGTAGAGCCGCTCAATCTCCCGGTCGGGACGTGCATCGATCTCGACCGGCAGATACGCGTCGCTCGGCAGCGCACACTCATAGAGGCAGGAATCCTTGTCGGATTCCCCCGCCTTGATAAGTCCCGCTTGCAGGAACTTCGCGAAAACGGACGCGTACTCATCGGGGTCGAACGGCACTTCGCGACGACACCACTCCATGACGAGATTGCGGGGGTCGAGCGGAGCGACGAAGCACCGGTCCTTTCCGGAGTTGCGGCAGATGCCGGACCAGACGTCGAACTCCACCGGGGTCAAGAAAAGGGCGAATTGCTGCGGAACCTCAGTCTTGTCTGTTTGAAGGTGCATCTTGATCTCCTATACATCAGCGTATGCCACACCATATGGTCGTCTGTCAAGATATTGCGCTTCGCGCGACGGTTGACGCCGAGACTGTTATCATGTAGGATAAGTCCTCCTATGAAGTACGCTTTCGTCCTCGGACGCGAATCCGCGCTTTCCACCGCCGAACTGCTCGCCGCCCTGAAGGCGGCCGAGGTCGGTTTCGAGCCGAAGACCGCGCTCTACTCCGCTTCCATCCTGATCGCCGAAACGCAGAAGCCGCTCGATACGGAGTTCTTCCACACGCTCGGCGGCTCCATCAAGATGGCCGAGGTGCTCGGCATCAGCACCAAGAGCCTGGAGGACGATCTCTTCAACGTCCTGAACAACCTGGGCGGGACTTCGCTTGATTTCGGACTGAGCCTGTATTCGCTCGACCGCGAACCGGACCGGACGTACCGCTCGATGGAATACGGCCTCAAGGCCCTTTCGCTCACGCTCAAGAAGCGCCTCAAGGAAGGCGAGCGGTCGGTGCGCGCGGTACTTGGCGACGCCCCGGCTCTGACGTCCGTGCAGGTCGACAAGAACAAGCTCATCGAGAAAGGCGGGGAGCTCCTCCTGATCGTCGGCCAAGGCGCCCTCCGCATCGCCAAGACGGTCGCGGTGCAGGCGTACGAGGATTTTTCGGCGCGCGATTTCGGACGCCCGGCCCATGACGCCAAGAGCGGAATGCTTCCGCCGAAACTGGCGCGCATGATGGTGAATCTTTCCGGTGCGCCCAAGGACGAACCGCTCCTGGACGCCTTCTGCGGTTCCGGCACCATCCTGACCGAAGCGGCCGATCTCGGCTATCGACAACTGGTCGGTTCCGACATCAGCGAAAAGGCCGTCGCCGACACCAAGACCAACTGCGCGTGGATCGTGCGCGAACGCAATTTCCAAGGCGTGAACCTGAACGTCTTCACGAGCGACGTGAAGGATCTTCCTTCGAAACTTCCGGACGGGGCGGTCAGCGCCATCGTGTCCGAGCCCTTCCTCGGCCCTCCGCTCCGAGGAGACGAATCGGACCAGAAGATCCACTTCACCTACTTGGAACTGATGGGGCTCTACCGGCGCGCGTTCAACGCGTTCAGCCGCATCCTGAAGCCCGGAGGCAAGGTCGTGTTCGTCTTTCCGGTCTTCGGCACCAAACACGCCAACATCCTCCGCGAATTGGAAGACTACGGTTTCCGCGCCGAAGGCCTGCTGCCGGCCGTAGCCGTCGAAGCGCTCGGCGCCAAAAGTTCGACCGGGCTCTCCTACAAGCGGCCGGACCAGAAAGTCGGTCGCGACATCTTCCGCTTCCGCTACAACCCATGACGAAAAGACGCCCTCACCTTCCGGTGGGGGCGTCGCGCGTCCTGAACAGTATCCGCCAAAGACCTTGCAGCAGGAGAAGGAGGAATCCGGGCATGCCGAGCATGACGCAGCCGATGAAGCCCATCATGTCGCCTTTGCTGTACGTCTGCAGCCTTCCGCAGATGAAGATGCCTTGACGGTCGTCCAAGGCGGCGAGGCGAGGCGGTGAGACGGCGATCTTTTTCGCGCCATGAAAGATGCGAGGAGGCGGCACCTTGAAGTGCGTATCCCGATCGACTTCGCGCGGGAGAGCGGCATCATCGATCCTTGCCAGTACGCGGCATACGGGACCGTGCAGGTCGGATTCGGAGTCGAGGAACCTCGGCGAGGACCCCATGGCGATCTCCTCGAAAGGCATGAGGCCGCCGTTCAGGGCCATGACGAGACCGTTCGAGACGCCGGCTGCGGCATTGAGAAGGCCTGCGCCGACGAAAAGCCATTGCGTCAATCCCAGGCGGAGCGCCAGAAGCGCGACCCACGCCACGCACAGTCCGCAAGCGGCCCAGCTCCAGCACAACATGGCGTGGTCATGCCGATGCCACGTCGCGACGGAGACGACGGCGAAGAAACCGAGCGCCAGCCAGGCCCATCGGAGCGATGCGTTCTTCATGCGGACTCCTTTCTACGCCGACAAAAGGACGTATTCCCAGCATAACCAAAAGGCGGGATTACGCAACCCCGCCCCCTGCCCCGCGATGTCGTCCTATTGCCCGATCCGGAAGTGCACGACGTCGCCGTCGCGCATCACGTAGTCCTTGCCTTCCGTGCGGAGCTTGCCCTTGTCGCGCGCGCCCGCTTCGCCATGTTCGACGAAATCCTTCCAATCGATGACCTCGACCCGAATGAAATTCTTCTCGAAATCGGTATGGATCACGCCGGCGGCCTGGGGCGCCTTGGTGCCTTGCGTGATCGTCCAGGCGCGCGTCTCGATCACGCCGGAGGTAAGGAAGGTCTGCAGCCCGAGCAGCTTGAACGCGGCTTTGATGAGACGGTCGAGCCCCGACTCCGACATGCCGTACGTCGACATGAATTCCCGCGCTTCTTCGGGCGGGAGGACGGCGATCTCCGATTCGATCTTCACGGAGATCGGCAGCTGGGCTTCCGGCTTCAGGAAATCGAGCTTGAAACCGGAAGCCAGTTGGGCTTCGTCGACGTTCAGCACGAACAGCATCGGCTTCATCGTGAGCAGCTGGAGGTCGCGCATCGCCAGACGCTCATCCTCGGTGAACTCCACGTCCTTGGCCAGCACTTCCTTCTGAAGCGCTTCGAACGTCTTTTCGAGCGCGGCGACGAGAATCTCCGTATCACGGTCCTTGCCGCCTTTCATCTGCCGGCGGGCGCCTTCCAGGCGCTTCTCGACCGTCGCCATGTCGGCATAGATGAGTTCGAGGTTGATGATCTCGATGTCGCTCTTGGGGTCGACCTTGTCGTGGACGTGCAGGACATCCTTGTTCTCGAAGCAACGGACGACATGGGCGATGGCGTCCACTTCGCGGATGTTGGCCAGGAACTTGTTGCCGAGGCCTTCGCCTTTGGAAGCGCCTTTGACCAGGCCCGCGATATCCACGAACTCGATGATCGCGGGAACGATCTTGGCGGCGCCGGAAACCTTGGCGAGCGCTTCGAGGCGTTCGTCCGGGACCGCGACCACGCCGACGTTCGGCTCGATCGTGCAGAACGGATAGTTGGCGCAATCGACCTGCTTCTTGGTGATGGCGGAGAACAGCGTGGACTTGCCGACGTTAGGCAGCCCGACGATGCCGATTTTTAGCGACATGCTGGAGGAAGAGTTTAGCGACGTTGACGCCCGTGACCTTCTCGAACTCGGCGAAGGCGGGCGTACGATTAACCTCAAGAAGATACGGCTTCTTGCCCGCGATGGCAAGGTCGACGCCCGCGAACCCGTATCCGAGCGTCTTTGCGGAGCGTTCGGCCAGACGGTTCCACTCCGCAGGCACGGTCGCAGCCTCGCCGGACGCGCCGACGGCGATGTTGTGCCGGAAGTCGCCTTCGGCATGGTATTTGCGCATGGCGCCGACCGCCTTGCCCCCGATCACGATGATCCGGTACTCGGCTTCAATCTCCAGATATTCCTGGAAAGTGAAGAAGCCGACCAGGTGGTCCGTAAGATAGGCCCTGGCCTCCTTCAGGCTGTTGAGGAGATAGACGTACTTGCCGCGGCTGCCGTGGATGCCTTTCGCCACGACCGGCCAGCCCAGACCCTTAAGGTAACGTCCTGCCTTTTCAAGTTTGAGCGTCTGAAAACCTTTCGGCACCGGCAACCCGGCGTCCAGCAGTTTCCAATAATCGTAGACCTTGCTGCGGACGAAGCGACCTTCGGCCATCGACGGTTCAAAAATCGTCACGCCGCGCGTGCGAGCCCACTCCGCCATCAAGAGCGCCTCGGGAATGAGGGAGGGCGGGAAATGCCGAAAATAGATGGCGTCGCAGACCGCATCGAGCGACTTCGTGCCGAGCAGGACTTCGGTCTTTTTCCCGCGCAGGTCGAAGTTGACTTCGCGGATACGGCGGACCAGGACCCGATGACCAAGCTTACGCCCTTCGGCGGACATGCGCCGATTCTCATAAACGTTCGGATTGGCGACGATGAGCAGTTTCATGAGGGGCAGGGTAACAGGACGCTCCGCGTCAGGCAAGGGAACGCGAAACCCGCCCTTTCAAGGCGGGTTCGCGATGGTGGACCGTAAGAGATTCGAACTCTTGACCTCTTCCATGCCATGGAAGCGCTCTACCAACTGAGCTAACAGCCCGGAATCACGGGCGTCCGTCACCGTGATATATTTAACACGAAGCCCGCCCACCCGTCAACATAGGCGGAAGTCGGGCGAGCCCGGGCTTGAAAGGCAGGCCCGCGGCGCCTAGAATGGCGGGATGACGCCCACTGGGCATCGCCCACGTTAAACCCTCACTTGCAATCGCATGCGTACACCTTCTATCAAGCGCGCGCTTCCGGCAATGTTCGGTCTTTTCGCCATGCTCGGCGCGTCCGGTTGCGGCGTGCGCCCGGCGGATCAGGTGACGCCAAAAACTCCGACCGCCGCTTACGACGGAAGATTCTACAGCGGCGCCCAGGACCAGGACGCTTCGGCGACAGCTGACGCCGTACGGATGGGCGGCTCCATCGAATGGAAGACCGCGATGTTTTCCAAGTTTACCTTCAAGATCCCCTACTCGTCCGAATGGACTATCGAGGGGAAGCCGCTGCTGCCGACGACGCCTCAGGAACCTGGAAGCGACCCGTCGATGACATCGTTCTATTTCGGGAAGTACGTGCTGCGGAACTCGTATGTGCGCGAATACCAGATGGATCTCGTGACCGGCGCGGATGCTCCCGATCCCCAGGAGCGGACCGAGAACGACTGTCCGGAACTTCGCGACCAGGATGGGAAGCTCGTGACGCTCGCTCCAAAAAAGGAGGCCGTCGGCGGGATCGAAGGGGTCAGCTACCTGGTCGGCGGCGCGTCCGGCTGCGCGACGGCATTCGACTTCAAGATCGGAGACACGACCTTCACCCTCACCAAGATCTATCCGACCGACGAGGACGACTATAGCCACGAGGTGACGCCTGAGATGCAGGAGATCGTCAAAGGCATCGCTCCGGCACGATGAAGAAAAACGCCCTCTCGACGAGAGGGCGTTTTCGTTTTCCGGACCCGCGCTTCCTACCTGATCGTCGGGGTGCCTTTCGGCGGCTCTGGGAGTCCCGGTCCGGAAGGGGCGGTCGCGCCGCTCTTCTTGGCAAGGAGATCGTCCAGGCGCTTCTGGACGTCCGGATTTTCCGGATTTCCCTTCTTCACCTCCTGGATCTGGGCGATGGCCGCGTCGAGGTCGCCCTTATCCTCGTACATCGAAGCGAGATACCAGCGCGCGTTCGAGTACTGGGGCACGATCTTGATCAGGCGTTCGAGTTCGGCGATCGCCTTGTCTTTCTGGTTGTTCTGGTAGTAGAGGATGCCGAGCTGGAAACCGACGCCCAGGTCGTTCGGATTGTAGTTGCGGACCGACTCCAGCTTGCCGACGGCTTCGGAGGTCTTCCCCTGCCGTGCGAGCAGCATGGCGATCCAATAGTGCGCGGGCGCGTAATCAGCCTTGAGGGAAACGGCTTTGGCGAATCGCTCCGCAGCCCTGTCGAGATTCCCGTTCACGTCCTTCTGGATCGCGTCTTTCTCCTCCGGTTTGGTGTCTTTCGTGATCTTCGCCTGCGCGGCATCCGCCAAGTTCAGGTAGATCTTTCCGAGCTCCGTCACGTGCACGGGATTGCTGGGGTCGAGTTCCGCCGCTTTCCCGAAAGCTTCCTGAGCCGCAGCCGTGGCGCCGGGCACGCTGGCCCCGAGGTCGCGGTACATGCCGGCGAGCGACGACCAGTTCTGGACATTGTAAGGACTGAGGTCCACGGCATGCTTGCCGCTATTGACGGCATCCGCCGCCAGGAGCGCGATGGCACGCGCCTGCTCGTCCGTCAGCTTGCCGCCGCCTTTCGCGGCCGCCTGGTTCGCGGACACGGCGAGCGCCTGGGACAGGGCGCGGAAATAGAGGTCGTTACGGTCATTCAGCTGCGCGGCTCGGGTGAGCTTCTGTACGGCCTTCTCGACGTTTCCCTCTTTCGTCACGTCGATCGTGACGCCTTCGGTGTAGCGGATTTCGGCCACCAGCCGTTGGCCTTCCAGGTAGAGGCCGGAGACGGAGAAGATGACGGCGACGATGAACAGGAAGGAGAGTCCGAGGGCCGCGCGGGGAGAGCGATCGAAACGCGCTTCAGACCTGACGTGCCATTGGAGCGTCACGAGCATCGCCGTGAGCATCCAAAAGGCGAAATCCAGCGTGATGTTCGAGGAGTACAGGATCCTGCCGACGAACAGCGCGGACCAGCCGGCGAAGACCGTCAAGGTCGTCAGCCATTCGTCGTGCCCTCGCCACAGCTTGATCTTCGTGTACGCCGCGAGGCAGCAGAGCATCGCCAGGTAACTGGCCAGGCCGAGGATGCCGGTGGTCGCGAGCAGGGTCAGGAGTTGGGAGGATGAGCGGTCGAAGGTGACGCTCCAGAAATCCGTGGCGTTCAGGTCCTTGGACCGGAAGCGCGCGTAATCGAACAGGAACGTGCCGGGACCCGAGCCGAGGACCGGCTTGCTGGCCAACGCCTCGCGCGACATGTTCCAGCTGGCGCCGAGCGAAGGCATGACTTCGGGCGGGAGGCCGAGACCGAACGGGAACCGGACGAACATGAACAAGACCCCGATGACGACCGAGGCCATCGGGACGGCGAGCATGGTGACGCGCAGCTTGCGGTCCGCCTTGAGCATGCCGTAGGCCACGAGCGCCATGGCACCTACGATGAGCGCGGCCCAGAGCGTCCAGTACCGCTGCGTCGCGACGTAAATCGAGGCGAGCGCCAAAAGCAGCCCAAGCGCCGATTTGCGGACGATGGCGAACTTACCACCCTCTTCCGTCGGCATCAGCAAAAGACCCATCACCATCGAGGCTGACGCGGCGGCATAGATGCCGAGCGCGTTGCTGGTGCCGACCAGGTTATAAGAGACGCCGCCGATGCCGGGCAGCACCTTGATGTTCATCGCGTAGAGGAAGGCCTGGGCGAGCGCCAAAAGCGTTCCGGCGAGCATCCAACCGATCGCTTTCCGGACATCCTTGGCGTCGCGCAGCACGTTCACGCTTGCCAGGTACAGCAGCGCGAAGCAAAGAAGCGTGACGAAGCCAGAGTGTTCCTGGCCGAAATCGCCGACCAAGCTGAGGTACCTGCTCTGCGATACCCACGCGGACGCGGCATAGGCCGCGAGGTACGTCAGGACCAGGAGGTGCACGACGGATCGGCGGAACTCGATGCGGCGCGATACCAGCATCTTGCCGAGCCAAGCGACCGAAACGATGGACGTCACGACGATCAACAATGCCTGTTTGGGCAGTTCGAGCGAATCGACGAGTCCCGGATGGTACAGCAGCGGAAAGACGAGAAGCGCGATGTAGATCGTCCAACGCGCGATTGCATCAGCGAAAACCGCCAGTTTCTTCCCCTCGGACGGGGACATGAGCTTCTCTTCCGTCTCCCCCGCGAATACGGGCGGGTGTTCGAACATATCTTCAAAAGGAAAAATTAGACGAGCGTATCGTCTTCAGTATAGCACGCATCAGGCACGGGCCGCCCCGGGCGGCCGGGCACGGAAGCGGGTAGGGGCCGTCCCGGACGAGCATGGAGCCCGGGACGGCCCTCTGAGATCAGATGCCGCTGTTCACGTCCTGCCAGAACACGATCTCGCACATCATCCCCTGCCTGCGGATACGGAGGAGCTTCTCCACCTCTTCGGCGAACGTCGCGCCGAAGTCGATGAAATAGCAGCCCTCCGGTTCCTCGGTCTGAGGGGCGGGCGCGCGTCCTGGAGCCGGTCGTTGCGACGGCGATCCTGGAAAGAGCATACTGAACGGATTAGATTGATTATCCCGACCTCTCGCTCCGCTCCGTCCGGGCGGGCGAGTTTTCCGAAGTTGCCCCCGGATCATGCGCCTCCTGGAGGAGAAGGCGTCAGATCCGCTGGAAACGTCAGGAATGCCTGGCTCTGGCTTGGTACCAGGAGAAGAAGCGGCGCAAAGCGAGCGCCAGTGCCAAGATCCCGAATGCCATGACGGACAGGGCGGCCCACGGCACCATCCAGAAACGGACCGTACCTGTCAGCTGCTGATGACCGCCGTACCTGAGTACGATGTCCGCGGTATACGGCCCGACCGCAAAATCCTTCCACTGCCTGATGAGCGTCGGCGTCCCTTTCGTCCCGGAGCGCCCGCTCCATGTCGCCGCCAAGCGTCGCGCTCCTCCCGGCAGGACGCTGACGTTATCGGTCCGATTCAACGGCAGGGTGACGACCGTGCGTCCGAACGGGTTCCGTACGATCACCTCACCGTATGGTCTCTCATGGATATCGCCGTCGTTCCTCACTCGCGCTTCGAAACGCACGGGCAGGCTGCCGGCGACGGATGGATCGGCCTTGAACGAGAGAAGTTTCAGCTCCTCTTTGGAATCCCCGCTTACCGCCAACAAGACGAGCGACATGCTCTTGTTGACGAGAGACACTCCCCCGCCCGTCCCTGAAGAAGAAGTCGTGAGCGCCACTGCGCCGAAGCGACTGCCGGCTTCGGCATCCGCTGGGACGCGGATGACGAAGTCAAGAGAGTCCTGCGCGCCAGGAGCCAGGACGATTTTGCCGTCTGGAAACTCCATCCAAGAGGCAAGTTCGCGCCCTTCGACGGATTGGCCGACAGGGCTGAACTGCGGGACTCCGCTGGTCTCATCCCCGGGGATGCCCTCGAAATTCATCGCTTCGGCCGTGACTGTCAGCGGCTCGGAAGTCTCGTTCTTCAACGACAGGGTTTCCTTCAGGACCTGGCCCGGGTCCGCTTTGAGGTCGAGGCTCGGGGGGCCGTACGTCAATGCCGAAGCCGCGCCCGGCAGGAAGATCCAAGCTATCGATGCGAGCGCGGCGATCCGTTGAATGATGCGTCTCATGGTTTCACTTTTTCGATTGGCTCATCATCGCCTCATGGCGTCGGATGACAAGACGGTTATACCGTTTGATCCCGTACGCCAAGAGAATCGCCGATACGATCGCGCTTGCCGTGATCGTCGCGATAGCCAGCCAGGGCAGGACCCAGAACGAGTATTCCGCCGTCAGGATACGGTTATCCGGTCCGTAATCCATGACAAGCGTGGCGTCGTATCTCCCGAATCCGAAGTTCTTGATTTGACGCTGATATTCCCCGGCGCTGTCCGGCAGTTTCTTCTTGAACCAGCTCGCAGCGAACCTTCGGGCCGAGCCCGGAAGGACCGTCCGGAAATCCGGGCCAGGATTGACCGGCAGCGCCGCCACTTGGCGACCGAGCATGTCCTTGATGAAGACGTCGCCGGTCGGGCGCAGATGCGTGTTGCCGGTGTTGTCCAGTCGGATGTCGAACGCGACGGGCAGATGCGGGTAGATGTTCCTGTCGCCGCCGAACCGCGAGACCGTCATCTCGTCCCGGGCGACTCCGTTGACGCGGACGAAGACGAGGACGCTGGCTCCGCGGTTGATGCCGACATTCCCGGCGCCGGGTTCCCCCTTGGGGTCGCTCGCCAAGATCTGCACCGCCCCGAAGTGGCTGCCTGGCTGGGCATCCTTCGGGACGCTGATGCTGATCGGGTAATCGATGCGCGCTTTCGGGCTCGCGATCTGTTCGCCGCTCATGAGAGCGATCCAGGGAGCGAGCTCATAGCCGTTACGCGTCTCTTTCGCCGGATAGAATTCCGGCGTTCCGCTCGTTTCGTCTCCGGATTTCCCGTAGAAGTTGACGACCTCCGGCGTGATCTTGAACGGCACCTCCTCTTCGTTATAGACCTGCACGACATCGGAGACGGTATCGCCGGGGTTGAGGGTGAAGTCCAGCACCGGGGGCGAGATCGTCATCGCATGGCCGACATGCGGGAAAAAGAGCGGAAGGAAAACGGCGGCAATACCGATAACGACGCGTTTCATGACTGGGGTCGGACGACGGCTGGACATAGGAGTCGGTAGTGAATCTTTCGATGAAGGCATTCCCTAGGCCTGGCCTCCCCTCTCCTGAGGAGGGGCCTGGCCCCGGGCCCGTCCGAGGACGGGAAGGGTACGCGCAAGGTCGCGGTTCAGAACGTGCCGGTCGCGATGAACTTCAGCGTGTCGGTGTAATCCGAGTGCGCGTTGGTGGTGCCGTTGATGGCGGCATCGACCATGATTTCCGCGCGTCCGGCGGCGATCGCGACGTTGCTCGTGTTCAGGATATCCTGAGCCGATCCCGTGAGTCCGCCGACGACGTTGCCGGCAGGCGTGCTCGTGCAGGTCGCGCCGTTGAACGGGGCGACCTTCGCCAACGTGCCCGTCGTCTGGGTGATGGACTTGATGCACAGCCCATAGTTGGCCGTTCCGGCAGCCATCGTGCCGTTGGCCGACGGGATGGTGTCCGCCGGGGTCGAGGTCGACTTCAGCGACGAGTTGGTCGAACTGACGGTGACGACGGCCCCGCCGGAAGCGTTGGTATCGAGGTCGAGCCAGATGCTGTTGATCGACGACTCGTTGGAACCGCTCACGGCGCCGGTCGTCAGGGTTCCCAGCGCGACCGAATACGGAGCGTTCGAATTGGTGTCGGTCGTCGCCGTATCGATATCGAACGTGATCGAGGCGTTGACGGCAGCCGTGACGGTCACTTGGTCGGAATCAGTGATCGGGACGGCGAAGGATCCGGAGATGCCGGAAGCGTCCGAACTCGTGATGGAGATCGTCTTCGATCCGGCCGATGAAGGATTGACGCCGGCGAAGGTATAACTGATCGCGCCGCTGCAAGGACCTGAGGTGCAAAGGACGGTCGTCGAAGTCCCTGTCGTCGTGGCCGTGCAGGTTCCTGATCCGCAGGAGCCGGAGGGCGAGCTGTCGAACAAGGTGAACCCGGAGGTGCCGTAATCGAAGACGATCGTGGAGTTGGTGCTGAACGACGGGAGCGTCGAGACGAGCGTATGGGTCGACGTCGCATTGATGGCTTGCCTCGTGAGCGTATCTTTGGTGCTCGTCGGCTGGGCGGCATGTGCCGGGGCTCCGGCAAGGAGCATGGAGCTCAGCGTCGCGGTTGCCGTCAGGCCGGCAGCGAGTCGCCTGAAGGTTTTTCGCATATGTTTGGTTTGATTTAATCCGTATTCCACTTCCGTTTCTGCAGGGCCCGCACCTTCCCCTTGAAACAAGGGAGGAGAGCGAGGAGCTTTCACCCTACGCATGCAGGGGAAAGAGCGATCCCGCAGGAACCTGGCGCCACTTAATATAGGGTAGCGCCGTCGACCTTTAGCTCCGGCCTTAGCGGCCGGGGAGAGGACCGGATGATGTCCGTTCCTCTCCCCGGACCCCCTCCTGCGTGGAGGGGTCGGAGAATCGTTCTAGTACGTGCCTGTCACGGTCAGCGTCAGCGTGTCTTGATAGTCGCCGTGCGCCGGGGTCGTGGTCGAGATGGAGGCCTTCGTCAGCAGCTCGCCGAAGGCGTTCGTGATCGGTCCGGATGCCGTCCAGATCGCCTGCCGCGCGGCGGTCATGCCTCCGACGGAGTGGTTCGTGGCAAGGTCGCAGCTGCCGTTGAACGGCGCGCTCGCCGTGAACCCGTTCTGCGCGTTCGAACTGCAGTAGCCATAGCCGCTGACGCCCGGGGTCAGCGTGGCCGTGGTCGAAGCGATCTTGTCTGATGGAGTCGAGACCGAAGCCAGTCCGGTATTGGTGCTCGATCCTTCGACGATCACGCTCGTCGCCGTGTTCGATGAGACCCGGACGCAGATCCGGTCAGCGGAGGTCGAGACGGAGGACGGCGTCAGCGTACCGAGCGAGGCCGCATACGGTGGAGCGGAAGAGCTCGTTGCCGAGCAAGGGGATGATTGTACAGCCAGCGTCACCGTCATGAACGGGGCCTCCTTCAAGCACTCGTAGCCGACGCAGGCCCGGAAATTCGTGCTGGTGAGGCCTTCCCCGGAGGGAGACGCCTGTTCGGTAATCGTGTCCTCCACGATGAACCCGGAGGAGGTCCCACGCCCGCCCCCGTCGGAAAAGGCGTCGAAAGGGATCCTGTAGTTCGTGGATGTCATTACCTGGGCCTCACCGGAGAACGGCGCGGCGAGAAGCAGGGCCGGGATGAGCCACCCGATTCGGGCGATGGATTGCGCGTATCGACTCTTCATAGTTGCGTGTCACGTCAAGGCGTACTGGTACCGGAATCGACCGGTGAGGTGGTGCCGGAATCCGTCACCGGCGGTGTCGCCACCTGTTGCGTACCGGTACCGGATGCGGCGATGCTCGCCGGGTCGAGGATCCCGTCTACAGGAACGATCCAGTAAGTGAAAGGGATATCGCCGATCGCGGGCGCGGCCAGTTTCAGCAGGAACTGACCGGACTGCTTTTCGCCGATCCACCAGCTGGAACCCGGGTTCCCCTCGAACGTCACGGCGATGATCGAGTCCTCTTTGACGTTCGGATTCTGAATGAGGACCGCGTCATATCCCGCACGGAGGCGACCGACGCCGACGACGCGCTCCGGGTCGCCGGTATTCGCTTTCAGGGTAAGCTTCGCCGTCTCGACTTCCTTGGCTTCGACCTTCACGGCCGTCAGGTACCCGTCCGCCGTCACGCTCCAGTTTCCGCCGACGGAAACGATCGATGCTACCCCGGTCAGCGTCGATCCTTTGAAATCAAGGAGCGATTCCTTGGAGATGGAGAGGCCGGCGGTAGCGGCAGCGCTCCCGGTCGCCATTGGTCCGTTCCACCAGGAAGGATTGACGAACATGAGGACAGTGCCTTGATCGCTGGCGCGCGCGCCATCAAATGCTTGGAGGGCGATACCGACGACACGTCCGGCTTCGCCGGCTTTCATGCCGACACCAGGCTTCGAGCTGGAAGTGATCGGATCGCCGGGCTTGATAAGACCGTTCTCCCCGCTGACTTTGACCGGGACGCGGCCGGACAATGCGACAGGCTGGACATGTTCGCCCGACCTTCCGGTCAGGAATCCCGGTTTGGTGGAGATGACGCCGACGATGGAGTTCTCGTAGGGGCCGTCGGACTTCTTCACCCCGTACCCGGTGGAGTTGGACGGATCGACCATGACGATGTCGCCTGCATCCAAGTCCGGCGTCGCCGGGAACTGCTCCGCGTAGTCGAACCCGCCGTTGACGGAAAGCGCGCCCGCGATGGAGAAGTCGCCGTTCTGGTTGAGGGAGGCGAGCAGGTTGCCGTCCTGGTTGCGGAACGCGAGCTGGTAGGCATCCTTGCCGCTGATATCGTTGCCCACGGAGATCTTGCGGGAGACGGCGGTCGAGGAGGCGGAGTCCCAGGCCGAACCGGTGAAGGAGAGCTCATGGCTGGCGACGCCGGTCTTCAGGGCCGTCGCGTATGCCGGCGGCGCGAAGGCAAAATCGTCATTGAAGACCGACATCGTGCCGTCGGTACCGATCGCGACGCCGTTCGTGAGCGTGTAGAGGACGGAAATCGACTTCACCTTTCGGCCGGACGCCGGGTCGACATCCGTCACCGCTGCCCAGTCGATGGCTTCGGCGGCCTTCGCGAAGACGTGACTGACGGCGAACGTCCCCGGATCCTTCATGGCATGCCCTTTCACGTCAGAAGAAATCAGCGCGTCGCCAGGGAGGATGTTCCCGCTGCCGTTTTCGACGACCCACGCTTCGCCGTTACCCGCGGCGCTCACCATGTAAGGGTCGGAGCTCGGGTTTGGGGCGCGGGAGGGTTCGCGGAGTCCGACCATCGTCCCGAAGACCGCGGGATCGTTTGCCGTCGTCGTCTCTTCGACGTCATAGGTGGGTTCGCCGTTGACGGGATCGCCCACACGGACATGGATGCCGACGTTACGGACGAGCCTGTTGCGAGGAATCGGCGCCAGCGGCCAGGAGTTGTGGGAACCGGTGAACGCGTTATACGAGACCGTGCCGCCGGTGCCGGAAATGCTGCCCTCGAATACCCCGTCATTGTAGAAGGTGACATAGTCCCCATCCGTGCCGTCGCGGTTCACGCGAAGGACTTCGTCATTGGTGAAGAGCACCTGGAGGATAGGGCCGGTGGTCGGAGCGTTGCCGGAGCATACGCCAAGGCCGATACAGACGTTGCCGCCGGATTCCATGTTGAAGCCGTTGGTCGGATCGACCGTCGCCCCGGTCACGACATCGACGGATGTCCTCGGCTGGATCTTGAAGTTGTTGTCCGAGGCATCGACGCCCATCGTGAAGCGGGTGGTCGAACCGGTCCTGAAGCTGACGGCCGCGTCCCCGCTGCTCGTGTTTTCGACCATCAATCCGTCCGCCGTCCCGTTCGAAGACGCCACGTGGAGACGGAACGTCGGGGCGATCGTACCGATGCCTACGTTATAGGTGCTGAGCACGCCGCCGAGCAGCGTCGACGTGGAGCTGACCGTCAGGTAACGGCTCGAGTCGTTGAAGTTGGTGATATGGAAGATGTCGGTGGTCGGGGACGGTGAAGCGTCTCGGAGGTCCAGCGCGGCCTTAGGCGATCCGGTCCCGATGCCGACGCCGTATCCGCTGATCAGGTTTCCGATCAGGGTGCTCGTGGAGCTGACCGTCAGGTAGCGACTCGAGTCGTTGAAGTTGGACACATGGAAGATGTCCGTGGTCGGAGACGGCAGGGCGTCGCGGACATCAAGCTCGGCGCTCGGGGCGGTCGTGTTGATGCCGAGGCTGCCGGTCGTGCCGTTATCGAGGATCGAGGCCAGCAGGTTGGTGCCGTCGGTGAAGTTGATGTTGCCGTTCGTGTTGTTCTCGATCGTCTCGCCGTTCTGCATGACGAAGTCGTTCGTCACGACGGAAGCACCGGCACTGAAGTTGATGCCGTTCGTGACCGTACCCGTGCTGCCGATCGCGAAGCCGTTCGTGATGGTGCCGTTCGTCGGGCGGACGGCGAAGCCGTTGGTCATGCCGGTCACGTTCGCGAAGTTGTCTGCCACGAAGCCGTCGGTGACGGTGATCTGGTTGCCGGTGGCCGTGTCGGAGTTCACCGCCCGGAAGAGGGCCTCCCACGTGTTGTCCGTGGGCGATCCGTCATTTTGCAACAGATCCGCGTTGAAGCCGTATTGGCGATGCCCGGTGGCATGGAAGGAGTTCGAGGTGATTTCCAGCCCATAACCGGAGACGGCTCCGGTACCGCTGAGCGCGCTGGCGCTGATGTCGTTCAGCTTGATTTTCATCCCGGCCACGTTCTGGTCCGGAGTGCTGCTGCTCGGCGCGCGCCGGACGTTGGCCTGCAGGCGGATCAACCCTTGGTTGTTGCCGCCGCCGCCGGCCGTGCTCGAAGCGCTGATCAGCGTGCCATTATTGTCGAGATCGCCTCCAGAGACCGAGAAGATGCTGCCGCTCGTGACGGCATTGCCCGTGATACTCGCGACCGTGCCGGCCGTCGTGGAGTTGGCTGAGACGTTAAGGAGCGCGCCGCCGTTGGCGCTGGTGTAGTTGCCGGCCGCGGTGATCTGGACGACTCCGTTCGTATCGATTCCGGAAGTACCGCTCGGCCCCGTGACGCGCAGAAGGCTGCCAGTCGTGAACGTGCTGGCTGCGCCACCGGTAATCGCCAAACCGACGCCAGTCGTGAGGGCGGTGCCCGAAATCGTCTGGAGCGTGCCGGCTGTCGTGGAGTTGGCCGTGACGTTGAGAAGCGATCCGCCCGACGTGCTGCTGTAGTTGCCGGCCGCGGTGATCTGGACGACACCGTTCGTGTTGACGTTGGAGGTGCTGCTAGGACCCGTGACGCGGAGAACACTGCCCGTGGTGAGAGCCGCCGCGCCGCCCGTAAGACTGAGCGCCGTTCCCGTCGAGAGGTTGGCGGCAGAGATATTGACGACCGTTCCCGTAAACGCGGCGGCATCATCGACGAAGTTCGCCACCGTACCCGCCGTACTGTTCGTGGCGACGACGTTCAGCAAGCCGGTATTCGCGTTCGACGTGTAGTTCCCCGTGCCGTTGATCGATACCACGCCGTTCGCGGCAAGCTGTCCGGTCGTCGGGGTCGTGACGAAGATGGCGCTGCCGGTCGTGAGGTTGCCGCCCGCCGTGATGCGCAACACCTGCCCGTTCGTCATGGACGTGGCCGAAGCTGCCATCAACACCCCGCTCGTCATGGCGTTGCCGGAAAGCGAGAAGAGCGTGCCGGAAGTGGTGGTATTGGCCGCCACGTTCAACAGACCGATGTTGCCGTTCGATGAGAAGTTACCCGTTGCGTTCAAGGAAACGATGCCGTTGGTCGCGACCGTGCCGGTCGTCGCGGACGAAAGGTTGAGCAGGCTGCCGGTCGTGAGACCCGTACCCGTGGAAGCGATCGAAAGCCCGGTACCGGTCGTGAGCCCGTTCACGGTGAGCGCCGCCGCGGTCTGCGTCGTATCAGCATTGTACGCGATGTTCGTGCTCGTCGAGCTGACGGTGAAATACCTCTGACTGTAGGCGCCTGTCGAGATGTTCGTCAGGTCCTGCACCTCGAAGATGTTCCCGGAGCCGCTCAGGGTGTCGGCCACCGTCAGCGCTCCCTGCGAGGCGTTGGTCGTCAGCTCGGTGGTGGAAGTGGCGGCGCCGTAAGCCTGCTGGAGGTTGGTGGAACCACCGGAGACGGTCGCCCATGTCAGGTTGCCGGAGCCGTCGTTCTGGAGGACGGTCGAAGCGCCGCCTTGGCTCGCGGGCCAGGAATAAGCGACGTTATTGATCTTGGTCAGGTTGCCGTTCGCGTCCACGTTGAACTTCGAGTTGCCGGAGGTCAGGGTTCCGACGATGACCGCGCTGCTGTCCGCCTGGAACGCCTGGAGCGCGTAGACCTGACCGGCCGTCGTGACTTCCAGCGCGTTGATGGCATTCGTGTTGTCCTTGAAAACCATGGCATTCGCGCCCGTATGCGGACCCCCGAAAGTGAACCCGTAGCTGTGGGACTCGGCCGAGTTCATGAGGTTCAGGACCGCTGTCGAGGACGGACCATCGATCGTGAGCGGGTCCTTACCGACCAGATGCCCGTTCTTCAGGACCCAGAAGAGATCCGTCGGGCTCGAATCGTGGACCGTGAACGCTTTGGCGGTCTGGGAGGGGCCGACGCGGACGCTGAGGCCGCCCATCGTGGTTTCGGCATCGGCACCGGAGACCTCGACACGGTAGTTTCCATCCGGCGGCGTCACGCCGAGGCCGATGGTGGGAGAAAGCCCGCCCCGATGCTTCAGGTAGATGATGTCGCTGGTGTTCGCCGTCGTGATGGTGGCGCGGATGGTGCCGGAACCGGTCGCTGCCGCCGACATGGTAGCGCTGGTCGGGCTGGAGACCGAGGCGATGGTGGTGCCCGGAGGGATGTTGGTACCGGTGATGGTCGCGCCGACGACGTTGGAGCCGAAACCGCACTCTGCCGCGCTCGTGATGGTCGTCGTGCCGTTGACGACGGCGTCCTCGCAGGAATAAGCGATGCGCTGGCCGGCAAGGACGTAGTCCCTTGAAGGCGTCGGATTGGCGACATCGATACCGGTGAACCACTGGCCGTTACGTCCGACATAATCCAACTCGGGACCGACGAGGTCGCTGGTGGAGGAATCGAGATGCATGCCGGCATAACCGGTGATGAGCCCCGTCGCATTCAAGACGCCGTTGATGTTCGTGGAGGTCGAGCTGACGGTGAGGTAGCGCAAGGAATCGCTCGCGTTCTGCACCTGGAAAAGGTTCGCGCTCGGGCTGTCGTTCTGCGCTGCAAAGACCCCTCGTCCGGTGATCTTGAGATTACCGCTCGAGTCCGTGACCGGCACGTATGCGGAGGTGCCTCCGGCGTTGGAGGTGTCGAGATCGTCGAGGCGGTCGGCGTTGAAGGCGTATGCCGCCGCGGAGAACTGCTTGCGCGGCGTCATTTCCGGATCGCTTCCGATAGCGATACCGAGGTAGACCGCGCTGTTATCGAAAAGCGCGTCAGGAATGGCGTTGTCGCCGGAGCCCGTGTCACCGATCAGGGTGGAGAAGACGCCGTTCGTGACCGTCACGGTCTTGGCCGTCGGGGTGCCGCAGGAGCCGCGCAGGGCGTAGACGCAGCTGGAACCGGTCGAGGTGGTATACAGCAGGATCGTGACATTCAAACTTCCGTCAGCCACCGGCACGCCGAGGTTGTCGGTGATGCGGGCTTGGTAGTTGAGGATCTTGGGGATGGTCGAGGCGGCAAAGGCCGGCGCGGAAGCGCCAAAAACCACGATGAGCGACATCAAGAGCGAGGCGGTCCGAATGACCGTCCGTGAGACGCGGCACCGAGCGGCCGCGCGCGAAAGATTGTGGTTCGCGTCGTTCATACGTGCTTTCAGTTCCGGATGCGTGTGCACCCGGTTCGGCTCGCTTCTCTCGCACGGGACCCGTGCAGCGGGTTCCAAGCGGCGGGATGTGAGGCCGAACCGGATGCCGGAATCATGGGGATTCCGGACTTGGCGATCCTTTCTTCTCGATTTCCGTCAAGCCGATATCCTTATCGACGACCCCTCCCCCTTCCTTTCCTGCCACCGTCAGGTCGATCTCATCCGTCTTCATCGTCATGTAACCCGGCTTCTCGACCGTGACCACGTATTTCTCATTTCCTACCAGGAAGTTGTATCGCCCGGCTCCGTCCGTCACGCGGGACTCGAGCACCTTGCTGTAGCGCGTCTCGACGACGCGGGCGACCGCGAACGGGATCGGTTTCTTCGTGCGCTTGTCATAGACGATCCCCCAGCTCTTCGGACGAGGCGGGCGCGCCAGTCGGCGGAAGAGGAACAGGAGCGCCGTCTGGATGGCGAGCAGCCCATACAGGTACGGCTGTCGGTAAAGGAGGGCGGCCACCAGCGTGAAGACGGCGCTCGAAGCCGACATGACGTCCTGGAAACGCCTTCCGATCTCTTCCCAGACCAATTGTCGGGCCGTTTTCGAGGCATCGAGAGGATCGATCGGGATATTCGCGGTGATGGTCGCGCCCTTCTCCCCGACCCTGAGCGGTTCCCCGTGATACAGGTCCAAGTAGCGCGCATCCTCCTTCCGATCCCGAAGGACATGCGTCGGGAAGACGTATGACGGCTTCGAGACTTCGATCCGATACTCTCCCGGTTCGACCAGGAAGGCATACCGGCCTTGCCGGTCCGTCACCAGCGTCCGCACCAGCTTGCCGTTCGACGTCCTGATCAGGCGGATGACCGCCAGATCGATAGGCCGTTTCGTGAGCGCGTTATAGATGACGCCGAACTCCTTTCTCCTGCGTCTCCCTAAAAGGAGGATCGGCTGCGTCACGAGGAAGTAGAGGTAGTCGAGCAGGCTGCCGACTTGGGTGGCGGTCACGAGCACCGTCACGCTGACGACGGCGGCGGCCGGCGCGACGACCTGCGTCGCGGCGGATTTGACGGTCGGATTCTCGATGACCTCGTTGCGGACGACTTTCGTGATGTACGCCCCCTGCGCGCCCAGCCCCCTCGCGACATTCCCGATGTTTTCCGTGATGGGTACCCCGGGGACGATGAGCTCGGTCACGGCGGGCGGAATCTCGACCAGTTCGATGTCCTGCGCGACGACCTGCGTCGTGAGATCGATCGGCGGCGTTTCCACCGGTCGGTAACCGTTCTTCCGCACCGAGATCCGGTAACGCCCGGTGGGTGCCATATACCCGTAACGGCCTTCCGTATCGGTGGAGACCGGGTTGGCCTGCCGATACGGAGACCCGTCCCAATCGACCCAGGGACTGAGTTCTTTTTGAAGAAGGATCATGGCTCCATCGATCGGAACACGCGTCCCGGATCGGATCGCATAGACTTGCCCGTACGGCTCGACTTTCACGTCGAACGGCAGCGTCTCACTCGTGCCATCCTTATATGTGAGCGTGATGGAACCGCTGGCGAGACCCGTCTGGAGAGGTGCTGAGACATCGGACCAGTACTGCGGGTCGACCACCCCGGGCGATGGAGGGGTGAAGAGGTAGGAGTTGCCGTTGAAGGTGAGGGTGATGGACGCCGCCGGTTGCGGAAGGGCGGGCTCCGGAATGCCGACCGAGAGCGACCGCCCCGGCAGGATCCGATAGAATCCGCCGGAGTCGGGTTCGAGGCGGATGAGCCGTTCGATCGCGAAGTAACGGACGAGTTTCGGGTCGAGGTGCGCGGTAGCCGTCGTGGGAGGGATGATGATGGGCGGAGTGACGGCCGGGCAATCGACCGGACAGCTGGCGGATGTTTCCCCGTTCTCGCAGACTGCGTTCCCGCAGATCGGCCCGGGCGGAGTGCAGTCCGCAGGGCAGGATGCCGCATCTTCCGGAAGAGTGCAGACCCCGTCACCGCAGACGGGCGGCGGAAGGATCGGGGCCTGTGGCGTGCCGCTATTCACCGCGCCGGAAGCGAAGTTCCCGGAAGCGTCGTAGGCGAAAGCCGTGTAGTAATAGGTAGTACCGTTCAGGAGGTTCGTGTCGACCACGGACGTACCGACGCCGTCATAGACGGCCGTGCCGGAAGACGGCGTGGTCGGGAAACCCGTGACGCTCCTGCGGATCCTCACGCCAGAGAAATCCGCATCGGTCGGATTGGACCAACTGAGCGTGATCTGGCGATCGCCGGAAGCGGCGGCGAAGTCCGTGACGTTGGCTGGCGGGGTGGTATCGGGAAGCGTCGTGAAGACCTGGTCGGTCGATGTGGCCCCATTCCCGGAAGCGTCATAAGAACTGACGCTGAAGTGATAGGAGATGCCCGGCGCGAGCCCGACAAGCGTCCCTTGATGGTTGGCCACGAGGTTCGCGTTCTCGACGATAGACCCGTACGACGTCGTGAGCCCATAGCGGATGCGCGCGGTGGCAAGCTCGTCCGTCACCCAGTTCACCCGCGCGGAATCCTGACCGATGGCATCAACGAAGATGCCGCTGATGGCTGGGGGAATCGTGTCCAGCGTGGTGAAGCTGAAAAGGACGGAGGTGGAGGAATTGCCGGCGGCATCGACGGAAGTGACGCGATAGTAGTAGGTCGTGGCCGGCGTCAACCCGGAAAGGACGACATCGTGCGCGTTCGTCAGCCCGGGTCCGGTCGAGTTCAGGCTGAAAGGTTCGGCCAGGCCATACGCGACACGTGAAGTCGCATCCTCGTCCGTATCCCAGGTGATGCGCGCTCCGCTGCCGGTGATGTCGATAGCCTGGATGTTGCCGATGACAGGAGCCGTCGTGTCGGGCGTCGTGAAGGTGAAGTCGCCGGAAACCGCTTCCGGAGCGCCGGAAGCCGTCGAACGGACGCGGAAGTGATAGGTCGTGCCGGCCGTGAGCCCGTTCAAATGGACGCTGTGATTGAAGGCACTGGCGCCGGTCGCGGTCGTGCCATAAGCCGTCGTCGTCCCATGATCGACGGCGCTTGAGGAGGAGACGTCGGTATCCCAAAGGATGTCGGCACCGGTTTCCGTGACGTTCAGCGAGCGGACATTCATGATCGTCGGGGCGACTGGCCCCCCTCCGCCGCCCGCACCGCCTCCACCTCCGACGGAAGCCGTGACCACCACCTGATCGCTGTCGTTATTGAGAAGTTGCGCCACCCCCGTATCACCGAATCCCCCGCCGATGGTCAGCGTATGGAAGAAGGCTCCCGTCGGATTTACGATCTGATGATTGGCCGAAGGCGACGCCGCTCCGAACGTGGCATTCTTGCCGACCCGGACGCGGAGGCAGCTGCCGGCCGGGATTTCTCCGACCCCCGCATCCGTAGGGGGCGTGAGGGTCAGGGTCTGACCGGAAACGGCGGCCCCCCATACCGGACTGGAACCCGCGGTCGCAGCCAGCGTCTTTTCGGTAAACGTGCCGGCACAATCGCCCGGGGTGGCATCGCTATCGAACCCCAGATCGATGTCGTTGAAGTCGACCGCCGTCAGGTCATAATCGGACTGAAGTGCCAGGGTCACGGTATCCGTAGGTGCGCCGATACCGCTCGGGCTTACGAACTTGATCTCGTGATCGGCCGGAACCCCGACCTGTAACCGCGTGACGAGGTCCGAAAAACCCGTGACTGTCGCCGCCTGTGCAGCGAACGACGACAGGAAAACCGCCACGGCCATGATGAGGACGGGCGCGGGATGGAGGCGGGATTCTTGCTGACCGAACTTTTTCATGACGCGTTGACCACTAACCTGCAGCGGACGCGCATCGAAACCAGCCGTTCAATTCGATTGAACGACTCTCGGATCTTTACGCGGATTCGACCAGTCCCCTACATCCAGCGACACTACCTGACATCCAGCGACACTACCTGCTGACCACAGGGCAGATACCGCTCAAATCGGACGGCGGGGGGGGGTGGAATCGTCGGACTTTTGAACCGGGATGATTTTTTCCCGATTTTTTTACATAGCCGCCTAGTACTACCTGGGCGGGGTGGAGAAGAATGCTGCACGATATATCCTCCTCGCTCTATGCATTGGAAAGTATATCAGAAAAATGCGAGAAAGTCAATCATATTATTGGCTAAAGTTAGCAGTATTTTTGTTTAACTTCTTTATCTAGCATGTGGATATACACATACGACACACAGTTTATCCCATGTTATCCACAATTTTATGTACATATTTTTTGCTCAATTAAGATGTCAAGAATATATTAGACAAATATCATTTATTGACTCTATTTTACTTTAAGCTTATTATTTGAGTTTTTATTTAGTAGTTTCACGTGAAACATTTGGAGTAAAATTTGAGCAGTGAGCGGGATGCAACCCCCATACTCAACGAACTAACGCAAAACAATGAGCGTGCCAAACGGGTGGCAGCAACAGTTCTAACTCCCCCTTGGAAGACAAGAATTATCACCATTTCCAACCAAAAAGGCGGCGTTGGTAAGACAACTACGGCAGTAAATCTGGCAGCCGCGTTGGCCTCCAAGAACATGAAGGTTTTAGTCATCGATCTTGACCCCCAGGGAAATGCATCAACTGCTC
>CALCDZ010000006.1 GCA_937900255.1 uncultured bacterium
GCTTGGCCATATCCGGTATCCTACCCATATTTTTCAAGGCCAGCAAGGGGCATTTTTGGGCGATCTTAGCCAAAATACTGTCAAAAACTATTGACAAAAATGCCTTTTCGTGCTATTCTGCCAAGTCACGATAGGAAGGGATTTTCCGACCTATCCGTGGCATTCGGCCAAAAACGGCCGTATCCCGGCCTTTGACAATTGGAGTGAGAAATGTCAAACGACCAAATCGTCAATGCTGCCAGGGCGTTCAAGCTGAACGTGGAGGACATCGCCCAAAAATGGGGCGAACAGATTCCGGGCAAGCTCGCGGAGCTTGAAACTTGGCTTAAGAAAAAGAAGATCGGTTTCCTGGCGGGAAGCCTCGTGGAGCTCAGGGAGCTGCTGAAGAGCGATCCTGCGAAAATGATTCTCAGGAGCGCGGCAGGTATCCTGGAGATTCCAAGAAGCGCCTTCCCGCAGGGGCAGCTCGGAGACGCGCTGCACGAGTACGCTGAAGAATTCCTTACGGAAATCGTCCGCGGTCTCACGGAGGAGAAGCAGGAGGGAAAAGAAGTGAAAGCTGATGATACCAAGACGGCTGGAACGGACAGTTCGAGTAAGCCGCCCGACCCGCTCGACCCCAATCGGAAAGTCTACGTGATCGATGGCGACTGCTATCCCGTCGAATGCACGCATCGTAAGCCGCCCGCGCCACGCAAGGGCGAGAGTAAAGTGGCACCACTGCCGCTTCGAACGGCTATCCAGAACGGGCACTTGCCAGGATGTCGCTGTTTCGGCAGGACCGATGACATCGACCGACTGGTCGCATCCATCCTCTCGCCGAAGCCAGCCGCTCCGGAACCCGTCGCGGAAAAGCCTGCTCCCAAGGAGCCCGCGCCCGCCCCGCCGCCTGTCGGCGGGTCGATCCTCGAGATCTTCCAGCGGCTCACGCAAGACGTGGACCTCGATGACGAGGTTCAGCGGCAGGAGAACGAGCAGATCTGGCGCATCTTCGTCGGTGAGACGGAGCGCGATCCTGACCTGAAGGGCAAGTTCATCACGGCCGCTTCGCGCGGCATGACGGACGAGCAGTTCGAACGGATCGTGTTCCAGAGCCCCGTCAAGGACTGGCATTCGATGCTGGATTTCCTTGTCGGGAATGCGGCCGCTGCCCCTTCGTACTTGGCCAATAAGACCAGGGAAGAGGGTGAACAGTGGGCGGAGGCCCTGAAATCCATCAACGACTGGCTCGACAAGGCGAATGCCGCCGGCCTGGACGCTATCAAGGCGGCCAGCGATGCGGCGGATTACGCCGAAGCGGTGTACTACGGAATCGTCGATCCGGATGCTGAGCGCCGGTCGAGGATCGCGGAGCTCCGTAAGAAGTTCCCGCGTCAAGAAACCGGTCCCGCATTCGTGGACACCGCCAAGAAGTGGATCAAGCATATCGTGTGGCTGGCAATCCTGCTGGTCGCCTGGTATTTCATCCGCCAAATCGGCTGACCGAAGGAGGTCATCGTGGCTGAAAAGACGAAAACGCCGGAAAAACCGGCTCCTGAAACGGTTCGGCCCGCGCCCAAGTTGGGCGGGCTCATCATTGTCGGGATCCTGTTCCTGATCAGCTTGATGTTCGATCAGGGCACCATCTTCCAGACGACGCTTCCATCCGCTTGGACTCGCGTCAAGCAAGTCGCGGCTGTCGGCGGTCACAAGAGCCGACGCATGTACTGGCACTACGCGATGTGGTTGAGGGATCATGCGCAGACCCTCCAGACGATCACGATCATCTGGTGGGTCGTCGCAGCCCTCTTCATCGTCGGGGGAATGGCACCGGATTTCCTCCAGACAAGCGCGTCCGGACTGCTGGCCGCACGCCTCATCGGGATCTTCCTGATTATCGGCTACTTCCTCACCGCCGCCGGGTTGTCCAAAGTGCTCTACTACGGCGCGCATGCGCTCTTGGTCGGAGCGTCAGCGGTCACCGGCACGATTGGCGGCACGACCCGCAGCTGGCTGGGTAAGCTCGGTGTCGAGACGAAAGTCCCCGATTTCACCGAGTCGGCGGATGAGGCGCTTGCGAAGGGGGCCGCACGGCTTTCCCGGATCTTCCTCATCCTGGCCGTCATCGTCGCCGTGTTCGGGTCCCTCTGGGTCTCAAGCGGGCGGGCGTTGACTGGTGTCCATCTGGCGCTGCTCGGCCTTCTGGTGACGGCGCTTGCCCTCGTCACGCAGGTCTTTCCCAAGAGCATCGCCCGATCTCTGGTCATAGCCGTCCTCATCGTCACGGGAATCGTCCTGACGATCAAGTACTGCGGCGAGGACCTGACGCCGAAGTGGATCAGCGATCTCAACCGCACGGACAAGATCATCGGTACGATCGCTTCCGTCATCCTCGCCCTCGCGATCGCGAGCGCGTTCTGGAAGACGAAGTCCGACGCCCTAGTGAAGTCAGCCAAGTACGCGCTCTGGGCCTCGCTGGCCCTGATCGTCTACCTGAGCGGCAAGGGGGTACTGAGCGCCCGCGAGGCGTTCAACCTCTCCGAGGAGACGTCCGCCAAGGTTCGGGCCATCAACACGGCCGCCGAGAACCGTGCGCTCGATGCGATCCATCGGACGGTCGCGGGCTCTCCCGGGAGCGCCCAAGGCTCGGGTTCGAACGGTGCCATCTACATGGCGCCCCCTCCCGCAGGAGACGACGTGCCGAAAGGCCCGACCGCTCCCAAGCAGGAGGCTCCCAAGGACAAGTCCGATGCTCCGGTCATCGACCCGACGTCGCAAGACGCGGGGAGCGATGACCAGCTGAAAGCCCTCGGCTACTAGCTCCTTGTCCGAACTCAGCGCCCACCGGCCAAAAACCGGCGGGCGATTTTTTATCCTGTAACGACCGATGGATTGTCGGTCATGGTTGACAAAATCGCTTTTTCGTGCTATATTCAACGGTCCTGGAAATGGCCGAAAAAGCCGTTTCTGGGGCAAAAACCGTACCCTGACAACGTCCGCACAAGGGCCGAAGGCCCGGGAAGGATGCCATGCGCCATATCCTGACGCTCCTGATCTCGTTCGCCCTCTCGGCCTGTCTCGTCGGTGCCGGTCGCGGGGAGACCAAGACGGTCTTCATCGACGATCCGGGCAACGGCCCCATTCACACGCAGACGTACACGACGAACACCTCCGGCATGTACGCTGGGGGCGGCATGCCGGCCATGCCCGGAGCCGTCTACGGCAACGGGACGTACGGCATGCAGGCCGGCGGCGGAAACGCCTCGTGCGCCTTCCATCCGGACAACTGCGTCGCCTCCTACAGCGTGACCCTGGTCCAGCCGACCGTGACCGTCACCTCCACGGGAGGCGTCGGCCCAGTCAGCGTCACTGGCGACCCGCAGCGAGCGGAGCTCGTGCGCAGGCACGAACAGGCCATCAAGCTGTTGGCTGCGAAGAGCAGGGAGGCCGATCGAAGGTACTGCGTACTGCTGCTCAAATCCCCCGAGTCCATCGAGGACGAGGAGGAGCGGGCGCGGTCCGTCGCGGACTGCTCCAAACTGCTCGGAAAGACCCCACAACCCGCAACCACCCCCGAAGCCCCTGCGGAAGCGGGGGAGGAGAAGAAGTGATGAAGAAGATCATTTTCTGGATCGTTCTCGGCACCGTCCTCACCGGCTGCTACGGCGAACAGTTCGCCCAGCTGCAGAAGGACAATGCCCAGCTCCAGGAGCAGAACCGGCGGATGTGGGCGGCCATCTCCGGCAAGCAGCCGTCCGCCGCTACTGCCGCCCAGCCGCCGTCCGGACCCGTCGTCGATCAGCGGGTTCAGACGACCGTCGCGATCGGCCGCCAGCAGCACGGACCCTACGTGGGGTTCGTGGGCGAGCAGGACCGGCACGTCAGTCGCGGCCGCAAGGTCAAGATCGTAAACCGCGTGTGCGACGACGGTGGAAGGGACGGCGGCTTGAACTGTCCCGAGACCGCGCTCAACACGTGGATGACGTTCTCGATCGATGAGCAGGTCGCGTACTGCGACTCCGGGTTCATCCATCCGCGCATGCAGATCTCGCTGCTCGGGCCCAACCAGAGCTGTTGGGTCGAGATCGGCGCGACGCGTGAAGTCCAGCTCAAGATCCGGTTCTTCCGCAACAATGGGGGCGGAGAGGGCTGGCATGATTTCGACGCGACGCCGTACAAGACGATCTACCTTACCCTCAAGGTCGGTAACGGTCCCGTCACGAAGACGATCGACGAGACCTACTGACCCCGCCCGCCTCAGCAAAAAAGACGACCCGCCTTCTCGGCAGGTCGTCCTTTCTTTTTGCGCGTCAGCCGGCCGTCGCCCTGACGACCGCGTTCACCACGAAGCCCGTGATGGCATAGGCCAGGAAGATGAGCACGAGTCCGATGATGGCATTGCGGATGATGTCCTTGGCCTTGTCGACCGGATCAGACTCGCCGCGCGCCGTCATCCAGAGGAAGCCCGCGTAGACCATCAGGACCACGAAGATGATGCCGAGCAGCCCGAGCAGGGTGCGGATGATCCTTCCGACCAGGACCGGGAGGGATTGTCCGGCATCGGCCGCGCCCCCGTTGCCGAGGTTCGTCGCGGTCAGGCAGTCGAGCGAGTTTCCGGTGGACGGGTCGCAGGCGGCGCCGGCAGGAAGGGCGACGAGCGCCATCTGGCCGAACATGAGGAGCGAGAGGATTCCCAGCAGCGTTTTCTTGAGCATAGGCATAGGCTTAGTTAATTCGCTTTGGTCGTCACCACGAGCGCGTTCACCACGAAGGCGGAGATGGCGTAGGCGGCGAGGACGATGACGATGCCGATCACGCCGCGTTGGAGCGTCTCCTTGGCGTGCGTGACCTTGTCGGCATCGTCCTGGGCCGTCAGGTAGAGGAATCCGGCGTAGACGGTCAGGACCAGGAAGACGATGCCGAGGAGCCCGATGAACGTCTTGATCATGTTGCCGACGATGAGCGGCAGCGGCGTCTTCTGTCCGCCATAGGCGGCGTTCCCGATCGTGTCGAGCGACCCGTTGTTGAGGCTCTGGGCATGGGCGAGCGGGACGTAGAGGAGCCAGAGAGCGGCGGTGGAAACGAGTTTCCTCATATCAGATGCAGGTGTTCGTGTTCCCGATGTCGCAGATGTTGGGCGCTGCGCAGTCGCTTCCGCTCGTGCAGGCTTCGCCCTTCTGCTTCGTGCCGATCGATCCCGTTCCCGACCCTGTCCCGGACGTCTGGGCGGTCGGAGGCGCGGTGGAGGTCCCTCCGGTCACGGCTCCCAGGACGAAGGAAGTGATGGCATACGCGCCGGCGATCACGACCATGCCCGCGACGGCCTGCGTGATCATCGTCTTGGCGGTCCCGACCTTCTTCTCGTCGCCCTGCGCCGTCATCCAGAGGAAGCCGGCATAGATCGTGATCAGGAGGAAGATGGCGCCGACGAACCCGAGCGCGGTCTGAAGGAACTTTCCGATCAAGGCCGCGATGTCCGTGGTGTGCGGGATCGCGTTGCCGGCGGCGGCATCGAGGCCGAAGTTTCCGGCGGCGAGCGCCGTCGCTCCGGTCAGGAGGCCGGCCGCCGCGAACGTCGGGAGGATGAGGCGTGTGAGGCGCATAAGAGGTCGTCGGATAAGGAGGGTCCGGACGCGGAGGCGAAGGTTCGCCCGCGCGTCCCGACTCCCGACGCGCGTCGGGACCGTCGGATGTGCGCTAACCGGCCGTGGCGGAAACGAGGCTGTTGATCACGAAGGAGGCGATCGCGTAAGCCGTGAGGATGATGATCAAGCCGATGATGCCGGCGGTGATGATCTTCTTCGCGTCACCCACGGCCTCTTCGGAACCGGACGAGGTCATCCACTTGAAGCCACCGTACAGGACGATCATGACGGCGATGATGCCGAGGAGGCTCATGGCCGTGCGGATGATCCGGGCGATGGTGATGCGGATGTCGGTCGTGCCCGTGCCGAGGTTCGCGCCGATCTCGTTCGGCAGGAGCTCGTTGGCGGTCACGGAACCCTGCGCCAGGGCCATGACGGGGAGCGCCATGGTGGCGATCATCGCGACGCTGACCAGGCCTTTGACGAGCGTGTTCTTTGTCATTCAACTCACCTCCTTTCAGGCTTAACCTGTTAGCGCTTTGAAGACGAAGCTGACGAGCGCGTAGCTGGAGAAAATGACGACCAGCCCGATTGCCGCCCACTTCATCGCGTCTTTGCCTGCCTGGATTTTAGCAGGCTCGCCGGCCGAGGTCAACCAAATCAGGCCGCCGTAAACGAAGACCGCGAGCGAGAGTGCGCCGACGATCCCGATACCGGTCTTCACCAGGTTGTTGATCAGTCCGGGGACGCTCTTCACGTTGATGGGATTGGTCAGCTGGATCGTGCCGGAAGGCGCCGTGCCGGTCGCGGTCTGGGCCGAGGCGGGAAGCGCCGTGAGGAGGAGCGCGGCGACGGCGCCGCAGGCGAAGATGCGTCCTTTCATATCCTAGTTCGAGACGGCATTGATGATCATGTTGACGAGGGCGTAGGAGGCGAAGATGGCGACGAGGCCGGAAAGGGCGGCGACGATGATTCCCTTGCCCTGATCCACCTTCTTCGGGTCGCCGGAGGCCGTCATCCAGACGAGGCCGCCCCAGACGAAGAAGGCAAGGGCGAGCGCTCCGATGACGCTGAGGATCCGGTCGATCACGCGTCCGATCAGGACCGGCAGACTGACGTCCGAGAGCGGCAGATTGAGGCCCAGGACCGTGCCCTTCTTGGCGCCTTGCATCGCGGCGTCCTGGGCGCCTTGCACCACGGCGCTGGCGGCATCGACGTTGGCGCAGTCCGGGCGCTCGGGGTCCGTCGCGGCGGCGCAGTGGTCATGCTGCGGGTCCGTCGGATGGACCGATGAATCAAGGTAATTGCAGCTCGTCTTGTCGTCGTCGAAGGTCTTGTAGAACCCCAGGCCCTGCGCCTTGCAGCGTTCGGTGCAGGCCGCTTCGGTGCTGACCCAGCCGCCATCGACGCTTTTCGCCCGGCAGGCCGTCGCCGCGAAGGTGTCGGGATATTTGCAGGAGCACCAGCGAGGCTTGCATTGGGTGGCCCGAGCTTGCGCGTTGCAGGCGTCGGGGTCGGCCAGGGTCGTTACGCAGTAGGGCGATCGAGCGAAATTCACCCAGCTTTCCCCGTAGTTGTAGATGGAGCTGTCGCAGCCCCCGCCCGACGTCTTTTCGTAATAGCAGACGTCCTTGGAGGCGGAGAGGGTGCTGAGATAGTCCGTGCCTTGCGCCGCCGGGCGGCCGAGGAAGGCGGTGCAGGAAGCTTGGCAGGTCGCCGCTCCCGCGCTGCCGGTGCCGTCGCCCGACTGGTTCCTCCACATCCGTCCGCCGCAGCTCGCGCTGCCGCCGGTCTCGGTGGCGCCATCCTTGAAAGCGCAGAAGCAGTAGCGCGGCGTGCCACACGCAGGATCGTCCGCCGATTGCAGGCGGACGCACGAGTTCACCCCGACGATCTTGGAGGCGCAGATGCTCGAGTTCTCGTCCTGGTAGCCGACGGTGAATCCTTGAAGGTGCGTGCCGCATTCGTCCGTGCACTCCGCGTTCGAGGCGATCGGGACGGTGCCTTCGGCCCACAAGGAGACGCCCGGCGCGTCGGTGACGACCATCCGGTTCTTCATCATGATCGTCGTCCCGTCGCCGCACGGCGCTCCGGAGCGATGCGGCTTGCAGAAGCAGGCGTTGGCGGCCGAGGCGGGGAGCGGCAAGGAAACGGCGGCCGGCATCAGCAGGAAGACGGCGAGAAGCAAGAGGCGCGCGCGTCCTGAAAAGCTGGAGGGATGCATGATGTCCGTTCTTTTAAGGGAGGCAGCAGGCGTAATCGGCCGACTTGCTCGCGCAAAGGCCGCGGACGCAGGAACTGCCGCTGCCGACCGGCAGGCAGCTGTAGCGTTCCGAGCGGCTGCGCGACTGCAGTTCGCTGTTCAGGGACTTGCAGTCGTCCTTGGGGATGCAGACGAGGCCTTCCGCAATCACGCTTCCAGCCGGGTCCTGAGGGTTGGTATAGCCCGCCGGGACGCTGATCCAGAGGCCGTCGCCGTTCGGTACGCTCTTCTTGGCGCGGCTGTCGCAGGTCTCGCCGATCGTGGGAATCGCCGACTGGCCGCCGGTCAGCGCCTGGGTGGTGAACCGCACGAGGATGCCGGAGAAGAAGATAATGGCGATGCCGATGGCCGCGCTCCGCAGGATGCCGAAAGCCCGGTCGACTTCGCCCTTGCTGCCGCGCGACAGGACGAAGACGAAGCCGCCGTAGACGAAGTATCCAAGGGCGACGGCGCCGGAAATGCCCAGCAGGTATTCGGCAAGATTGACGAAGACCGCCAGGATGTCGGTGATGCCGCAGTCGCCGGTCTTGGTGCAGCTGGGCAGGAGCGTGATGGCGGAGGCGGCGAGAGGAGCCGACAACGCCAGGACCGGGACGAGCTTCCTCAGGAAACGCTTCATAGTACGCATATTGTAGCATGAACGCATGATGATACCCAGGGACCAAAAACCTCCCCGGGAAAGGGGAGGTCATCGGAGCCTTTTACCTGATCGTCTGGGCGATGGTCTGGGACGCCAGGTTGAGGGCGCGGTCCGGAGGGGTTCCGGCCAGGGTCGAGTCGATCATCTCGTTGAACGCCGCCTGGGTGGCCTGGACGTTCGTCCCTTGATACCAGCTTTTGGCGGTCAGGACTTGCGACGCGAAGATCCCGACGTTCGGATCGTTCAGCTGCGTATTGACCAGGCTGCGCAGGGCCGTCGGTTTGCCGGTCCGGTTGAGGTAGAGCTTGGCCTGGTCCGCCGCCGCCGCGAACTGGAGGAAATCCCATGCGACGTCCGGCACCTTGGTCTTCTTCGAGACGGCCTCGACCCAATAGTTGGCGTAGTTCGCCTTGTTGGCCGGGTCGATCTGCGGCACGTTCGTGATCCCGAAGTTCAGCTTCGGCGCCCGCGCCTTGAGCATCGGCAGGGCGTAGGAATAGCCGAAGTAATAGGCCGTCTTGCCCGCCGCGAAGGCGTCGAAGGAGTTCGGCTGGGTGTCATCCCAGGTGAAGACTTCCTTGGAGGGATTGGCGAAGTCGGTGTAGAAGGTCAGGGCTTCGACGCCTGGCGCCACGTCGCGCGTCATGCCCTGCGGCGTCTTGTCGAAGGTCGGCAGGCCGTTGGCGTCGGCCATCTCCGCGCCGTCCTGCATCATGAGCAGGGAGAGGAGGTCGAACGAACGGTCGACGTTGCGCGACGTGCCGATGCCGGCCGCGGGCTTGACCAGCTTCCCTTGCTGGTCGTACGTCGTGAGGCGCTTCACGTGGTCCTGGAACTCGGCCCAGGTGGAGGCCGGCGTCGGGATGCCGGCGGCGTTCAGGATGTCCTTGTTGTAGTAGAGCGCCATCGTGTCCATCGCGAGCGGCAGGCCCCAGAGCTGGTCGACGATGCCTTGCTTCGGGTCGCTCGACTGGCCCTTGGTGATCACGTCATGCCCGACCTGGTCGACGTAGTTGTTCTTGACCTGCGCCGGAGTGATGACCGGCAGCGTCTTCTGGACCCATACCTGTTCTTTCTGGAAACCCTGGATCTCCCGGAAGGCCACCTTGACGCTGGCGGGTGCCGGCAGGAGCTTCGGCTGGTAGCTTCGGATCCAGTCGTTGTGGACGGTGAAGATGTCCGGTCCGCGGTCTTCCGCGAAGGCATTGACCAGCTCGCCTTCGTATTCGTCCAGCCGGAGCTTGCGGTAGTTGATGGTGACGTTCGGGTGCAGGCTGCGGTAGGCGTTGATGGTGTCCTGGAAGGCGTCGCCGTCGTCGAGCACGCGCCAATAGTTGAGGACGATCGGCTTGGAAGAGGCGGGAGGCGTCTTGAGGCCGGAGTTGAGGCAGCCCTGGCCCGTCAGGAGGAGGCTGGAGACGAGTATCGCGCCGGCGACGCGTCTGCGGATGTTCATACGCGGGTGTCGGAGAGGAGTTTCTTGAGGCCCTTCTTGAAATCCGGCGCGACCTTCGGATGCTTGAGGCCGTAGGCGATGTTGGCGAGCAGGAACTGGGCCTTGTTGCCGCAGTCGTAGCGGACGGCGTCGGCGATGCGGCCGTACATGGCGGCGCCGCGCGAAAGATGGGTGATGAAGGCGTCGGCCAGCCGGATCTCGCCGTCCTTGCCGGGCTTCTGCGTCTTCAGGATCTCCATGATTTCCGGCGTGATGATATAGCGGCCGACGGCGGCGAGGCTGGAAGGCGCGTCCTCCAGCTTGGGCTTTTCGACGAAGCCACCGATCTCCATCAGTTCCTTCGAAAGCTTCTTGCCGCTCGCGATGCCGTAGCTCGAGACGTTCTTCCGCCCGACGTCGTACAGCGCGATGATCGGGTCGTGGTACTTCTCGTAGGAAGCGATCAGCTGGGCGGTGACGGGCACTTTGGCGTCGAAGATGTCGTCGCCGAAGAGGATGGCGACCGGCTCGTTCGGGTCCACGAAGGGGAGCGCCGAAAGGATGGCGTGGCCGTCGCCGAGCGGCGCCTGCTGGCGCACGAAGGCGAACTTGGCCATCTCGGAGATCCGCCGCAGCCCGTCGAGCTCGTCCTTCTTGCCTTTCTCCTTGAGGCGGGCTTCCAGTTCGAAGTTGCGGTCGAAGTGGTCTTCGATGGCGCGCTTGGTGAGGGACGTCACGAAGATGATCTCCTCGATGCCCGCCGCGACGGCTTCCTCGACCACGTACTGGATGACCGGCTTGTCGACGACGGTCAGCATTTCCTTCGGCTGGGCCTTGGTGGCGGGCAGGAAGCGGGTGCCCATGCCGGCCACGGGCAAGATGGCTTTGCGGATCTTCATATAGGGGGAGTATAGCACCCCCGTCGCCCATCTTTACAGGACTGGGGATCGGTGCTACATTGCGGCAGTCAACCGCACGGAGAGATGGCTGAGCGGTTTAAGGCGACGGTCTCGAAAACCGTTAGACCTCAAAAGGGTCTCGTGAGTTCGAATCTCACTCTCTCCGCCACGACAATTCCGTATCGGGAGGCCGATGGGGCCTTGTCGCCGAGACGAAACCGCCTGCAAGGGCGGTTTTGTTGTGTCATTGATCCTCGGGTGTTAATGTTATTCTCTATGAATAATGATGAAAAATCACTTACAGAAAGCTTTGAAATCGGAGGGGTTTTATTGGTATTTTTTACAGTACTTTTTATTTCCAGCGCGCGCATAAGCGGCGAAGTATACTTTGAACTCGTTTGCCTTTCGGTTCTGGGCGCATGCGTCGTCTACTTTCGCGATCAAATCAAGGAAATAAATCTGCGAGAGATGAGAGTAATTCTGGAAAAAACACAATCAGTAAAGAAAGAAATTAATACGGTGGTTCGTGAGCTCGTTAGAGCTCTCGCAACCCAAAGCTCATTTTCGTCAGGGTCATGGGTTAATAGAAAGCAGTTGAATGAAAAATTATCGGCACTTCTGGCCACTGCGGAGACCCCCGAAACCGAGATTGAGCTCATTCTCAGCGATGCTCGTCTGATGGAGAAATTTATGAAAGACAAACGCTCTTTAGATGAACCTGAAAAGGCAAGGGTTGATCAGATTTTTTCACTAACCGAAGAGGGTCCACATGCCTTAGGGCGTGCGTCGAAACAATGAAGGTTTTATCGTGTGCGTGACAGCGTACCTAGAGTCCTCCGCTAGTCCGACCCTCGAAAAAACCCTAACGTAGACAGAGGTCTGTGACACTGAACTCCAAGACACCGCCACGACAATTTCTTATCGGATGAGACTCACAAGCCTCAAACGGTAGGTGCTTGTCGCCAAGACAAAACCGCCTGAAAGGGCGGTTTTGTTGTATTTCAGCGAGAAAAATCAGCCCTAGCTCCCGAGAGCGTCTGGTCCGCCGCCGGCGTCATCGGCCGGCTACGCGAGATTCTCCGCCATCCATCGCTGGTGCGCGTTGCGCGCGCGCACCACGGCATCGAGATCTCCGGGCGCATCGGTCCACAGGTTCAGGGTCACGTCGCCGATGCGGCGTTGCTGCACGCCGGGCGGCAGCGCCGCGGCGAGCAGCCGGGCAGCGACTTGGGCGCGCAGGCTGGTGGGCTCGGCCGCGATCAGGCGCCGATCCAGCGCGTCGACGATTTGGTCGTAGCGCATGCCGGCCGACGCCGGGACGTCGTCGATCGGGTCGCACGGCAGGTCTGGGTTGCAGTAGGTCGAAATCCCGCTCGACGGCAGTATCCGCGCCAAACCAAAGCCGTCCATGAAGGTCTCGAGCACCTGCAGCAGCGCATCGCCGTACCGCTGGTAGCGGTCTTGGGTCACGCGCAGGGTGAAGTGGAGCTCGCGGGCCTGGCGGAAACAGCGCACCTCGATCCGCTCGGCATCATCGTCGAGGTACCAGGCGGCGTTCTTGACGTCCCCGACGATCGCGGCGAACCGCGCGTCAGTCAGCGGGCCGACGGTGCCGTCGTACGGCCGCAGCGTCGTCAGCTCGGGCCACATCGGCAGCGCCCGGACCCGGGCGACGAGGGTCTCGGCGATATCGGCTTGGAAGCCGGGCCGGCCGAAATCGAGTGATACGTTGCAGCTCAGCCCGCGATAGCCAGGGTGAAATTTGACCTGAAGATGATCTGATTGAAGCGGCATGTGATACGAGATTACGTCCCATGCGGGCAGTTTAACTTGCTTATCCGTTCCTTTCTAGCGGCTGCCGAGGACGATTTGCCGCGGTTTGTTGTATAGTCCAAGTACGGAATCGCCCTAATCCTCCCTCACATGCCCACCATTTTGAAACGCCTGCTGCCGTTGCCGATCGACATGAATGCGACCGTGTTCGCGGAGGGGTTGAAGAAGAATCCGAAATTGTCCGTCCGGGAAGCGGATGGCGTTTTCCGGATCGATCGGAAGCGGATCTTGCCGGGGCGGGGGATCACGCGCGTCTTGCTGCCGCGGGTCACCGTGCGGGCGCGCCTCACGGCGGGCGAGGTGGAATTGGCGTATGGGCTGGACGCACTTGCTGCCCTCATCGGCGTCATCCTCATCGCAGGGACGATCTTTGAGCTCACGCTGAGTCGGGAAACCTATCCGCGCGACTATCCGACGGCGTTCGTCTTCATCCTTGCGGGTCTGTATCTCGTCGGGATGACCTATGACGCTTGGGCGACCGATCGGCTGATCTGGAATAAAAAATGACCGGCCTTGAGGGCCGGTCGAGAGTCTGAGAGGCGTGGCTCGCTGTGTCAGCGGGCCATCACCTGGGCGTCGAGCGGGAGGGCCGGGACGAGGCGTCCCGTGGTCCAATCGTTCGATGCCTCCGGGTTGTCGATCCCGAGTAGCGCGCCCGGGGTATCGTTGTGGCCCAGGCCCGCCGAGAGGTCGGACCAGACCACGTTGGGCGCGAACTGCGTCCCGTCCGAGAAGAACCGGGTCCGGTTCGACTGGAGCTCGCCGGTGAGGCCGGCGAACACCGAGGTGCGGGGGGAGTCCTCTTCCGGCAGCGTGGTGCTGATCGCGTCGCCGGCGTCGTCCGCGCCCGCGACGGTCGCGAGCAGTTCGTACGACTTGGACGTACCGGCCGTGATGACCTGTTCGCCCAGGAACGTGATGCGGATGTCGCAGACGATCGTGCCCATGATCGGGGCCGTGCAGTCACGGCTCCGGTCGGGGGTCTCGGTCAGCACATCGGCTTCGGTGAGCGGGATCTCGGTCGCCTGGCCCATCTCGCGGATGCGGAAGGCGGAGAGCGACAGGGTGAGGGCGCTGGCGCCGGCGTCCTGCAGGGTGCTGCGGAAGCTGACGGTCATGAGCGACACGTCACCGGCCGCGTCGGCCGTGATCGTGAAGCGGGAGATCGTCTGCAGGCCGTTCGACAGGGTCGAGATCGGCAGCGAGGCGAGGCTCACCACCGGCTTGGACCTACGAACAATCTTGTCGCGGTCGCTGTTGAACGTCGTGACGTCGTCGTACGCGGAGATCGTCGTGACCTCGCCGCCGGTCGTCAGGCCGTGGTACCGGAAGGTGCCGGCGGCCGGGTCCGTAAGATCGAGGCCGACCATCAGGTTGGTGCCGGGCACGGCCGTGGGCAGGAGCCCCGCGACGATGCCGGTCGGGATCGTGTTCACGTCGGCCTTGACCGTGATGGTCTTGGAGCCGCCGTCTGGCACCCCCAGGTTCATGTCCGCGAAGTCGGCGTTGCCGGCCGCGTCGGGCGTGACCGGGCCGGCGATCAGCGTCGAACCGTCGTAGAGCGACAGCGAGAAGACGCTGCTCACGGCCGAGGCGCCCTGCACCAGGCTGACCCGCAGGCGGTCCTGCATGAGATCTTCTCCTTGGGCGCTCAGGACGAACTTGCCGATGGTCACGCCGGACGTCCCGGCGATGACGATGCTCGACGCCGTCTCGGCGTCCATCGGGGCGAGTGCGTAGGACATGGTGCCGGCGATCTCCGGGGGCGTCACGGTGACGGTCACCGTGACCTCGTTCGAGAAGCAGCGCTTCTCGCAGTTCCCGTGGCGATCATCGTCATCACGATCGCCATCGCCGTCCCGGTCGTCGCGCCGCTCTCGATCCTTCCACTCGAGCGCCTCCACCCGGTAGGTGTAGGTGCCCGGAGCGACCGTCTCGGAGTAGGTCGTGACGTTCCGACCGACCGTCGCGACGGCCGCGAAGGGGTCGGTGCCGGACTTCCGCTCGACGCGGAACCCGGACTCGTGCCGGGAGTGGTCCACCCAGGTCAGGTTGACCAGGATGCCGTCGACGACGGCCGTCAGGTCCGTCGGGGCGGTCTTGCACCGCCGGTTCTCGGACTCGGACGAGCGCCGCGCGCTCTCCGTGTCCTGGTCGTCGTGGGCGGCCTTGCAGCCGGACGACATGTAGGCGAAGCAGAAGAACAGGCAAACAAGGGGCAGAAAACGAGCTTTCATTACCTACCGTACCTTTCGTTGACCCGGATTGATCAGCCGGGCCGGGGTACCCTACTCTAAACGCGAAATCCTGTCAAGGGCCGCCGCCTCATGGTATGCTGCGCAAGCGCAGGAGGTTCCGAAAAGCTGGTTTCATATGCTCCAAATACTCCTTTTTCTCGTCGGCGCTGCCGCCATCGCGGCAGGAAGCAGAGCGTTGTTCATCAGCCGGAACGTCCGCAGGTGGCCGGTCGCTCCGGGGCGGATCGTCGAAAAAAGCGTCGGAGCTTCGACGACGACGGGAGCCTCCCGGCCGGGTCGTTACTTCGAACCGCGGGTCACGTACACCTATATCGTGGGCGGCAAAAGCTATACGGGCCGACGCATCAGTCCGGTCACGGATGCCTACGGCGAAGAGCAGGCGAAGCGCGTGGTCGCCAGGTTTCCAGACAAGATCGACGTGCGTTATGATCCGCAAGATCCCGCGAACGCCTATCTGCGCCCCGTCTCGTATGGATCGATAACCGTCATGCTGCTCGCAGGCATCGCCTGCTTGTTCGCCGCCGTTTTCTCGCTTTTTACCCGTTAAACACGTATGAAAATCCCCGCTCTCATCTTGGCCGTCGGCATGATGGCCAGCGCCGTCATCGGATCGGTCGCGTACTACCAAGGCAAGACGCTTGGCGACACGCTCGAAGTGACGGGATCGGCGCGCCGACAGATCGTCTCCGACCGCGCGAAATGGTCGGCGGAATGGGACCGCGACGTCACGGTCACGACGCTCAAGGACGGCTATCGTCTCATGGCGGACGATGAAAAGAAGGTGCGCGCCTTCTTCGCGTCGCACGGCGTGAAGGATTCCGCCATCGAGGTCGCTCCGGTTTCCATGGATCAGGACTACACCTACAACCAGCAGGACCCGAGCGTCCCCAAGCGCTTCATCCTGCGGCAGACGGTCGAGCTGCGTTCCGATGACGTCGCGGCGGTGACGGCCTTGTCCAAGCAGGTCAACGCGCTCATCGACCAAGGCGTCGTCTTCTCCTCCAAGGGCGTCGAGTACACGTATTCGGACCTGCCGACGCTTCGCGTCAGCCTGCTCGGCGAGGCGGTGAAGGACGCGGAAGCGCGTACCGAGGCCATCGCCGGGAAGGGGAACGTCGGCCCGATGCGCTCCGCCACGGTCGGCGTCGTCCAGGTCGTTCCGGTCGGCTCCACCGACGTTTCCGATTACGGCGCCTACGACACGTCCAAGATCGACAAGGAAGTCATGGTGACGGTCCGCGCCGCTTTCTCGATGCGGAAGTGAGACGCGCCGCCCGACTGCCGCGTCAATGGTGCGCGTGCGCCCGTCCGTGGGCGTGTTCGTCCGGCGCGTAGCGGGTGAAGAACGCGGCCGCGATCGCGGTCGTGATCGGCACGGCCAGGATCAGGCAAACGCTGCCGACCAGCGTCCGGACGATCTCCTCGGAAAGGATCTCGCCGTTCAGCGTGAACCAGACGGGCGTGCCCTTGTAGACGGAGAACAGCAGGAAGAGGGGGAGCGCGGCGCCGGCGTAGGCGAGGAAAAGCGTGTTGACGAGGGAAGCGATGTGCTCGCGTCCGACCGAAAGGCCGCGCCGGTAAAGGTCGGAAAACGTGAGGTCGGGTTTGGCGCGCTTGAGCTCCTCGACCACGGCTGATTGCGCCGTCGTGATGTCGTCGAGCACGCCGAGGACTCCCAGCATGATGCCTCCGAGCAGGAGTCCGCGCAGGTCGATGTTCCCGAAGTCGCCGTTCTGGAGATAAAGCGCCTGCTCGCTGCCCATGCCGTAGAGCCGCGAGACCGCCACCGACGCGTACGCGACGGCGGCCGAAATCGAAAGCGTGATGAGCGTGCCGGCGAACGCCACCGTGGTGCGGCGGTTGAAACCGTGGGCCAGGTAGAGCGAGATGGCCGCGATCATGAACACGCCCGCCAAGGTGATCATGAACGGGTCTCCGCCGGCGAGAATCCTCGGAACAATGAATCCAAGGATGAGCATCACGCTCGCGCCGAGCCCGAGCGCCGACGTGAATCCCCGCACGCCGCCGAAGAGCACGGTCAGGGCGAAGAAGATCGCCGCCAGGACCTCGAGCGTCGGCAGCCGGTAGTTGTCGGCCAGGTAGTAGGAAACGGTCCCGTCGATCTGGTAGCTTTTTACGGCCACGATGACGTCGCCGACCTTGACCGTGCGGACGGCGTTCTTGGCGACGTTCTGGCTGCTCTTGATCGTCAGTTCCCGGCCCTTATCCTTCCCGTACGTCACGCGGACGCGGTATTCGACGAGCCGTTCGGTCTCGAGTTCGTCGTCTTGCGTCCCCATGTCCTTGATGGAGAGCACTTTCGCGCGCAGGTATTCGTCGGGCGGGAGGTCCTTGGCGCGTGCGGCGACGTCATCAGGCTGCGCTCCGGCGATCATCGGCAGGAGCGCGAAAACGGTCAGGAAGATCGCGAGGAGCTTTTTCATGCGCGTCTGCAATCGGCGCAGAGGCCGAAGAATTCAAGGGAGTGATCGTCGATGCGGAAGCCCGTCCGTCGCGCCAGCCTTCTTTCGATGGCGTCGAGGTCGCCTTTCAAGCTCACGTCGATGACGATGCCGCAGGCCGTGCAGACGAGATGGTGGTGATGATGGCCTCCGCGCAGCTCATAGCGCTTCAAGCCATCGCCGAATTGGATGGCCTGGACGAGGCGCCGCTCCAGGAGGAACGCCAGTTCCCGGTAGATCGTGGTCTTGTCGGCCGCCGCTCCGGCCTTCTTCATCCGGACGCGCAGTTCCGGGACCGACATGGGCCGTAGGGCGGCTTCGAGGGCGGCAAAAAGCGCCCGGCGGGCCTTGGTCAGCCTGAAGCCGGTCTTCCGGAGCCCTTGCAGCGCGTCTTCGGCATGGGACATGGCTCCAATGGTAATGCGACTGAGTGGCGATAGTCAATCTGCCGCTTGTCGGTACGGCATTTTTTTGCTATCATGCGTCCATATAATCGTTAATCCGGAAGGGGATATGACCTTGAAGTGCGTCAGTTGCGGGATGGATTTTCCCGCCGATATGGCGAAGTGCAAGGCGTGCAAGGGAACGATGACCTGCAAGGAAGGCACCTGCGCCTGCCAGGACTGCGGCCATACCCAGGCCATGGACGACATGTGGTGCGGCGAATGCCTGCGCCAGAAGGAAGCGTCGTGAAGAAAAAGGCCGCCGAGAGGCGGTCTTTTTTCTTATCCCCGCGCCTCGGCCGCCGTCGAGCTCGCCAGGGCGAGGAGCAGCCAGAAGAGCATCGCGAGGTCGTTCTTGAAGTAGGGAACATCGACCAGTCCGTGGACGATGAGCGCGATCATGGAGGCGGCGAGGGCGATCGTCCAGGCCCGGGTTGCCTCGTCGCGCCTGCAGGCTGCCCGCAAGGCCGCCATATAACGCCAGATCAGCAAGCCGAAGACGATGACGCCAGCGATGCCGGTCTCCACCCAGAAGTCCAGCAGGATCTCGTGCGGGTATTGGAAGATCTCGATGTAGCGCGCCTTGTGATAGCGGTCGAAGACGATCGGGTAACCTGAGAGCCCGGCACCGAAGACGGGACGGTCTTTCAGCATGTTCCAAGTCTCGCCCCACATCTGCGTGCGCACCCGTCCGGACCAATCGGAAAGCGTCAGCTTCTCGACCAGCTTCGCGCGGGTGACGGGTACGGTCAGCAAGAGGATGCCGAGGATCGATCCCCCGAGCAGCGCGGGCAAGCGCGTCTTCTTGGTCATCAGGAGCAGGGTCGTGACGCCGGCCGTGACCCCCACGATCGCGCCTTCCGATTGCGCCAGGACGATGCCCGCGGCCGACAGCAGCGCGGCGGATGCGAACAGCCATCGCGCCGGAACACGTTCCTTAACCCCTTCGGGCCGAGCGAAAGCCAGGGAAACGAAGATCGGCGCGAGCGGCGCCAGGAACAGGCCGATGGCGTTCGGGAACCCGTAGAAGGAAGTCGGACGGAACTCGGCTTCCGTCGCGGGCGGGATGGGGTGCCCGTTGAAAGGGGGAGGCACGCCCCAATCCGTCCAGTGCTGGATTATGGTAGAAAGGCCGATCGCGATCGCCGACCAGGCCAGCGCTTTCATCGCGTTCAGCCGTTCGGAACGGGTACGCAGCAGATCGTTCGCGATCAGGAAGAGCAGGATCGGTTCCACGAAATAGGCCTTCCAGACCCCGGCCGCGGCGCGGAAAGCCGGTGAGACGAAAAGCGAGACGGTGGCGACCGCCAACCAGGCGAGGAGTAGCCAGCCCCAGCCTTTGATGTCGATCAGGCGTTTCTCGCGCCGTAGCATCCAGGCGGCGAAGAGGATCGCGAACATGGCTTCGAGTGCGGTGGTGGGGAGTCCGGCGACCTGGAGACGGATGAGATAGACGGGCAGCGAGGCGATAAACAGGAAAAACGCCGCCCGATGGTCTTTCCAGGCGAGCAGGGCGTAAGCGGCGAGGGCGATCCAAAGGAAGGTCATGCGCGTTCAGGTTCGCTTCGGGAAACGGCGAGGAGCAAACCGATCGTAAACCACACGTGCATGATATACAAGGTAGAGAATGTCTGGTATTGGGCGAGCATGCCGCAAAGCGCGGCCAGGCAGGCGGAACGGACGGCGCTTGAAGCGGCATCCTCCGTGCCCGGACGCTTCAAGGCCAGCCGTGCCTCCCGGAAGAGCGTCCAGAGGAAGACGACGAAGGCCGCGAGACCGATCGCGCCTGTTTCAGCCAGGAGTTCCAGCGTCTCGTTATTGACGATCGGCCACCCGGAATCCGGGGCGGAGAAAGGGGAAGGCGAGACGGACGGGCCATAACCGCCGAAACCGACGCCGATCAAGGGATGCCGTCGCCAAGCGTCAAGCGCGGAGGCGATCGTCGAAGCGCGGTCGTCATAGGCCGCGCCGCCGGTGACGTTGGTGACGTGCTGGAAGAAGATTTCCGGGACGGTCTGACCGGTCGGAGAAAAGAAGCGCGCGAGCAGCAAGAGGCCGAGCGCTCCGGATGCCAGCGCGACCGCCGCGACGCGCAAAAGAGGCTTCCATCCGTGCAGGCGCTCGCGTTCAAGACCGTACAGGACCGCCATCGTCACTCCCAACCCGAGCCAACCGCCGCGCGAAGACGTCAGGAAGACGTCAAGCAGCATCACGCCGAGCAAGAGCGTGAGGCCGCGCGCGATCTTCGCGCTCGCCCCGCGAGCGAGCCAGGCGCCTGCGAGGGCGATCGGGAGCAGCAGATAGTCCGCGAAGTAGAGCGGCTCGGCCGCCGTCGATTGGATGCGGGTGAAGCCGAGCACGGCACGGGCATAGGTCTCGCGCAGCCCGGTCATCCAGAGCGGAGCCCCGAGCATGTCGGCGGCGAACTGCCAGAACCCGAATGCCGAGACGAGCGCCGCGGAAACCAGGATCACCGTCCGGATCCGCGCGATGTCCCGACCGCCGCGGACCGCTTGCGGCACGAGGACGGCGAGCGAAGCGGTGAAGATCGTGAAAGCCAGGACGGACAGCGAGCGCGGCAGGTTGTCGGCATTGACGAGCGAGAGTCCTGCCGCGGCGAAGAAGCCGGCGAGCGCGAGGTAGGACGGCCTTCTCCACTCGATGCGCGCGCGTCCGAGGAGCCAGGCATGCAGGAACAGCGCCCAGGCCGCGGCGAGCGCAAGCTGGCTCAGGCGCATGTTGAAACCGAAAGCACGGAACCCGCCGATGCGCTCGAACGGCAGCGTTCCGGCGACGACGATCAACGCGATGAGAACAGCTCGATCCATGCGTGTTGCATCTTTTCCAGATTGAAACGTGCGGCGACGTCCGCACGGGCCGCCTCTCCCAGCCGTCGCCTGAGTTCGCTGTCTCGGAGCAACGAGAGCAGGGCATCGGCCATCGCATGGTCGTCTTCGGCCGGCACCAGCAGACCCGTCTCCCCGTGCCTGACGAGCTCGGGCAGTCCGCCGACTTCAGTGGCGACGACCGGGATGCCGCAGCGCATGGCTTCAAGGGCGGCCAGGCCGAAGGACTCACGGGAAGACGGTACGGCCAAGACGTCGAACTCGGCGCAGCGTTCGCCCGCCCGGTCCGCGTATCCGAGAAAATCCGTCTTTTCGCGGATGCCGAGCTCCTCGGCTTGGCGTTCGAGCGAGCGGCGTTCCGGCCCGTCTCCATAGATACGCAGCATGGCCTCCGGAATCCGTTCGGTGACGAGCGCGAAAGCCCGTAACGCGAGAGTCACGTTCTTTTCCTTGCTCAATCGGGAAACGATCCCGATGATCGGCCGGTCCGAAGGCCTGGACGCGACGGGCGGCTTGTTTTCAGGTGAGATGCCGGGATGGATGACCGTGATGCGCCCGCGCGGCACGCCGAGGGCGACGAGAGAGTCCGCCGCGGCTTCGGAGACCGTGACGACTCGCGTCAATCGCGAAAGGGCAGCGTACGGGCCCCGGAACGGATTTTGGATGAGTGAACGCCCCGCCAGCAGATGCTCCACCCAGATCACCCGCATGCCCAGGAGCCGCGCGGGCAGAGTCGCCAAGAGCTTTTCGGTGAGGGAAAGGCAGACGAGCGCTTGCGCCCCGAGGCGGGACCGGAACCAGATGAGGATGAAGGAGAGGAGCGGGAAGAAGAAAGGGACGGTCAGCGGGAAAACGGCGACGGAAACTTTCGAAACAGGTTCGACGCCGCCCCAGATCGGAAGCGCCTGCCAGCCGCGCGCCGCGAACGTCCGGAGCAGCGCGCGCGAAGACGAGACCAGCGTCACGGTATCGCCGTTTCCGGTCAGCCCCTCGACCGTCTGCTCGGTGTAGCGCTCCCCGCCGCCCGGCGCCGATTCGTAAGGGAAGGAGAAGAAAAGTATGCGCATGAGAGTCAGGCCATCGGCGGCGTCTCCGAGACGCCGCTTTTCCCCATGAGCTGCCTGATCGTCTCGGGCGACACGGCCTTGAGGAGGATGGCCAGCCCGCCATATCCGACGGCACCGAAGAGGACTTTCAGGAGTACATGCATGTCCGGAAGGAATCGGAGCAGAACGGCCATGCCGAAGGCCGCCGCCGCAGCCCTGACGAACGTGCCGAAACGAGGCACGAAGCCAGTCGCGCTCCGGACCACGAGATAGGTGGCGCAGGCGATGAATCCCTCGGCCGCGACCGTGACCCAAGCGGCCGATGTCGGCCCGTATTTCGGGATGAGCGTGACGTATAGGACAGTCGCGAGGATGGCATCGGCAGCATAGCCCCAGATCATGGTCCTTTGTTTGTCGACGGCGATGACCGCATGGCCGAACATCGAACCGAAGAAGACGGCTGCGGCAGCCAAGATCAGGATCTGCAGGAGCGGACCGGACGACGCGAACTGGTCGCTCGCGACGAAGCGCAGGAGCGGCGTGCCGACCGCGAGCGTCCCGGCGACGAGCGGGAGCGTCAGGACCGCCATGAAATCGAAGGCGCGCTGCAGGATGCGCCTGAATTCGGCATCGGACCCTTCCCCGCGGGCTTTCACGAGGAGCGGCAGCACCAGGCCCATGAACATGATCGGGATCACGGTGAGCACGTCGAGGATCTTGTAGGCTGCTCCGTACAAGCCGACCTCGGCCTGGCTGCGGGTGAGCGAGAGTACGATCACGTCGCCTTTCAGATAGATGAGATTGAAAGTGATCGAAAGGGCGATCGGCCACGACCGGCGGATGATCTCGCGCCAGACCGCGCGGTCGAAGCGCCAGGATAGCGCGACCAGGCGGCGTACCAAAAGCCAGTTCCAGAACACGGTCAGGCCGTTGGCGAGCGAGAGCGACGCGAACATCCAGCCGAGGCCGAGATCGAAATGCCTGACGATCAGGATGCCGGAAAGCAGGCCGATGCGGCCCAGCACTTCGGCCGTGGCGGCGCGCGCCATGCGCAGCTCGGTCTGCAGCACGCTCGTCAGCACCTGGTTCACCGCCAGGAAGAAGAAGGAAAAGGCCGCCACTCCGACACCGGATTTCACGTCGGGTCCGTACGGGAGCAGGAGGACGGCCAGCGGCGCGGCGGCGAAGAAGGCGATCGCCGAAAGGATGCGCAGCGTGAAGATGTTCGAAGCGATCTTGTCCCGGTCCGCGCCGCGTTCCGAGAGCATCGCGACGGTCGTGAGCGAGAGGCCGAAGTCCACCAGGATGCCGAAGAACTGCAGGAAGCTGGTGACGGTGGTGAACGCGCCGTAGCCGGAGGTTCCCAGGTAATGGGTCATCAAGCTGAACGTCACGAGGCTGATGCCCGTGCCGGCCGTGCGCCCAAGGGCTTGGACGAACGTGTTTTTGGCGATGGCGGAGGTGCGCGACATATCGCTCCCAGGTTATCAGACCGGCGGATTGGCGCCAGGGGCGTTACGGATCGGACGCGCGTTCCGTAAATCCGTTTGACCGAAGACTGGAAAAATGCTAAAATAACGACGCTATTACGCCGTCAGATATCAAAACGATGCCGATCGCGCACGGGGTCCATCCCTACACGATGATGCGTCGGCGGGCCGCCCTTTCGCGCGAGAAGTCCGGGGACACGAGCCTTTTGCGGGCCTTCGCCGTCGTCCTCCTGGTCCTTTCGGGATTCGCGCTCGGGCTGCGCTGGATCGATCAGCGTTTCGCCCCGCCGCAGGTTCAGGCCGGTCCGATCCCGGTCAGGGATTCCCGCCCGTTCGTTTCGGATCGGCTTTCATCGGCGGCGCGCCTGTTGCTGGGGATCCATACCGCCTATGCGGCCGAACGCGCCTCCTACGGCGGCGAACTCGTCGGTTCGGCGCCAGTCATCACGCTCGCGCCGGGAGAAGTCCGGACGGTCGACCTTGTCTTCAGGAACACTGGAAAAGCGACTTGGAGCGGCTCCGGACGCAAGTATGTTTCGGCCTATACCATCAAGCCGCGTTATCACGCGAGCGTTTTCTTTTCCCCTGATTGGAAAGCGTCGGGACAGGCCTCCCGGCTGCTTGAGACGTCCGTGCGCACGGGGCAGAAGGGGACTATACGTTTGACGGTCACCGCGCCTAAGACTCCCGGCACCTACGTCGACGCTTTCCAGCTTGCGGCTGAAGATACGAGCTGGATCTGGGGCGCTTGGACGCCGGTGACCGTGAAGGTTTCCGGGGCGTCGGCGCCTGCTCCGACGGACGCATCGCCCGACCCTGCCTCCAAGCCGCCGACATCGGATCCGACGGATGATCCGCCGCCCGCACCATCCGCCTCCCTCGTCTTCCGGAGCGCCGAGCGCATCGAGGCGCCCGGCGGCGTGCCGATGACCATGCGCGTGACCTATCGCAACGAGGGGATGACCCCTTGGAAGAAGATCGGCCTCCACGTCGTCGCTTTCGCCGCGCCTTCCGGCGGAGACGCATCGATCGATGACGCGAGCTGGGCTTCCTCCGATATCCCGGTCAGCGTCGATCGCTACGTCCCGCACGGGAACTCGACCGACCTGTATTTCACCTTCACCACGCCGCGTCATCGTGGCGACTATCAACTGACGCTCGCTTTCACCGCCGATGGCGGGGAGCTTTCGGGCACCCCGATCGCCCTGCCGATCAAGGTCATCGCCGATGCCGCGGCCGAAATCCCTTCCGCGCCCGGCACGCAAGCTCCTCCGCCGCCCGTCACGTCCGCCGGCGAGCCCGTGCTGCGCGTCGGGCTGTACACCACGGCCATGACCGAAGAGGTCTCGTTCGACGGAGCGTACGAGCTGCGCGACGCGAACGGCACGAAACTGGCCAGTTTTACGGCCGGGACGCACTCGACCTTTTCATACGACGCTTCTTCTCGCAGCTACCGCGTCGCGGCGAACGGTTCGGTCACGAGCTCTCCGCTCCCGATCCGCTTCGTTCCGAAGGATGCGGGGGAGATCTTCACGCTTTGGTCGGACGCCACGACCTTCAACCGATTCCGCGGCACGCTTGAGATGCGCAAGAACGATCCGAACGATTACGTCTGGATGATCGACGAGCTGCCGATGGAGCAATATCTGAAGGGGATGGGGGAGACCTCGAACGCCGGGCCGCTCGAATATCAGAAAGCCATGGCGACGGCCGCGCGTTCATACGCGAACTGGCACTACACGCACCCCGGCAAGCACTGGAGCTTCAACGTGGACGCTACCTATGATCAGGTCTATCGGGGCTACGTGGCCGAGCGCCGGAATCCGACCCTGACCGCGGCCGTCGACGCCACGAGGGGGCGGATCGTGACGTACCAGGGCACGCCGGTCGTCACGCCCTATTACAGTTCGAGCGACGGTCGCACCCGTGCCTGGACCGAGGTCTGGGGAGGCGCCGCCAAGCCGTGGCTGGTTTCGGTGCCATGCCCGTTCGATGCCGCCGTCGGTCGTCAGCTCCTCGGTCACGGCGTCGGCCTTTCCGCTTGGGATGCGGTCGGTCGCGCCGCAGCCGGGGCGACATATGATACGATCTTGGGGTATTATTACGCGGGAACGGATCTCAAGAAACTGTACTGAAGCATGAAGCGCATTTTCGCCGCCGCCATCTTCCTGCTCTCCTCCGTCATCCCGTCGGCAGCGGGCGCGGCTTCCCGCGCGTATGCGGCGACTGCGGCGCAGGGTGGCGCTGCCTTCACGATCGAAGCCGGTCATGCGCAGCACATCACCCTGAAATTCAGGAACACCGGCAGCTCCACCTGGAAAAATACCGGAAAAGCCTACGTTTCGCTGTATGCATCCGGCCCTTCCGGAAGGAAGAGCCTATTTCGCGACGCGAGCTGGCCAGGCGCCGGACAGGCCGCGCGTCTTGATCAGGCGTCCGTGAAACCCGGACAGTCCGGCAGCGTCACGTTTTCGCTGCATGCGCCCTCCGCGCCAGGAACGTATCGTGAGCGCTTCCAGCTGGCGTCCGAAGATACCGCTTGGATCTACGGAGGCACGGCGGACATCTCCATCACCGTCACCCCTGAGCGGATCACGGCCGCCACGCCGGTGAACGCCAAAGCATATGTCGTGACGGATGCCGAGACGGGAGAGCTGCTCGCATCGCAGGACCCCGACGAGGTCCGCAGCATCGCCTCGATGACCAAGCTCATGACCGTGATGGTCGCGCGCGAAGCCGGGCTCGACCAGGAGCAGGTGGTGGCATTGGCGCGCGATGACGAAGTCGGAGGCGGACGCCTCCGCGTCCGCGACGGCGTCACGCTGAGCGTCGACGACCTGGTCGCGAGCGCCATCATCGGTTCGGCGAACAACGCCGCCCATGCGCTCGCGCGGGTCAGCGGCCTTTCCAAGGAAGACTTCGTCGCCCGCATGGATGCCAAGGCCCAGGCGCTTGGGTTGCCGCACACCAGCTTCGCCGATCCGACCGGCATCGAGGTCGCCAACGTCTCGACCGCGCGCGAGATGGCATCGCTCGCCAAAGCCGCCTTCGACGATCCGTGGGTCGCCAAATTCGCCGGCATGCCCACCTATACCGTCCAGACGTCGGACGGCCCGCATCAGATCAAGAATACCAACAAGCTCATGCATGACGGCGCGATCGACGTCGTCGCCGGCAAGACGGGATTCATCTACGAAGCGGGTTATACGCTCGCCACCCGCCTGCGCCGCGAAGGCAAGCATGACCTGATCGTGGTCGTGATGGGCTGCGACGCCTCCGCCCAGCCGTTCCGCGACGCCAAAGTCCTCGCCGAAAAAGCCTGGGCGGGCGGACAGATCGCCCTCGCGAAATGAAAATCCCCGAGCCGGGCTCGGGGATTTTCGCATCTCGTCAGCCCAACCCCTGGCGCTGCATGTCGTTCTCCGCGGCGGCGGCCGCTCCGGGCGAAGGGGCATCGCCCATGATGTCCTTCGCTTCCTTGCGGCGGTCGAGCGCGGCCATCTCGATGATGCGCTGGCGGATCTTATGCGGATGCGGCACCTGCTCGAAGACGAAGTTCTCTTCCGTGGCCGCCGTCTGCACCGTGACGGTACCGTAGTCCAGCAGGGTCGGGACGATGCCCTTGATCTCTGAGTGCACGTCCTGCACGCGCGTCAGGTCGAGCTCGGCGATCGAGCGTCCGAACAGGCCCTTCTGCGCGATGTCGATGACGCGGTCGCTCGTGACGATGTCGATGTCCAGGTAGTAGTCGGTGAACTGGCTGAAGAAGAAGACCCAGATGCTCAGGTAATAGGTGGCGACGGCCAACTTCAGCACGATCTCCTGCAAGGCGTTCGAGAACGTCATCGGGCCTCCTTGCAGGAAGACCGCGCGCGCGCCGAACGGCAGCGCCGCCATCACGAGGAACGCGCAGGTCGGTCCGAGGAAGACGATCGGATGCCGCCGCAGCGAGAATTCCATCTTCTCGCCGGGATGCTGGGTGAAGAGCTGGGAGATCGACATAGTCTAGAAAACGGATGCGGGAATCGCGAAAAGGGGGACGTTCGCCGTCCAGTCCGTTCCCTCAAGCGACTGCCAGGTCAGGAAGAGGATGCCGGAGGTGACGGCGATGAAGATGAAGACGGCGAGCAGCCCGACGGCGTTCCGGGCGCCGAAGCGCGCGAGGAGGATGATGTTGGCGAGCGAGAAGAACAGGAAGCCCGCCAAGAAGAGGCCGAAGACGACGAGGAGGACGTAAGGCGGCAAGCCGATCATAGCGGATGGTTCATTCGCGTTTTTCGGGCGCGGACAGGTCCAGGTGCGCGTAGGCGGCGTCGGTCGCCATGCGGCCGCGGGGCGTGCGGTGCAGCAGCCCGAGCTGGATGAGATACGGCTCGTAGATCGATTCGATCGTCTCCATCTCCTCGCCGGTCGCGGCCGCGAGGGCATTCAGTCCGACCGGTCCGCCTGAGAACTTCGAGATGACGGTCTCGAGGATGCGGCGGTCGACCTGGTCGAGGCCGACGGCATCGATGTCGAGCATCTTCAAGGCGCGGTCGACGATCTCCACCGTGATGGTCCCGTCACCGAGGAAGTCGGCGTAATCGCGCACGCGCTTGAGCAGGCGGTTGGCCACGCGCGGGGTGCGGCGCGCGCGTTCGGCGATCCGGGCGGCGGCATCGGGGCGGATGGCGCAGCCGAGCGTGGCGGCGTTGCGTTCGATGATGCTGCGCAGTTCCGGAGGTTCGTAGAAATCGAGGTGATAGGTGACGCCGAAGCGGTCGCGCAGCGGGGCGGTCAGGAGCGAAAGCCGCGTGGTGGCGCCGATCAGCGTGAAGCGCGGCAAATCCATCCGCAGCGTGCGGGCCGACGGACCCTTGCCGATGACGAGATCGAGCGCGAAGTCCTCCATGGCCGGGTACAGGACCTCTTCGATCAGCTTGTTCAGGCGGTGGATCTCGTCGATGAAGAGGATGTCGCCTTCTTCCAAGTTGGTGAGGATGGCGGCGAGGTCTCCGACCCGTTCGAGCGCTGGGCCCGATGTCGGCTTGATGTTGACGCCCATCTCGCGGGCAATGATGTGGGCCAAGGTCGTCTTGCCGAGGCCGGGATTGCCGTAGAGCAGCGCGTGCTCGATCGGTTCCTTGCGCTTGCGGGCGGCGCCGAGGAAGACGGCCAGGTGGTCCTTCAGTTTCTGCTGGCCGACGAATTCCGAAAGATGCTTCGGCCGCAGCCGGGCGTCGAAGGCGGTCTCTTCCGGCTGCGCGGACGCCGCGACCTCGCGTGCCGGCGCTTTTTCCAGGACGTCTTCCATATCGTCACCATCGTAGGGCAGAAAGGGCGAACGAGGCAAGGAAAGAAAAAAGGACGGCGTCAGCCTTCCTTGAGGTCCTTGGTGAGCGCGGCGATCGACGCCGCGATGAACGGCCAGAAGCCGTCGCTGGAGAAGTGATCGTAGACGGCGCGTAGCATCTTGGGATGCAGCGCCTGCTGGATTGCCGTCGCGGAGTTCAGTTGGCCGCCGCCGTTCACGCGATACCCGTCGAAGGTGTCGTGGTGGCGGAGCAGCGACCAGCCTTCTTCGTTGGGGGTCCCGTGGTTCAGGTCCAGGACGAGCTTTGTCCGCAGGAGCCCGTGCGGAGCGGTCGGGATGTTGTCGAGCGGAAGCTCGAGATCCGCGACTATGATGCCGGGCGCAGGGGTCATTCCGGATGCACGGAAGGCCACGCGGAGCTCATCGCTTGAGACGGCACGTTGCAGGTTAAGGGCGCGCGTCTGGATCGCGCGGGCGATCTCGCCCGCTCCCGTTCGCGGGGACCGGCGGGCGTCATCGATGTGGGCGCGATAAGCGCTCTGCGCCACCGACGCGTTGCCGGTGATACGTTCGACGTCCTCAATCACGTTCGTGATGCTAGCGATGATGGCGTTGGGTACGCCTCCGGACAGGTCTCTGTTCATCTCGGCCTCTCTCTCGTGGGGTTCGTGTCAGCCAGGGTGGCTGGTGCGGATTACAGCGTAAAAAGACGCCCGCGTCAAGCGGACGTCCTTTTGGTGCCCGGGGTGGGAGTTGAACCCACAATCCCGTGAGGGCCGAGGATTTTAAGTCCCCTGCGTATGCCAGTTCCGCCACCCGGGCGCGTGCCCTTACGCTAACAAAAAGCGCCGCGTTTGTCAGCGGCGCTTCCGTCCTCGCTTCCAGGTCAGGCTTTTCCCGATCCGACCGATCCGTACTCCTGATACGTCATGATGGCGGTGAGCGAGGAGCCGGCGATGCAGGAAAGCGATGCGAGGCAGACCAGGCACCAGGCATGGATGGCGAACTCTTCCAGGGCGCTCAGGTACAAGGAGAAGGCGAATCCTCCGGCGCACAGCGCCAGCAGGACCTTGCCGAGGATCGGATCCTTGGTCTTCGAGAACTGGAGCGCGACGAGACCGATGGCCAAGTAGCCGATGATGCCGAGCGCGGCGACCGGGAACCCGGCGATCTCGGCATACGGGCCGTGGTTGACCAGATCGCAGTTGAAGGTCGTGTTCACGTTGCAGGCGCTTTGACCGAGCGGAGCGTAGTGCTGGCGGAACGCGTAGACGGAAACCAGCAAGCCTGCGATGGCGAAAGCGAGCAGGAAGTGGTAGGAGCGTTTGCGGATCATGTCACTGGAGGCTGCAGCCGGCCTTCGCCGCCAACGCGGAAGGCTGCTGTTCGCCGTTCAGGCGCGATCCGTCGGCGAAGACCCAGGTCGGGTACGAATCGATCTTGGCATCCGTGCAGGCCTGCGTCTGGCCTTGCTGGCCGTTGGGCAGTGCGCACTCCACGTATGCGATGTGCTTCATCGAGGTGCCGAAAAGGCGTTTCTGCTCGGCGCAGTGGGGGCACCAAGAAGCGCCGTAGAACTTCGCGCCTTTGTCGGTGAGGCACTGCGCGAACTTGTCGTATTGTCCGGGAACGGCGCCTTGTCTCTGATTGAGATAGACCAGGCCCCCGACGACCAGGATGATCGCGGCGAGCGTGACGAGCAGACCTGCGTATTTCTTCATAAGGGGGAAAGATAATGGCGCTGCCACTCTAGCAGGAAGGTTTAAAAGAAAAAAGGCCCCTGCGGAGGCGGCCTTGTCGGACTCAGTGGTCGTGATGGTGATGGTGGTGGTGCGAACCACCGCCGTCGCACGTGGCGGGTTCGCACTGGCCGTACCGGCAGGTGTCGCCGGACGGGCAGTCGCGGTCGCAGCTGCACGTGGTCGGCGGTCGGCAGGTGCCGTCGTGGCACACGTCTCGACCACAGCAGTCGTCGTCGTTGCGACAGGAACCGCCGCCGTCGGAACCGTGACCGGTCCCGCCGTCCGTCGGGCAGCTCGCGCCGTGGCATCCGCCACCGTCGTCCGACCCGCGGCCGTCGGCCGGCGGGACGTTCCCGTCGTCCGGAACGGTTCCGGCGTCCGGGCAGTCCGCGCCCGGGCAGCGCTTGCCGCCCGTGCCGTCATCGTCCAGCGGGTAGTGCGCGCAGGCCCCGAGGGCCAGCAGCATCGAGAGAAAGATCATCTTCATCAGTCGACTCCTTCGTTACCAGTTGGCGCTCAGGAACGCGCCGGCCTGGAGGCCGACGCTCAGGTTGTAGCTCCGGTCGGAACCGAAGCTCGATCCTCCGACGAACCCCGCCAACTCCACGCGGAGCGTCACGGGGTCCCACTTCTTCCGGAAGACGACGCCGGGCAAGAGCCCGATGTAGTCGCCGTCCACCTTGGGCGGAAGCGCGGCGATGCGCTCGCCACCCACGCCGATCGTGAGGCCGAACCACGGCTTCAGGTAGCGGTTGATCGCCGCCTTGAAGAGGTACCCGCGTTCGTGCCCCGGCGACCAGGCGTAGTGGTCGGCGCCGCCCGTCATGGCACCCGTCAGGGTGAGCTCGGTCCGACCGTTCAGGGCGAACTGCAGCTGGAGCGCGGGGCCCCAGCCCCACGAGTAGCGCTTCTCGGGCGTGTTCAACGCGCCCTCCACGCCGATGCCGATGTTGATCCATCCGCCTCCGGCAGCGCTCGGGCCCTGCGGCCCCGGAAGACCGGGAACACCGGGCTGCCCAGCCGGACCGGTCGGACCCTGGGGTCCCGGAGGACCCATCGGGCCCGGCGGGCCCGGGTCGCCCTTCGCGTCCGTCGGCGGCGGCGTCGGTACCGGCGGCTTGCTCGGCTTCTGCGGCGGCTTGCGGTGCGGCTTGGCCGGCGGCTTGCTCGGCTTCTGCGGTGGCGCCTGTTCACAGGCCTTGAGCCGCTCGGCGAGCACGCGATCCTCCTGCGTGCAGACCGGCGCGGTCGTCCCATCGGCGGAGGCCGATCCGGCGGGCCACGTCATGGCCAGCAGTCCGGCGATCGATACTACGACGATCCAGTTCTTCATCCGTACTCCTCTCTTCTCGGGTTGGTGTCCGCACCTCCATATGGAGATGGGACTGTGGAATGTATGCTATTCAGCCCGGAAAGTCAAGCCCACGGACCCCCGTTGACAACCGGAGCGGCTCCTATTAGGATACCCGTTGTCGGAAGTGCGCGGTAATAGCTCAGTTGGTAGAGCGTCTCCTTGCCAAGGAGAAGGTCGCCAGTTCGAATCTGGTTTACCGCTCCATGCACGAAGCCCCGGTCATCCCGGGGCTTTTGCGTTGAGACTTCCCTTTATCAAAGCGCTTCCTCAGCATCCACGGGACTGAGGACGAGCGCCAGCCGTTTGAGCCGCTCATGGCGCAGGTAGCTGTAGCCGCCGATGCCTGCGGCAAGCAGCGTCAATCCTGCCGCCGCCGGCCAGGGGAGCTTGGCAGCCTGGGCTTTCACGGTGATCGGCATTTGGAAAGCCTTGAAGAGCGTCAACGCGCCGGTATGCCCCAACACCGTTCGGGGCCGCGCACCGGGCGCGACGTACCCGTCGACAGAGACGATGTCGCCATTCTTCAAGGAAGCTGTCAGGGCAGAGGGGGCAAGGACGTCGCCCTCGACTTTTCCGAGACGCACGGCAAGCACGCCCGCCTGTTTCGAGACGACTTCGGCATCGAAGCGGTAGGTTCCGGCCCGCTCCGGCCAGGTTTCGACCTGCGCGAAGGTCGCGCTGGCGGAAGCGTCGAGTACGCGGATCGATCCGGGGTTCGCGAGCAGGTAGGCGTCATCTCCGTCGCGCTTCTCCCGTCCGATGAAAGCGATGCGCGTCCTGGCGGTCATTTTCGCTTCGGGCGCCTTGGTAAGGCGTACTTCGCGCAGCGCTCCGTCGATGAGCGCGAATAGGCGCGTCTTCGAATAGACGTCCGGCGGAGACGCGACTTCCGCCAGGTAGCCGCGGCCTTTGTATCTCTGGGCAGACGGTTTTTTCGCCGCGGCTTTTTTGATGTTCGGCTTCCTGATCGGGGCATCTTCGACGTTTTTCAGGAGGGTTGGCGCATCTTGCCTGATGGCCTGCGGCGGCGCGGCCGCCGGAACCGCTTCCGGAGCCGACGCTTTTCGCATTTCCGCTCCTGCCGTGACCGAAGGGGCAGGTTTCGAGACAGGGCCTTCATCTGCCGCGCTCTTTTGCGTCCGCGCTGTCAAGATGTTGGCTGCTCCGGGCGTGGGTGTCGTCGTGACCGCGAACGTATCCTGCCATTCCAACCGGATGAGCGATTCGCCCTTGCGGACCTCGCCGACGTTCGGGTACCCGGAAGACGTCCATTTGCCGTATGTCACGCCATCAATCGCGCGTCCCGATCCGTCCCGCAGGACGATCATGTCGCCGTCGTTGTTCAGGGACCCTTTCGGCGACGTCACGAGGACGCGGCTCCATGGCAGCAGCGTGCCGGAAAGCTTCGTGACGGCGCCGCTGCCGTCTTCGATCGTCCAACCGCCCAGGACCTCGCCGTTGCCGGAAGGGTCGACCAACTCGATCCATTCACGTTCGCCCGCGTTCGGGGACGGATACGCTTCGGAAATGCGGACGGCGCTCACGGGAGCCGCCGTGACGGACGCTTCCGGCGCGCTCGGAACCGCGTGCGCATCGACAGCCGCTGTGGTCGTAGTCGTGTCAGTGGTCTCCGTATGCGGAGTATCCGTCGGTGCTGGCGCATCAGGCGCGGTGGGCGGAGCGGACGCTTCCTGCGCGACGGGTGCGGTCCCGCTCGCGTCCTGATCGGCCGTCGTTTCCGGAATCACCGGAACGACGTGCTCTTGAATCGGACAGGTTCCTGGAGTCCCAAGTTCGGTCGCTCCGACATCGAAACCGGCTGATGCGGTCGCGGATGCCCATGCCTCCGGCATCCCGCCTTCCTTCAAAGGGAAGAGCCGCTCCATCGACGCCTTGATGGAGCCGCTCCCGCCCGAGAACGGAGCCGTGCCGGACGCGCCGGCCGCATCGACAGCCGCCCCGTCCTTGTCACGCAGGGTCAAGAAGAGGGCGCTGTTCGAAAGCGCTACGGAGGTCGTCACGAACTGAGGGGCGATCGCCAAGGTCGATTTCGGATCGTCCGCTCCGTAGTTCGAAACCAGGAACGCTCCGTCCGAAGGGATGATCGACCCGACCGGCAGGCGCAGCGTCCCGTTTCCCGTAGCCGCGCCGTCGACCGTCCAGTCCGAAAGATCCGTGCCGGCGGGACCGCAAAGTTCGAACCACTCGTCGGCCGCCGAAGCGGACGATCCCGCCCAGGCGATTTCACCGAAGAAGACCGGGACCGCAGCGCGGCTGCCGCACGGGATGATGAGGAGCGCGATCGAGCAGAGGACGGAAAGACGTTTCATGCCATTGCGTGAAGGATTAGCGCCTCGGTCCTAGCAAAGGACGTATTTTTCACGCAAGAGGGTGAGGCAGGTATCCCGGAAAAGGTTGACAAGAAGCGTAGAAACGGTTACCCTCGCGCCATCCGAAGCCCTTTAAAAAAGGAGGTCGTGTGAGCGGAAAGAAAGTCGCTTTCGACCCGCTTTTCGTCAATCGGTACCTGCTCGTCCCAGATCCGTTGCATCGCGGATCCATGAGCACCGTCTACAGGGCGACCGACCTCCAACGGTCGGAGGCGGTCGTCATCAAGATCGTTCCCGCTGAACGTCCGGATCTCATCATGCGTTCCGAGCGGGAGGTCGCCGCGCATCGGCGCCTGCAGCATCCTCGGATCCTGCCGCTGCTCGATTCCGGCACTTGCGACCGCGGCCACTACCTCGTCTTCAGATATCTGAAGCTGGGCGATGTCGAGAGGCTCGTCGTCCGTCGAGGTCCGTTGCGTCCGCGCCATGCCGCGTCCCTCATGATTCATCTGCTCGATGCTTTGGGTGCGGTCCACGGGTGCGGCATGACGCACCGCGACGTGAAGGCTTCTAATTTATTGCTTGAGAGCGAAGAAGAAGCCACGTTGATCGATTTCGGTCTCGTCGCGATGTATGCGCCGCACGAGCGGTCCCGGCGCATCACATCCCCCCTTGTGCCCTTCGGCACGCCCGGTTACATCGCTCCGGAGCGCTGCCTTGCCGGCAAATACGGTTCGGATCCCCACGCGGATCTCGACCCACGTTCCGACCTGTACGCTTGCGGCGTCGTCTTGTACGAGTTGCTCGCAGGACAGCTGCCGTTCCGTTCCCCTGATCCTGTGGAGTTGGTCAGAGCGCATATTTTCGAAGATCCGCCGCCGTTTCCGGAGGACGGTCCGCGTCCGCGCTGCCCGGAACTCGAGAGGATCGCGCTGTGGGCCATGAGGAAACTCCCGGACAGCCGCCCGGCGTCGGCCGAAGTCATGCGCGCCGCCATCCTTGCCGCGATCCCTCCCAGGTGATCGCGGCTTTTTCTTATCCTTGACAAAACGCTGAAAATGCGTTAGCTTTCTTCTCACTCGGCTATCGCCGGGATCGGAGCAGTACCATGCTGTCCAAAGTCCTTCAAGCCCTTCGGCAGGTCGTCCTGGCGAGGCCGGCCACGTCTCCGGATGTCGGCCGGGTGATCCTTCAGGCCGTGTGCGTTCAACGCTGGTTCGTGGCCACTCGTGGCCAGGGAGCGATCAAGCAGGCCTGCAGCGATTGCGGAGGTGAGCGGGTCTTCGTCATCTGGCGCGACGGCACCTACCGGTGCTACGCGTGCCTGTGCCGCCAGGCGGCGGATGGGCGATACGGTCCCATCCCCCTCGGAGAGGACCTCGAAACGCAGAGGGTCTTCCAGGAGGTATGGGGCAGCTACACGCGCTGCGCCAGCGGGATCGATCCCGGATGGTTCCGGGGCGGCAGCGTCAACCTTTGCTTGGGCAAGGATTGTCGCACATGCCTGGCGTTTCGTCCTCATGTGCGGCGAGAGGATGGAGGGTCGCGTTGCCTCCACTGCCTCATGCAGGAGGCACTCCAGCGCCGCACCCCGGCATGCAAGCCGACCCGCGATAGGCTCGATGCCGCCGCCAAGGCGGCGATCGCCTTTCTCCTGCCGGAACCCGCCGGCTCGTAGCGCCCGTCAAACGGCGCTTTTTTGTTCGGCACGTACGCAAAATCCCGCCGTTCAAGCGGGATCCTGCATGGTGCCGTGGAGAGGACTTGAACCTCCATGGGGTCGCCCCCGCCAGCTCCTAAGGCTGGTGCGTCTGCCATTTCGCCACCACGGCTCTCGCGCACTTTATCAGACACGGCGTGCGGAAGCGAGAGCCATATTCTGTCATCAACCATTGACAAAAATGCATTTCCGTGCTATCCTGACCTCAGTTTCAAGGTGCCAAGTCGTGCCAAACAAAGGAAACGAGGCTTAAAATGCACTTTTTCCAAGAGATCAAGAACCTGCTGCGGACAGGCGACCTGTTCTTCTTCACGATCGGACTCATCGTCGCGACGTTCATCGTCGCCTGTCTCCTCCTATGAGGAGGTCGCGCTTCTCTTCCCAAGCCCGTCGGACCTCTCCGGCGGGCGCTGTCATTTCAATAGTGATACGTCTTCCTCGCCAACACCGTCATCGCCCGATACAGCTGCTCGAACAGCACGGCGCGCGCTTCGCCGTGGGTGAAGGTCAGGCTGGAGAGCGAGAGCTTCATGTGGCAGGCCGTCGCCAGCTCGGAACTGAGTCCAAGCGGGCCGCCTATAAGGAAGACGATCTCGCGTCCGCTCTGGCCTTCGCGGTCGAGCGTCTCCGCGAATTTCTCGGTCGTCAGCGCCCGGCCTTCCTTGACGAGCGCGATCGTGAAGGCACCGTCCGGAATCTTCTTTTCCAGCTTGGCCGCCTCGGCCCGCAACACGGTCGGAGCTTCGGCGGGGGAGCCGAACGGCTGCTCCGGGACTTCGATCACCCGCGTCCGCGCGAACGCCGAAAGGCGTTTTTCATATTCGACGATGGCCGCTTTCCAGAACGGCTCTTTGAGCGCCCCGACGGCCAGGATGGCGATCTTGAACATATGGTTGATAGGATACCTTCTGAATGCCCGGCCATCAACGAAAAACGCCCGTATCAAGCGCTACGGGCGATGAAACGTCGGACGCCTCGGAACCGGCCGCCGGCATGGTCAAGGAACGCCTGGATGGGGTCAGCTTGCACGCGCCCGGTGTATGGCGACGCGTGGCAGACGACGTTCCCCTGCATGGAGGTCCCGTGGCTCATGCAGATGCCCACATGACCGATTCCGTGCAGTCGATCATCGGGATGATAGAGGTCCGTCGGCCCGTTCCGAAAGATCAGGTCGAACGGTTGGATCTCCGAGCCGATGATCGGCGTGCCGTTCCGATGCATCCACAGCAGGTCGTCCTTCAGAGTCCTGCTCATCAGGCCAAAGACCCAGACGACGTAGCTCGTAGGGCTGAATCTTTCCGGCGCCTCCTCCTGCCGTGCGCTCGGACTGCACGCCTTGTCGTGGGCGTAAGTCTCCATCCCCCTAAAGAACATCCGGATAAGCGGATCGTCCGCTCCTCTCGTCCCGCTCTCTTGGGTCAACATCGAGAACCGCCTTTCTTGGTTCGGGTCGCGCTCGTGAACTGGGTGCAGCATATCAGACATATGTTTTTTTGGCCAATATTGGACGACTTGACAGCTTTCCAAGACTTCACTAGAGTGACGCAAGTCAGTCGCTTTTTCTCACGGTTTCGTCGAAACACCCCGCCTCTTGACAGGCATACGTGGCTCGATTATACTGTGGACAACTTAAACCTCCACTTTGCGTAACGCACTCCTCAATCGAGTCGGCACGTGAAACCAAGCCATGGTCATCCCCGGACGTCGGGGCGCTGAACCGCTTGGAAGGCGGTTTTTTTGGTCCTTACCCTCCATTCGATCACAACTTGCGCATCAAGACGGGAACTCCTGGCTACCTACGGGACTGCTATTCTACTGCAGACACTACGAGGTCCAGTTCCCATCCTGGCGCACAAGTCGGAGCTTCGATCGTATCGAAGCGCAACGCTCGGGCCTCGGCCCGGGACCCACGACAGGAGCGCAGATACCTTGACAACTGAAGAAACGAGAAGACGTCAAGATAATGTAAAGAATTGGGTACAGTACGTAATCGTACTGAATTGAATTGCAATTGAAGTGAAAACTGCTGGAGCACATCGTGCTTCAGTAGTTGTAGAGATAAGGGTAGATGGTGGATGCCTCGGACGTCGAGAGCCGATGAAGGACGTAGCAACCTGCGAAAAGCTCCGGTGAGGTGGTAAGCAACCTTTGACCCGGAGATATCCGAATGGGGGAACCCAGCATGATGAAGTCATGTTGCCGCCCAGCGAAAGCTGGAACGGTGGGCACCTGGTGAAGTGAAACATCTCAGTAGCCAGAGGAAGAGAAAACAACGTTGACTTCTCAATCCAAGAGTCCGAAAGGGCCTTTGGATTGAGCCAAGCCAATACATTCCCTGAGTAGTGGCGAGCGAAAGGGGATCAGCCTAAACCTATGAAGTCGCCGACCGCACTGAGCGCACCCGCAAGGGCGCGTCGCAGACGGAAGGTACGAGCGGAAGCTGTCGCTTCGTAGGGGTCGATGGATGATGACATTGGAGTCCTTCCGAACTCCGGTAGCGTGCGAATATCTAGAAGAACGACCTGGAAAGGTCGGCCAAAGAGGGTGATAGCCCCGTATTTAAAAGGTCACTCGCACGATGCAGTCATTGTTCCTAAGTACTACAGGACACGTGAAATCCAGTAGGAATCCGGCACGACTATGTGCCAAGGCTAAATACTCTCGATGATCGATAGTGAACAAGTACCGCGAGGGAAAGGTGAAAAGCAGCCCGGGAGGGCGATGAAATAGTATCTGAAACCATCTACTTACAAGGAGTCAGAGCCCGCAAGGGTGATGGCGTTCCTATTGAAGAATGAGCCAACGAGTTATATCTGTGTCGCTTGGTTAAGTCCCTGCGGGGACGGAGCCGAAGTGAAAGCGAGCCTGAATAGGGCGTATTCAACTCTTGGTTCCGGTCGGCCTTACGGCTGGTCGGTGCCAAGATGTTGAAGGGTGGCGCAGAATAGACCCGAAACCCGGTGACCTAACCATGGGCAGGCTGAAGGTTTGCGAAAGCAAACTGGAGGGCCGAACGCGTAAGCTGTGCAACACTTTGCGATGACCTGTGGTTAGCGGAGAAATTCCAATCGAACTGGGTGATAGCTGGTTCTCCCCGAAATAGCTTGAGGGCTAGCGCTGGTCAATATGTATACGGGGGTAGAGCACTGAATGGGGACCGGTGGAGCAATCCTACGGTTCCCAACCAAACTCCGAATACCGTATGCACTTCCCAGCAGTCAGACCATGGGGGCTAAGCTCCATTGGTCAAAACGGAAACAGCCGTTGATCACTGATTAAGGTCCCTAAATCTGCATTAAGTGTAAAAGGCGGTCTCGCGACTTAAACAACCAGGAGGTTGGCTTAGAAGCAGCCATCCTTTAAAGAAAGCGTAACAGCTCACTGGTCTAAATAAGGGTTTCCGCGCCGAAGATGTACCGGGGCTCAAGCCACGAGCCGAAGCTTTGGATCCCTTCGGGGATGGTAGCGGAGCGTTCCATAAGCCGTTGAAGGGACAGTCGTGAGACATCCTGGAGGTATTGGAAGTGCGAATGCTGACATGAGTAACGACAAACAGTGTGAAAGACACTGTCGCCGAAAGTCCAAGGGTTCCTGCGTAAAGTTAATCTTCGCAGGGTTAGCCGGTCCCTAAGGCGAGGCCGAAAGGCGTAGTCGATGGGAACCACGTTAATATTCGTGGGCCAGCGGGTGGTGACGGATCTCGTATATTGTTCGACCTTATTGGATTGGTCGGGCCGTGAAGAGGTTCCAGGAAATAGCCCCCGCATTAGACCGTACCCTAAACCGACACAGGTGGACTGGTAGAGTATACCAAGGCGCTTGAGAGAACTATGTTGAAGGAACTAGGAAAATGCCCTCGTAACTTCGGGAGAAGAGGGACCTTTCCGTGGGCAACCATGGGGAGGTGGCACAGACTAGGGGGTAGCGACTGTTTATTAAAAACA
>CALCDZ010000007.1 GCA_937900255.1 uncultured bacterium
GGCGCTGGCGGGAGGCTCGCATGACGCTCAGGGCGTGCTACACTTGGAGAAGGAAGCGATCGCGAGGGCGCTCCAAAAAGACCGACTGTCCTACGACCGGCAAGGGGAAGAGCATTACAACGTCATTTCCGCCTTGCATAAATCGATGCGCGCTTCGGACGCCGATGCGGCGCTCTACTGGCTCGGACGCATGCTCGAAGCCGGGGAGGATCCGCTGTACGTCGCAAGGCGCCTCATGCGCTTTGCCTCGGAAGATGTCGGTTTGGCCGACCCGCAAGGGCTCGTCCAGGCCGTGAGCGCCTATCACGCATGCCGTCGGATCGGCATGCCTGAATGCGGGGTGATCTTGGCGCAGGCCGTGGCTTACCTTGCGCGCGCCCCGAAGTCGGATGCGTTGCATGCGGCATATCGGGCGGTGCAGGCGGACATCCGCGACCTTCCGAATGAGGGCGTTCCGATGCATCTCCGCAACGCCCCGACGAAGCTGATGAAGGATCTCGGCTACGGCAAAAATGCGCCTGGTCAGGACAACCTGCCGCCAGCGCTTAAAGGCCGAACGTACCTCAATGACGAGAACAGCTAAGACGATCGCCGCCGCCGTCCTCGCCGCCGGATTCCTCGCGGCGCTCTTGGCGTTGCGGGAAGGCGACCCGCAAGCCGTCGTGCACCGGGCGCAATCGAGGCTCGCGTCGGAGACGTTCCTTCGCGTGGAGACGGTCGCGAGCCTTCTTGGCGCCCCGAAAGGGGTCGGGGCGGACGCGTTCGTCGATGCGACCGGAGTCGATATCACGATGTCGACCGATTTCGACCGTGAAGATCCGCTGAAGCCCGCGTCCGTTTCGCGTTTTGAATTCGTCCAGCGCCTTGCCGGAGGGCGTGCGCGCCTGGCCGGGGAAGCAAGGCGCAAGGACGGGGTCCATTACCTCCGCCTCGATGCTGCCGAAGGCGTCGGCGGAGACGCGGAGAAATTGGTGGGCGCATGGGCCAAGACCGATCGACCGCTCGTGGAGCGCCTGTTCCCGCCCGCCCAGGCGGATCTCGCGGCGAGGCCGCTTGATGCCGCGGGCTTCCAAGCGATGCGACAGGCGCTCGGCGCCGTCGACGTCTTCAAGGTGGACAAGAAACTTTCGCCTGAGAAGATCGACGGGCAGCTCAGCTATCATTACCTCATCGAGACCGACATGCAGGCGGTCTCGGCGCTGCTCCTCAAGCTGCGCGAACTGCGCTCGCCGGCGCCGCTGTCCTCGTCCGACGTCCTTTCTCTCACGGCCGAAATCGTCCGATGGGGGAAGCCGGTCGGAGAGATATGGATCGGGAAGCGCGACGGACGGGTCTTGAGGCTCATGCTTCAGACGCACGTCGCCGCGGATGGAGGCGAAGGCATCGGCGCCATCGCGCGCTTCGGATTCAGCCGCTACGGGCAGCCTGTCGCCGTCAGTGCACCGGAAGCGCGCGACATCGATGGACTGCTCGGCCCGGATTACGCCAAGAGACTGGGACTTTCCGGAAACCGCCCGCTTTCCTGGGCTTCGACCGAGACGGCGACGGGCGCGCCGGTTTCCGGTGTCCTGTCCCATGAAACGCAGGACAGCGACGACGATGGGTTATCCGATGCTCAGGAAGCTTTTTACGGCAGCGATGCTTCGAGTCCGGATACGGACGGGGACGGTTGGTCTGATGGGCTGGAGGTCTCCAAGGGCATGAATCCGATCGGGCCCGGGGTGCTTTTCGGCTTCGGCTTATGAGTCGCCTGCGCTTCATACGCCTCGGCTTCCTCCTGACGGGCCTCATCATCATGGGGCAGCTTTTCCGCATCCAGGTGCTCTCCCACGGGTTCTATTCCGCCCTGGCCGAAGGCCAGCATGAGATCTTCCGGCACCTTTTCCCGGAGCGCGGGCGCATCTACGCGCGCGACGGGATGTCGGGCGGGCAGGAATTCCTCCTTGCCACCAATCGGACGCTGAACCTGCTGTATGCGGAACCGTATCGGATCAAGGATCCCGCCTCCGTCGTCGCCGCACTGGCGCCGATCGTGAATCTCGACCCGTCCGATCTTTCGGCCAAACTGGCCGACCGCCAAGAACGTTATCACGTCTTGGCGCATAAGCTGGATGACGAGACGCGGGCGAAGGTCGAATCGCTCAAGATCGCGGGGCTCGGTTTCAGCACGGAGGATTTCCGCTATTACCCCGAATCCGATGCCGGCGCCCAGCTGCTCGGGTTCGTCGGGCGCAGCGATGCCGGACAGAGCGGGCGCTACGGCATCGAGAGCGCGTTCGACCAGGATCTGGCGGGGACGCAAGGCTACCTCGAATCCCAGAAGGATTCCTTCGGACGCCTGATCACCGTCGGGAACCAGACGATCAAGCCGGCGCGGGATGGGTCGGACCTCCTGCTCACGGTGGATCGGACGGTGCAGTACGTCGCATGCCGCAAGCTCGCGGAAGCCGTCCGGGCGCATCAGGCTTCGCGCGGGAGCCTCGTGATCCTCGACCCCAAGACCGGAGCGGTCATCGCCATGTGCAACGCGCCGGCCTTCGATCCCAACGAGTACGGCAAGGTGGGCGATATCGAGGTCTACAACAATACGGCCGTATCGAACGCCTATGAGCCGGGCTCCGTCTTCAAGACGATCACCATGGCAGCGGGGATCGATACCGGAAAGATCACGCCCGACACGACCTTCGATGACCCGGGCGAAGTCAAGATCGGCCCTTTCACGATCCGTAACGCGGACCTGAAGGCGCATGGCGTCGTGACCATGACGGAAGTGCTCGCGCAATCGCTCAATACCGGCATCGATTTCGTCGTCGCCAAGGTCGGTCCCTCCGTTTTCCTTGATTATGTCCGTGATTTCGGTTTCGGCCGGAAGACGGGCATCACGCTCCGCTCCGAAGGCGTGGGCGACGTCTCGCAGCTCGAACGCAAGGGAGATATCTGGTCGGCGACCGGCGCGTTCGGTCAGGGCGTGACCGCGACCGTCCTGCAGCTGGCGGCGGCCTACGGAGCCATCGCCAACGGCGGTCTCCTGATGAAACCGTACGTGGTGGAAGAGATCCGGCGGCCGGACGGGCAGGTCGTCGAGACCAAGCCGCAGAGCGTACGGCAGGTCGTGACGGCGCGCACCGCCGGGCTCGTCACCGGCATGCTCGTCGCGGTCGTGGAGCGCGGGGAGGGGCACCGGGCCGCCGTGCCGGGCTACTGGATCGGCGGCAAGACCGGCACGGCCCAGATCCCCAACGCGAACGGTCCGGGCTACGAGGTCGGCCCGACGATCGGCACGTTCGTCGGTTTCGGCCCCGTCGACGATCCGAAGTTCGTGATGGCCGTCCGCATGGATCGCCCGAAAGACGTCCAGTACGCGGAGTCCTCGGCCGCCCCGCTGTTCGGCGACGTCGCGAAGTTCCTGATGGAATATTATCGGATCCCTCCAACGCGCAAATGATATGATGCGTCTCCTCCGGTCCCTCCTGGCCTTCCTGGCCAAAGCCGTGCTCTCGCGCTATGCCCCGAAGGTCGTCGCCGTGTCCGGTTCGGTCGGCAAGACGTCGACGACGCGTGCGGTGACGGCCGTCCTGGCACGTTCTTTCCACACGCGCGGGAGCGCGAAGAACCATAACAACGAGATCGGCGTCCCGCTCACCGTCCTCGGTGAGGCCAAGGCGGGCGGCAAGTCCGTCATGTCATGGGCCGGCATCCTGTGGAGAGGCCTGCTGTTGGCGTTCGGGCCGAAGCGACCTTATCCGCGCGTGCTCGTCTTGGAGATGGCCACCGATCACCCCGGCGATCTGGAGTACCTGACCGCATTGGCACCCCCCGATGTTTCCGTGCTGACGGCCGTGGCGGAAGAGCATACGGAGTTCCTGGGCGACCTCGACGGCGTGGCGGCCGAGGAAGGGACGGTCGTGAGGGTCTTGGGTGCCGAAGGCATCGCCGTCCTGAACGCCGATGACGAGCGTGTCGCGGCGATGGCCGACGGTTTGGGCGATCGCGCCGTCTTGTACGGTTTCGGGCCGAAGGCCAGGGTGCGTGCCGAAAACGTCTCGGCGGAACTCGCGCTCGGGACCGTCTTCACCCGTTTCACGCTGCGGATCGACGGACGGGAATTTCCCGCGAACCTTCCGGATGCCTTGGGTGAGGGTCATGTCGCCGCCGCGCTGGCGGCAGCGTCGGTCGCGCTCGCCTTCGGTATCGATCCGGCCGTCATCCCGTACGGTCTGGCCGAGTACCAAGCGCCGCCGGGTCGGCTGCGTGTCCTGCCGGGCATCAAAGGGACGACGCTGGTGGACGACGCTTACAATTCCTCGCCTCGGGCCGTCAGTCTCGCGCTCAGGACGTTCCGCACGCTGCCGCTCGCGAGGGGCGGGCGCCGGATCGCCGTTTTGGGCGACATGCTTGAACTGGGCGCATTGACGGAAGCGTCTCATCGGCAGGTGGGACGCGAAGCCGCCGCGTCAGGCGTCGAGATGTTGATCGGGGTCGGACCCGCCGCCGGACTCATCTGCGCCGCGGCGCGCGAGGCCGGCATGCCGCGGGAACGCGTATTCCATATGGGGACGTCAGAAGAGGCGGGGCGTTTCCTGCAGGGGCGGATCGCGCCGGGCGACGCGATTCTCGTCAAAGGCTCGCAAGGCATCCGTACCGAAAAGATCGTCAAGGAACTGATGGCCGAGCCGGAGCGGGCAGGGGAGCTCCTGGTCCGTCAATCCGCTGAATGGATCGGCAGAGACTGACAGTCCCGCGTATATCGCGTAACCTGAACCATGCCTGCTACCCCATAATTTTTCCATATGGAACATCATCAATCGCGCGAAGCTGCGGGAAACGATCATGAGGCTCCTGAAACGGAATTGGAAATGGCTGATCTTATCGTCGGGGGCGAAACGAGTCCTTCGGACGTGAGCGAGAGGGTCGGTCGAGCGAGCGCAGAGACGTTGGCCGAGTGGCAGAAGATGGAAGGCGTCAGGGGATCGGTCGACGACTTCGCGCCGGAACTGCAGGTCTCTTTCGCCATGTGCAAGGACCGTGATTACCGGCCAGGCGACAAGCCGGGTGAAGATATGTTCTTGGTCGACAAGAAGACCGGCCTTACCGGCGTCTTCGACGGTCTTGGCGGGGAGGGTGGCGGCGATCGCGCGTCCGCGAAGGCTGCGGTAGAGGCTCCAAGAAGGTATGAAGAGGCATTGGCCGAAGTGCGGAGGATGAGCGGGGCCGATCTGGCGCGCGCCACGAGCGAAGCGATCGAGCGCCAGGCCGCGCTGGGTCATCCTTCCGTGCGTGGGGCGCTGATCGCTGGCGGACAAAAGATGTGGGACGCGATGCCTTCAGCGCTCAAGCCGGAAGCGCTTGCGCTGTATCGTTCCGTCGATCGTTTGAGCGATGACGTTCGGCAGACGAGCGGCATGACGACCCTCACGCTCGGCAAGACGGTCGCCTTGCCGGGCGGCCGCATGTTCGAGGTCGTCGTGAACGTGGGGGACAGCGGGGCGTTCAAGGTGCGCGCCGATGGTTCCGCTTACGAACTGACGGACGAGGATTCGGCGTTGGACGGAGTGCTATCGGCCGGACTTCTTACGCCTGAAGAGGCCAAGAACCCTGATCATAAGGTGCGCGTCGGACCGAACAAGGAAGTCACCGTCTCCTACCTTCGCCGTGCCATGCATCAAGCCCTCGGCGGCATCGTCGCCTCGCCCCGGTTGAGCGTCGTCGAGATCCGTCCCGGCGAAAAGGTCGTGTATGCCACCGACGGCGTACGCGACATCCGCGCGTTCGAGACCGACGGGCATTTCGATCCCGCGAAAGCCGCGGCGAAGATGTTCGATTCACATGAGCGGAATCCGGCCTCGGCCCTTGCGGAGGCAGCGGTCGATGTCGAACGCGGCGAGAAGGACGCCTGGGGCATCGAAAGTGCCCGTGCCGAGATCGCTGGCACGAAGCCGGATGTCAGTAAAAAGCCTAAGCAGGACGAGAAGACCGTCCTCGTGAAGGAGCGCCTGGCGGATGTGGCCGATCTGGAGTCCACTACCTAGCTCGATAACAAGAAAACCCCATCAATGATGGGGTCTTCTTGGTACCGCGTAGGGGATTCGAACCCCTGATTTTCGCCGTGAGAAGGCGACGTCCTGGACCGGGCTAGACGAACGCGGCAGGCACCGGACACGCGGTAGGTTAGCATGCCGCTGGAGGATTGTCCAGGGGACATGCTATACTTCCCTCCGAAATAAACTTCCATACCTATGTTTCACGCCCTCATGCACCACCCGTTCATGGAACGCCTGCGCAAGCCTTGCTACGGGGATGCGGCCAAGCTGATCCCTCGCCTCACGGTCGGCGGCATCTTCGCCCGTTACGGTTACATGAAGTTCACGATGGGCATCGGCGGCGTCGCCGGGTACTTCGGCAAGCTCGGGATCCCGGCGCCGGGCGTCCTCGCGCCGTTCGTCGCCGGCCTGGAGCTCTTCGGCGGCATCCTGCTCATGCTCGGTTTCGCGACGCGCCTCATCGGCTTCCTGCTGTCCGCCACCATGCTGGTGGCGATCGGCACGGCGTTCGGCTGGAAGTTCTCGAAGGCCGAGCTCGAACTGCTCCTCGGCGTCGTCGCGCTCAGCCTTTCCCTCTCCGACGGCGGCGCCTACAGCCTCGACGCCTGGCTCCTGGCGCGGAGCCGCAAGGCCCATGCGTCGGCCCTGCCCGCGGTCAAAGCCTAGGATCGTCCGCTTGACGGGATGCCTCGAAAAAGGCATCCTGTCTTGAATCTATGTTCAGTTGGAAAGACATCGAAAAGCCGATCGTGGCCCTTTCGCCGATGGCGGACATGACCGATTCCGAGTTCTGCCTGATCGCCAAGCGCTTCGGGGCCAGGATCGTGTTCCGCGAGATGGTCTCATCGGAGGCCCTCGTTCGCGCCAACGACAAGACGCTTGCCATGTGCGCCTTTGAGGAAGCCGAACGGCCGATCATCCAGCAGATCTTCGGCGCGGACCCTGCCGTCATGGCCGAGGCCGCCCGCATCGTGGAGGAGAAGTTCCGTCCCGACGGCATCGACATCAACATGGGGTGCCCGGTCTACAAGATCACCTCCAATTTCAACGGCGCGGCGCTCATGAAGGACGCCAAGCTCGCTTCCGAGATCATCCGCAGGATGAAGGCGGTCCTGGACGTGCCGCTCTCGGTCAAGATCCGTCTCGGCTGGAGCGACCCGCGCGAATGCCTGGAGTTCGCGCCCGCCCTCGAGCAGGCCGGCGCGGACTTGCTCACGGTCCATGGACGCACCAAGGCGCAGGGGTATTCCGGCGTCGCCGATTGGAAGATGGTCGGTGAGGTCAAGAAGCGCGTCTCGATCCCGGTCCTCGTGAACGGCGACATCCATTCGCCGGAGGCGGCCGTCCCGGCCATGCAGGCCTCCGGAGCGGACGGCGCGCTCATCGCCCGCGGCGCGCTCGGCAATCCCTGGATCCTGAAGCAGATCGAGGAAATCCTGAAGGACGGCAAGGTCTCGACACGGATCGATCATGAGACGCGCATCCGGACGGTCATCGACCACACCAAGCTCATGATCGGCCGCTGGGGCGAGGAACGCGGCGTCACCCTGATGCGCAAGCATTACGCCTGGTACTTCAAGGGCGGGCCCGGCAGCAAGGAGACCCGCCAGCGCCTGAACCGTGCCTCGGCCCTTTCCGAAGTCGAGACGATATTGGCCGAAAGCGGCGCGATGACCGAAGCGGCAGCGCAGTGACGCGAAACCCGCTTTTTGCTATGCTTCGGCTATCTTGAACCCGGACCGTTATGGCGGAACTCTGGCGCGCGCTGTTCGTCTACCCGCTGCTCGACGTCTTGATGTTCCTTTATGATACCGTCGCGTTCGGGAATCTCGGCGTAGCCGTCATCGAGATGACCTTCCTCCTGCGATTCGCGCTCCTGCCGATCACGGTCTTGGCGGAGCGCGACAGCGCCCGTTACGAGCGCCTGGAGGCGGAGGTCGCCGGGATCCAGAAGGCCTTCAAGGGCGATGCCGTCATGGCCAATGACCGCATCCGAGACCTGCTCAAGAAGCGCAAGGTGAGCCCTTGGGCCAAGACGTCCATCCTGGCGATCCAGCTGCTCGTGTTGGTCGCGCTCTATCAGGTATTCCTGCGCGGCATCGACGCCCATCTCGATCGCCTGGCCACCTGGGTGAACCCTCCGGCCATGCCGATCAACACGATGTTCCTCGGCTTCGATCTCGGGTCCAGGAACTTCTTCTGGTCGTTCGCGGTCGGGCTTTACCTGTATCTCGAGATCGTCCATGAACAGCGCAAGGTCGGACACCTGCTCGGTCGGCAGGACGCCATCTATCGCTACGCTTTCCCCATTTTCACCGTCGTGCTACTGTCCCTCCTGCCGATGGTGAAGAGCCTTTTCGTGCTCAGTTCCATGACCTTCTCACTCACCGTTTCTTCGCTTAGACGCTGGCTATGGCCGACCGCCTCGACCAAATGATGTACTCGTTCGTGATGGAAGACGTCCTCAAAGGGCTCTTCATTCACGTCCCGCCGGGTTATGTGGCCTGCGTGTACGACCTGGGTCGCGGCGTCCTCAAGAAGGTGATGATGCCCGGGCTCCATCTCAAGATCCCGTTCTGGCAGAAGGCCAAGCTTTTCAATACGCAGACCTTGGAGTATTCCATCTCCCACGAGTTCCAGCCGGAGCAGGTACGGGCGATGGGGGACACGCCCATCAGCGCCCAGACCTCAGACGGCAAGCGCATCCAGATCGAAGGCACCATCCTGCTGCGGCTCGACATCGAGCAGATCCCGATGATCTGGCAGAACATCGGCGACGATTTCGTCCAGAAGATCGTCCGGCCGACCATCCGGAGCCGCATGCGCATGATCGCCGCGCGCTACCCGTATGCTGACGTCATCTCGATCCGGCGCGACCAGATCGAGATCGAGACCAAGCAGGAGCTCGAACGCATCTTCTTCCCGCGCGGCATCCGCGTGGAGAACGTCCTCTTGTCGGAGATCCGCGAACCGCATGCCGCCGAAGAATGATCCCGTCTGGCACGCGCTGACCGTCGAGGAGACGTTCTCCGCGCTGGCTACGAGTGCCGAAGGGCTGGACGACGCGGAAGCCGCCGTCCGGCTGCGGCGTCACGGTCCGAACGAATTGCCTGCCGAGCGCCGCCCGTCGGGCCTTTTCATGTTCCTGAAGCAATTCCATGGCTGGCTCAACTATGCGCTGTTCGCCGCGGCGGGGATCTCTTTGCTGAACCGTCATCTGTTCGATGCCGTCGCCATCCTCTCAGAAATCGCGATCAACGGCACCGTCGGCTATCTTCAGGAACGCCGCGCGGAGCGAGCGCTCGCCAAGCTGCGCGAACTGCTCGTGCCGACATCCGTCGTGCGGCGAAGCGGCCGTGAACGCCGCGTGCCTGCATCGGCCGTGGTGCCGGGCGACATCATGCTGCTCGCGCAGGGTGACAGGTTGAACGCCGATCTGCGGCTCATCGAGGCCCGAGATCTGTCCGCCGACGAAGCTTCGCTGACAGGTGAGTCATCATCCGTCGGCAAGCAGGTCGAGGCGACGGCCGCGTCCGCCGGGCTCGGGGATCGGACATCCCTGGCGTTCATGGGGACGTCCATCACGGCAGGCGAAGGCGTCGGCGTCGTCGTCGCGACCGGGCGGAGGACGGTCTTCGGCGGAATAGCCGGGTCGCTTTCGGACATCAAGCGCGGACCCACTCCGCTCGAAAGGAGCGTCGATCGGCTGGGCCGCACGCTCGGCCTGTGCGCGCTGTCGGCGGCGGCGGTCATCTTCATCTTCGGCCTGGCGGAGAGCCGGGCGATCCTGGAGATGTTCCTCTTCGCGGCGGCTTCGGCCGTCTCGATCGTGCCGGAGGGGCTCCCTGTCGTCCTGGCGGTCACTTTGGCCATCGGCGTCCAGCGCATGGCCAAACGCAACGCCATCATCCGCCATATGCCTGCCGCCGAGACTCTCGGACAGGTCGACGTGATCTGTACCGACAAGACCGGTACGCTGACGGAGAACAAGATGACGGTGCGTCGGGCCGTCGTGTTTTCAGGCGAGATCGACGTGACGGGGGAAGGTTGGAGTCCTGAGGGCGAATTCCTTCTCGAAGGAGAGCGCCTGGACGTCGGCGGACACCCGGTTTTCTCGAACCTGCTGCGCGCGGCGGCCTTGTGCTCCCGCGCGTCGTTGGAGAAGCGCGACGGCCGCTGGATGGCCTCGGGAGATCCGACCGAGGCGGCGCTTTCCGCGCTCGCGGCCAAGGGAGGATTCACGCGAACCGAGATGCTTGCGACAAGCCGCATCATCGATGAGGTGCCGTTCTCGTCGGAGCGCAAATATCGGGCCGTCCTGCATGCATATGACGGACCCGACGGGATGCCGATCCGCGAAATCGTGGTCGTGGGCGCGTTCGAGCGGCTGATGGAGGCTTCTGTCGCCGTCGGGGGTCCCGATGGGCCGCTGCCGCTCACGCCGGAGGCCGCCCGGAGATTCGAAGACGCTTTGGCTCGCATGGCGGGTGATGCCATGCGTACGCTCGCCGTAGCCGTTCGGCGCTTCGATGGCGATCGGCGCGAGTTGTCGCACGCCGACATCCGAGACCTGACGTTCCTGGGCTTCGTCGGAATGACCGATCCGCCGCGTACAGGGGTACCCGAAGCGATCGCCGCCTGTCAGGCCGCCGGCATCCGGGTCATCATGAATACCGGCGACCATCGTGCCACGGCCGTGGCGGTAGCGCGCGAGGTCGGGATCCTCGGCAGGGAAGAAGACGGTCGTGGACGGGTCTATGAGGATGCTGACGTGGCGGCCATGTCGGACTCGGGCTTGCGGGAAGCCTTGTCCGACGCAGCCGTTTTCGCGCGCGTCTCTCCGCAGACCAAGCTGCGGGTCGTCGAGGCTTTGAAGGGGCTCGGGCATGTCGTGGCCATGACCGGTGACGGCATCAACGACGCGCCGGCCCTCAAGAGGTCGGATATCGGGGTGGCGATGGGATTGACCGCCACCGACGTCACCAAGGAGGTCGCCGACATGGTGCTGTCCGACGATGATTTCGTCTCCATCGTGAACGCGGTGGAGGAAGGCCGCATCATCTTCCGCAATATCCGTCAGACGACGTCGTATCTGGTCATGACCAACGCGGGTGAAGCGGTGACCGTCTTGGCGTCACTTCTCTTGCGCCTTCCGCTGCCGCTCCTGCCGGCGCAGCTGCTTTGGTTGAACGTGGTGACGGACGGATTCACCGACGTCGCTTTGGCCGCCGAGAAACGGCATGGCGATGAGCTCTCGCACCCTCCCAGGCGCAAGTCCGAGCCGATCCTTTCGACGGAGCTTCTGGGACCCGCGATCATGACATCGCTATTGATGGCTGCCGGCACGCTGGGGCTCTTCCTCTGGGCCGATGCCGACCTCGATCATGCCCGCAGCGTGGCCTTCCTTTCCATGTCGTTCTTCCAGCTCTGGAACGTCTTCAGCATGCGTTCGGCGACGCGCTCGATCTTCAGTCTCGGCTGGTCCACCAACCGCTGGGTGGTCGGCGGGGTACTGGTCTCCGTCGGTCTCATCGCCGTCATCATGTACGTGCCGGCCTTCCGACCCGTCTTCCGGCTGGTCCCGCTCGGCCCGCTGGAGTGGGGGGCCGCCTTGTTCGTCAGCTCTTCCGTGCTTTGGACGGTCGAAATCCACAAGATCTTCAGACGTCGTCGGATGGACAGGCCGGCGTGAAGCTGCGCTCCGCAGCGGCTTTCCGGTACGAAAAACGCGCGGCCGATGATGGCACGCGCGGAAAGGAAGGACGCGTCGCTTATGGTTTACGGATCATCATCATGATGATGATAAGGACGGGGCCCATCAGGGCGCCGACGAGGGCGCCGGTGCTGCCGGCCGAGGCGAAGCCCACTAGCCCGCCGCCGAGTGCCGCGTTGCCATACACCCAGGTCGGGTCGACATGGCTGACGTGCGCCTTCTCTCCGAGTACTCCCGACTTTACCATGGAGAACTTGTCGAGCAGCGCTTCGGCCCGCAGGACCGACTCGGGAATCGGTCCATGGGCCGTGCCGCAATCTTGACAAGCCATGACCACTATGCCTCCGCTCTCGACGGCGATCAGCTTCCTGTGGGTCTGCCTATTGATGCGGCAGAGATACGGCTCGAACGGCGGACAGCTCGCCTGCCACTTTCGGAATATCCTGATCTGGTCCGCGTTTTGCACGTTGCACCTCCAGAATGACCTTTGCGAATCATATCCGAAAAACAGCGGAAAGTCAAGCCCTTGACGCCTCCAGCTGGCACTCGTATAATCTGAGTGCTAGCTATGGAATCCCTGGATACCCGAAAAGAGGCCCTGTTGAAGCTGACCGTCCGCCGGTATATCAAGACCGCCGAACCGGTCGGTTCGGCTTGGCTCGCCGAGGAGTCCGGACTGGACGTCTCTTCCGCGACCGTCCGCAATGAGTTGTCGGCGCTGGAAGAACAGGGCTATCTGCTGCAACCGCACACGTCGGCCGGTCGGGCACCGTCGGAGAAGGGTTATCAGTATTACGTGCGGCGCTTCCTCGACAAGAAGAACCCGGGATCGTCCGCCGCCGCCTCGCTTTCCGAAGCGCTCTCCGGCGCGGAAGAAGGAAAGGATCAGCTGAAGCGCGTCGCTAAGGCTCTCTCCGAACTCTCCGACGAATCGGTGCTGGCCGCCTTCGAACCGCGCGACGTCTTCTATACCGGACTCTCCAACCTCTTCGGCAAGCCGGAGTTCCGGCAGCTCGCGCTGGTCGCCTCGATGTCGCGCATGCTCGACCATCTCGACGAAGTCGTGGAACAGGTCTTCCCGAAGGTCGGGGAGGAGGTCGGCATCTGGATCGGCAGCCAAAACCCTTTCGGCGCCGAATGCGGGCTGCTCATCGCTCGCGTGCCGGTCGGGAACGCCTACGGCATCCTCGGAATGCTCGGCCCGATGCGCATGGATTATGACGCCGGAGCCGGACTGCTCGAGACCGCCATACGAATCTTGAAACGCTGATATGGAAGAAGAACAGAAAAAAGAAGGGGAGCAGGAAGGTTGCGAAGACGGCGTCTGCAAGCTGCCGCCCAAGCCGTCGGACCTCGAGAAACGGCTGGAAGAGGCGGTCGCCCAGTCGCTGCGCGCCTTGGCCGATTACCAGAACCTCCAGCGCGAGACCGCCAAGGAACGCGAGACGATGGCGCACTATGCCACTCTCCGCGTGGTCGAGCGCTTCCTGCCCGTCTTCGACAACTTCAACACCGCCATGGGCCACATGCCCAAGTCCGACGACAAGGCGGTCGTGAACTGGGCGGTCGGCGTCGGCTTCATCCAGAAGCAGCTGGAGGAGACGCTCCGTTCGATCGGCCTCACGCCCATCCAGACGTCCGGGCAGAAGTTCGACCCCGCCAAGCACGAAGCGGTCGGCGAAGAGGAATCGGAAAAGGAACACGGCACCATCCTGAAGGAGGTCCAGCCCGGTTACGAGATCCTCGGCAAGACCGTCCGTCCGTCTAAAGTCATCGTCGCCAAATAAAATGAAACCGATCGTCTTCAAGAGCGACCGCGAGTGGCTCACCGACTACGAGAAGCACCGCTTCTCCTTCAAGGAATGGGCCAACTTCCTGGATTTCTTTCGCCTCAACGGCAACCAGCTCATCACCATCCCGACGCGCTTGGTGAACGACGCCGGTACTCCCGAGCGCGAACAGAAGATCCGTCTCGCCGACCTCCCCAAATACAAATCCGGCATCGGCAACTTCAAGTTCAGCGTCCAGACGGAGAACAAGCTGATCAGTTTCGACACGACGGGGCCGGTGTTCAAGGCCGGGTATGAGAAGGATGGGGGAAAGTAAGACCGTTTCCGCGCAAGAAGCCGATCGCGCCCACTAGTCTTTCATGAGCCTATGTCCCTCCTCCCCAAAAAAATTTCCCCGTTCGATGAGCGCGCCTTGGCCGATCTGTCGAAGGGGTTCATCCCGGCGGTCGACGTGTATGAGAACGGCAATGATGTGATCGTGGAGACGCCGCTCGCGGGGGTCGATCCCAAGGACGTGGAAGTCACGGTGGAAGGCGGCGTGCTTACCCTCCGCGGCAAGACCGAGCACCGGAAGGAAGTCGACGAGAAGGACTATCTTTACAAGGAAGTCCGCTACGGCGCCTTCCAACGCAAGATCGCCCTGCCGGCGCTGGTGATCGGCGAAAAGGCCCAGGCCACGTCCGAACACGGGATGCTGCGCATCACCATCCCGAAAGCGAAGGGGGATAAGAAGAAGCCGGTGAAGGTGGAAGTTAAGAAGAAGTGAGAACTACTACTATGCCTAAAATCCTCGGAATCGATCTTGGAACGACGAACTCCTGCATGGCCGTCATCGAAGGCGGCCAGCCGAAGGTGCTGGAAAACAAGGAAGGCGCGCGCACCACACCTTCGATGGTCGCGATGTCCAAGACGGGGGAGCGCCTCGTGGGCCAGCTGGCCAAGCGCCAGGCGGTCGTGAACCCCACCAACACGCTCTACTCGCTGAAGCGCCTGATCGGCCGCAAGTGGGACGATCCGGAAGTCCAGCGCGACGCCAAGCTGTTCCCCTTCAAGATCGTCCAGTCCGGCGTCGGCGCGAAGGTGCAGATGGGCGACAAGGAATATACGCCGCAGGAGATTTCCGCGATGGTGCTCCAGAAGCTGAAGGCCGACGCGGAAGAGAAGCTCGGCGAGAAGATCGAGGAAGCCGTCATCACCGTGCCGGCCTACTTCGACGACGCCCAGCGCCAGGCCACCAAGGACGCCG
>CALCDZ010000008.1 GCA_937900255.1 uncultured bacterium
GTCAAACTGGACGTCGGCGGTGGGCGCGGAGTTGAGCCTGACCGTGAAGGTGTCGCTGGAGCCGGACTCGGAAACGGTCACGGCGGACTTGGAGACCGCGATGCCGGCCACATCATTATCGGCGACCGTGACATTCACGGTCTGGACGGGAATGCCCACGTAGTCGCTAGAGGAAGAAGCAGGATCGACCGAGAGGAGTACGCTCACCTGACGCGTACCATCGATGATGGCGTTATCGACAGGGGTGATCGTGAAAATCTTCGGCGTATTCCAATCCGAGGGGGTGAAGACTAAGTTGGACGCGGGGTAGTCCACGTTCGTGTAGTCATAACCCGTGCCGATTCCATAAATCACCACGACATCGCCGGACGGTTGGCTGCTAAGGCTCACGGCCACGGGTGCTGCAGTCCCTCCCTCAGTGAGGTTCAGCTTCAAGGGGGTCACGCGCAGGGCCGGAACCGGTACCGGCGGCTCGCCGGCGATGCGGACGATGCTGTTGTGTCCTTCGCCATCGAACGTCTGGAACGATCCACCGAGCAGGATGTCGCCGTTCTCCTGAAGCGCCACGGCGTAGGCGCCAAGCGATGCGCCCGTGTGTGGATCATCCATGAATGACGTGTCCAAGGCACCAGTGGAGGTCATGCGGGTAACGCCGCTTCGGAACGCACCGTTGGCGTACTGGAAGCGTCCAGCCATGAGGATCTTGCCGTTGCTCTGCAATGCGAAAGATTTCGCGCCTCCGAGCTGGCCAGCGAACGCATCCGAGGGGAAGGTGGCATCGATCGTACCGTCGCTCGACAAGCGCGCGACTCCCCCGTCGACGGAGGAACCGTTCACCTTGCCGAAAGGACCTCCGATCAGGATCTTGCCGTCGCGCTGGAGAGCCAGCGACTCGACCTGCTTATCAGGGCCGTCCATGGCCTTCAGGAAAGTGTCGTCCAAGGTCCCGTCATCGTTCAATCGCACCAGGTAGTTCCGCCCCGTACCGTTCACGTTGTTGAACCTCCCGCTGACCAGAACCTTGCCGTCGGTCTGAAGGGCGATGGCGGACACGTACGAGTCGGTTCCAGCGAGCGGAGCCTTGAGGAATGTGTCATCCAAAGTGCCGTCCTGGTTCAGACGCGCGATGTTGCCGCGCGCCGTTCCGTCCGCAGAAGTGAAGAGGCCTCCGATCAGGATCTTGCCGTCTGGCTGGACGACGATGGACTGGATAGTGCTGCCGCCGATCGACCCCTTGAAAGAAAGGTCGGTCGAACCGTCGTCGTTCAAGCGGGCCAATCCCTGTTGCACGCGTCCGTTGACGAGAGAGAAGCCGCCGCCGACCAGGATCTTGCCGTCGGGCTGGACGGTGAGAGAATCGATGATGCCGTTCGTGCCGAGAAGCGGCGAGGCCAGGAATGAGGTATCCAAGGACCCATCCGTACCGTCGAGCCTTGCGATATGGCGACGTTCGACGCCGCTGAAGGCGGTAAAGCTGCCGGCAATCAGGATCTTTCCGTTCGCGACGGGGGCAATCCTGAGCACCTGATTGTCGTTCGGCCCCGTACCATCGAAAGTTGAAAAATGTCCGGAAATGACGATGTCCGACCCTATGAGAAGAATGCTCTTCACGGTACCGTTCGCTCCGGCGCGGGGCGAGGTCATGAAGGCATCATCGATCGTGCCGTCATCGTTCAGGCGAGCGATCTTCCCACGGGAGATGCTGTTCATGAACAGGAAATCTCCGCCGACCAGGATCTTGCCGTCGGGCTGGACGGTGATGGTCGAGAGAACGTTATCCGGACCCGTCAAGCCGCCGCCAAGGAAGCCCGTATCCAGGGCGCCGGTGTCGCCATCAATGCGGGCCAAACGGTTGCGGGTGGTGCCATTCACGGAAGTGAAGAAGCCTCCGATCAGGATCTTGCCGTCGGGCTGGACGGCGATCGCCTCGACTGCCGCGTTCGTGCCATCCGTCGTGTTGGGCAGGAACCCTTCATCGAGCGTTCCGTCCGCGTTCAACCGGGCCAACCTCTTGCGAACGACGTTGTTCACCTTGCCGAAAAAGCCTCCGATCAGGATCTTGCCGTCGGGCTGGACGGCGATGGACTCGATCCTCCCATCAGGTCCGGAGAGCAGGGCTCCGGAAGTGGAAGCGGAATCGACCATGAACGTCGGATCGACCGACCCATCCTCGTTCAAGCGGGCGATACGGGGAGTGAGCGTACCGTTCACGAAATTAAAATCGCCGACGATGATGATCTTGTCGCCCTGCATCGCGACCATGCGCACGGAATTATCAGGCCCTTCGAGCTGCGCCTGCGTGTTCGCATCCTTCATGAATGACGCGTCGAGGGCGCCGTCGTTCCCGGACAAGCGTACGAGGTGGGGGTGCGTATCCCCGTTGAAGCTATTGAAAGCGCCGCCGACCAGGATCTTGCCGTCGGGCTGGACGGCCAGGGCGAACACGCTGGAATCCGGACCCGAACCAGTGCCTTCCAAAAATCCGGCATCGATCGTGCCGTCGGCATTGAACCTCGCGATGTGATGGCGATTGCGGCCGCCAGCTTGGCTGAAAAAACCGCCGACCAGGATCTTGCCGTCAGGCTGCGCCACGGAGAGTTCGGCGAGACCGTTCTGACCGAGTGAAAATTCGCTGCCGGACGTGAGATTGCCGCTCACCGCGTCCACCTTGACGATGGCCTGATGAGGGACGTTGGCATTAAAAGCGGAATCGAGGTCGCCGGGAGCGGCGAGGGCTGGTGCGATGCTCCCGAAGAGGAGGCTGGCCGAAGCCAGAAGGATGGAGATTCTTTTCACATGCATAGTGTTGAGCGTTTCCAAAAGGATTACGAATGACGCCAGGTCCTGAGACGCGATGCTAACCTAAAACTGCACTTTTGTCAATATACGCAAAAATCCGCTTAATGAAGCGGATTCTTGTGGTGCGGGCGGAGGGAATCGAACCCCCATTGCCGGTTCCGAAGACCGGTGCTCTATCCGTTGAGCTACGCCCGCGCTCACGGAATATACAGCGTATCCAAGCGTTCTTCAAGGAAGCCTCCCCTGCCTCATTTCTGATAATCGCTGGAGGCCAAGAGGTAGCTGTCGGCGGTCTCCTGCGTGATGAGCCCCTCTTTCACCAGGCGCTTGAGGTCTTGCGCGTAGGAGAACATTCCCTGAGCTGCGCCCGTCTGGATGACGTTCTTGATCTGTTCCACCTTGTTTTCCCGGATCTCGTTGGCGCAGGCCGCCGTGTTGACCAGGACCTCGCGGGTGGCGATGAGTCCTCCGCCGACGCGCGGGAGCAACTGCTGCGAGACGACGCCGCGCAGCGTCATGGCCAGCTGCAGGCGGATCTGCGTCTGCTGATACGGCGGGAAAACGTCGATGATGCGAGAGATCGTCTGCGGCGCCGAATAGGTATGCAGCGTGGCGAAGACGAGGTGCCCGGTCTCGGCCAAGGTCAGGGTCGTGGCGATGGTGTCGAGGTCGCGCATCTCGCCGACCATGACGACGTCCGGGTCCTGGCGCAGGACGTGCTTCAGGCCTTCGGCGAAGCTGACCATGTCGGATTCGAGCTGGCGCTGGCGGATGACGCTCTGCTTCGGCTGGAACAGGAACTCGATCGGGTCCTCCAGCGTGATGATGTTCACGCGGCGGCTGCCGTTGATGTAGTCGATCATCGAAGCGAGCGACGTCGACTTGCCGGCGCCGGTCGGCCCGGTCACGAGGATCAGGCCGTGCGGAAGCTCGGTGAAGCCCTGCATGACGCTCGGCAGCCCCAGCTGCTCCATGGTGGGGATCTCCTGAGGGATGGTCCGGGCGGCCAAACTGATGTGGCCCTTTTCCCAAAGGAGGTTGACGCGGAAACGCGCGCCGTCGATGCCGTAGGCCAAATCCAGCTCCTTCTCGATGCGGAAACGCTCGAACTGTTCCGGGGTCACGACCTGCCCGATGAGCTTTTCCAGGGCGGCGTCCGTCAGGATGTCCTCTTTCTCCAGATCATAAAGCTCGCCGGTCACGCGCAGGATCGGGCGGTGGCCGACGACCAGATGCAGGTCGGACGCGCCTCTTTCGACCGCGGCGCCGAACAACGTATTGGCATTGAGCATATGCGTCAGTGTAGGTTCACCAGCCTTTGACCTCCAGCGCCTTCCGGGCGGCCTCGATCTGCGCGTCCTGCTTGGACGTGCCCTTGCCTGTAGCGACCATCTCGCCGCCCAGGTAGACGCCGACTAGGAACTCCTTGGCATGATCGGGCCCGGTCTCCGACATCACGCGGTAGGATGGCGTCACGCCAGCCGTCTCCTGCGCCGCCTCCTGGAAACGGCTCTTGGGATCGACATAGAGCTTGTGCTCCAGGATATGGTCGAGCTTGGAGATGACGAAGCGCTGGATGAATCCGCTGACCGCCTCCCAGCCTTGGTCGAGATAGATCGCCCCGATCAGCGCCTCGATGGCGTTCGCCAGGATGTACTGGCGCGCCTTGGAACCGGCGTCCTTCGCCTCTCCGCGCGAAAGGTACAGGTACTCCTCCATGCCGAGGTCGTCCTGCGCGATCGCGGCGAGCGTGTTGGCGTTGACCAGGGAGGCGCGCCAGTTGGTCAGTTCCCCTTCCGGGTTCGGGAAGTGCTTGTACAGATGCTCCGTCACGACCAGTTCGATGACCGCGTCGCCCAGGAACTCCAGCCGTTCGTTATGCCCGAGCCGGAAATCCGGATGCTCGTTCAGGTAGGAACGGTGCACGAATGCCTGCGTCAACAGGTCCGGGTCCTTGAAATGGACGCCGATTTCCGCTTCGAACTTCGAGAAGTCCTTCATGATGCGTGTCTCGCCTTTCCGTCGCGGCACGCCCCGTCGTTCCCGACAGGGCCGTCCCGCGGCAGAAACGCTTCCCGTTATGAGGTCTTAGTCTCTTTCGCTTCCTCGATCCCCGTCTCCGGATCCTTCTTCTTCGGCTCCTGCTTGTCGACCTCCTTGAGGTTCCCGGCGGCGATCATGTCCTTGAAGATCGCTCCAAGGACGCCGTTCACGAACTTTCCGGAAGATTCGCCTCCATACGTCTTGGCCAGCTCGATCGCCTCGTTGATCGCCACCTTGGACGGCACCGAGTCCGAGTGCTTGAGCTCAAAAACGCCGATACGGAGGATGTTCCGATCGACGATCGTGATCTGCGGCAACGGCCACGCAGGGGCGTACTTGGTGATGGTCGCGTCGATGTCCTTCTGATGCTTCAAAACGCCGTCCACGAGCTCTTGGGCGAAGCCCTTGTCTTCAAGGCCGGGCGCGAACTCATGCAAGTTGCGCTCGACGAGCTCGTTCATGTCATCGACCTGATTGCCGTTGAAATCCCTTTCGTAAAGGGACTGCATGGCGACGGTTCGGGCGAGGTGGCGGTTCGACATAAAAGGACGTTCTGCGTGCTTTCTCCTCCAAGAAAGCCGTTATTTCGACGCTTTGGCCTTGGTCACCTGGCGGCCGTTGTAGGTGCCGCAGAAGGCGCAGGCGCGGTGAGGCTGGACCGGTTTCTTGCACTTGGGGCAGCTGGCGAGCTGTTTCTTGTCGAGGGCGAAGTGCGCGGCCCGGCGACGTTTGTGCGAAGATGTCCGGCGATGTCCTGGGAGACCCATAGTCAGTATACGTTGAATCTTGGGCCCAGTATAGCGGAAGCTGGCGGAATTGGCAAGGGCGGCTTGACGGACGACTCATGTTTGAGCTCAAATGAACCTATCCAGCCCGGAGGTCTTTGATGATCGCCAAGAAAAGAAGAGCGTTCGTGCCCCTTCTCACCGTTTACGGCACCATGGCCGCCGTATTCGCGATCAGCAAGTTTTTCTGGCCATATTCCAGCGGCTTCCGCCTGTTCGCGTTGATGGTGATCATGACGATCATCGCGGCCTATCTCGGTTTCGTCTGCGAGCGGTTGGAATCGATACCGCTCATCGAACGCCTTTCGCGCAGCGGGGGCATCTGCGAGCGGTGTGCCGGCGTGTCGCTCTTCCTCGCCGGTCTCGCGACGGCCGTCGGCGCGCTGGTCGCGACCGGGTACTGTTCCGCCGTGACGCTTTCCTTCCTCTCTCTGCTCCCCCTCGGCATCGCCGGCCATCAATATGCCGCGATCCTGCGCGACGAGCGCAAACGCGGCCTCTGCGGCATCCCTGCCGCCCGCCTGGTCAAATGATCGGGCGTTTTTATTTCGCGTCGCGACATGAAAAAACCGCGGTTCACTGAGTGAAGCCGCGGATGAGCCGATCGCCGAGCACGAGGGCACCAAGCATCGTTCCGATCACGAGTTTCAGGCCCCGCTCGGGCTGCCGGAACGACGAGAGCGCGTTCATGCGCACATCGTGCCGCACGGCCGCGAACAGGTCGCGCGGCGCGAGCTGTGCCGGACGCCGTTCCGCAAGAGCGTCGACGGAGCGACCGTCGAACCAGCCCGCCGGATCGTCGAAGGCCTCCAAGACGGCACTCCCGGCATCGTGCGCGTCATCGAGCGACGTCTCACGGCCTGCGGCATCGGGCCAGGCATCATGATCGAGCATCCGCGCCACCAGGCGATGCGCGACGGAAAAGAGCTTCTGCCGCTGGGCGGCCAAGGTCTTCGCGCGGCCATCGATCAGCGCGAGATCCTCGGCCATACCGAGAAACGCCGCCCGCGCGACCTTCCGGACCTTGCGATTGCCGGGAGCCCGTCCGGTGAGCAAGGAGCCCGCTTGGGACCAGGCGAGGCGCAGACGTTCCCATGCCTTGCGGCCGTCATCATGCGTGTGGTCGTACGCGGACTTCCAACGCGTGATTTCCGCCTGCAGCCTGCCCAGGAACGCATCGATCGCCGCCCTTTCGGGCTCGCGCTTCTGCAGCGCAAACCCATGGGCCTTCCAACCGGCTTTCGCCCGCAAGTAGGGGTCGAAAACGCCGAACCACGCCACGAACAGCGCCGCTAAAAGCGACAACGCGGCCAGGAACACGCCGGGCCCGATCGACGCCCGGTACACGAACGGAAGAAGCGCGACGAGTGAAGCGCTGATGACGAAGACGAACATCAGGATCGCGGTCTCCAGGGACCGGTAATGGCCGTTGCAGGCGATGCCGAAGTCTTTTGAGCAGCCCTGGACGGGCTGGAACGGCTTTCTCAGGTATTCGCGAATGCGCGGCGGCCGCGCGTTGCCGCGGAGGGCGGCGTGCCGAAGGGCATCCGCCGCCAAGACGCGCAGATCGTGAGAGGCGAGCGATTCCATGAGAGACCTCCTCTGCCCGAGATGCGGGCGCCGCTTTCTTATCAAGGGAGCGCCGGAACGTAAAGAGCCTCCCCTGTGACCGGGAAGGCCCTTTGCGTTCAAGAGGCGTCGGAGGGGGTCGTCGGTTTCGGGCCGCTCGACGGGGTCCGGACGGCTGCGTACAAGACCCAGACCGTCAATCCCCAATAGTACAGCGAGGAAAACTGGCCCAAGCCCGTCCCGGCGAATACCAGGAGGGCCTGCAGGACCAGCGGGCCGGTCGCGGCATACGCCATGACGACGAACGTGCGCTTCCAGGAGTGCGGGCGTTTCCAGAGCTTGAGGGCCAACCAGAGGGCGAAGGCGTGGAAGGCGGCCGCCAGGAGGAAATCGGCCAGCAGGACCGCAAAGAAGATACCGAGAGCGAACGATGCGCCGACGAAGAGCGCGAGCGGAGCCCAGCGCGCGAAAGCCGCCTGCAATTCTTCCTTGCTGGCGCGGAACGGCGGAGCCGTGGCGAAACTGACGGATTCCCTCCGCAGTCCGTCCTGCTGATAGACGCCATCCCGCGCGATGACGATGCCCGTTTCCGTCGCCGAGAGGTCGGCGGTGCCGGACGCCGCCTCCACGATCAGCGTGAATCCGCGTTCCCTGACGATCAGCGGATCTTTGAGGGTGGTGGAAAATTTGCCGTCCTTGAGCTCGAAGACGGCGCCGGCCGGGACGCGGGCACGGATCCCTTCATCGACCGCGACGATACTGCCATGGGCCGAGACGAAGAACGCGGCCGAAAACGGCAGGAGCCAGGAGACCAGCGCCAGGACCGCGAGGTGCGCGAAAGCGGCTCCCACGGAACGCTCACCGAACGCCGGAAGCGACGCCGGTCGGGCGATGGCGGCGGCCGCGTCGCGCGCCCACCCGCCGACCCAGGAAAGGAAGGCGCGCATGTCAGATGAGCGTGACGGACGAGACCGAATCCTTCTCCGCCTTGAAGCGCATGATGCGGACGCCTTGGGTGGCGCGGCTGAGGCTCGGGATGGTCTTGGAGCTGAACCGGATGGTCTGGCCCTGCTCGGAGATCACGATGAGGTCGCGGTCGTCCTTGGAGTTGATGAGGAGCGCCTGGACGATCGGACCGGTCTTGGAGGTGACTTCGGCCGTCTTGATGCCGGAGCCCGCGCGGCCCTGCGTCTTGTATTCGTTGAGGTTGGTGCGCTTGCCGTACCCGTGTTCCATCACGACCATCAGATCGAAGGCGCCCTTATCGGCGGCCTTGCCGTCGACCGCGTCCATGCCGACGACCGAGTCGTCGTTGCCCTTGAGGCGCATGCCGGTCACCCCGGAAGCCGTGCGTCCCATCGGGCGGACGTCCTTTTCGCTGAAGCGGATGGATTGTCCCTGGGCGGTCACGAGCATGATGTCGTCGGCGCCGCCGGACGGCTTGACCCATTCGAGGTTGTCTTCCGGCTTGATCTTGATGGCGATGAGGCCGGAGCGGCGGACGTCCTTGAACTCCGCGAGTTCGGTCTTCTTGATGACGCCCTTGCGAGTGACCATCACCAGGTATTTGGAATCGGCCAGCTCGGCCACGGCCATGACCGATGAGACCTTCTCGTTGGGCGCGAGCTGCAGGAAGTTGACGATGGCCTGGCCCTTGGAGGTGCGCGAAGCGACCGGGACGTCGTACGCTTTGAGCTGGAAGACGCGTCCTCGGGTCGTGAAGAAGAGCAGGTCGGCGTGGGTGTTGGTGGTGAACATCTGGCTCACGATGTCCTCTTCCTTGGTGGCGAGACCCATCACGCCTTTGCCGCCCCGCGACTGCGCCTTGAAGGTGTCGGGATGGACGCGCTTGATGTAGCCGTCGGCCGTGAGCATCACGATCGCCGCCTCGTTGGCCACGAAATCCTCGGCGGAGAATTCCTTCACGCCGTGGGCCACGATCTGCGTCTTGCGCTCGTCGCCGAACTTCTCCTTCAGGCCTGAAACCTCATCCTTGATGATGCCGAGGATGCGCTTGGGCGATTCGAGGATCTCCTCGAGCGCCTTGATGAGCGCCAGCTTCTCCTTGAGCTCGTCGGTGATCTTCTTGGCTTCGAGGTTGGCGAGCTGCTGCAGGCGCATGTCGAGCACCGCCTGCGCCTGGATCTCGTCCATCCGGAACTTCTTGACGAGGTTGCGCTTGGCCTCGTCCTTGTCCTTGGACGCCTTGATGGTCTTGATGACGGCATCGAGATTGTCGAGCGCGATCTGCAGGCCTTTCAGGATGTGGGCGCGTTCCTTGGCGCGCAGCAGGTCGTATTCGGTGCGGCGGCGGACGACCTCCTGGCGATGCTTGACGTAGGCCTCGAGCATCGCCTTCAGGTTCATGATGCGAGGCTGGATGCCGCCGTCGAGCGCCAGCATGTTCACGTGGAAGGTCTCCTGCAGCTGGGTGGAGCTGAAGAGCTTGTTGAGCACCTTCTTGGGATACGCGTCGCGCTTGAGCTCGATCACCACGCGGACGCCTTCCTTGTTGGATTCGTCGCGAAGGTCCTTGATGCCTTCGATCTTCTTCTCTCGGACCATGTCGGCGATCTTCTCGAGCAGCTGGGCCTTGTTCACCGCGTACGGGACCTCCGTGACGACGATGTGGAAGCCGTTCTTGGTCTCGACGATGTCGGTCCTGGCGCGCATGACGATGCCGCCCTTGCCGGTGGCATAGGCCTTGCGGATCTCCTTGACGTCATAGACGATGCCGCCGGTCGGGAAATCGGGACCCTTCACGAACTGGCAAAGGTCCTCGACGGAACAGTCCTTGTTGCCGATGAGGTGAATGATCGCGTCGCAGACCTCCCCCAGGTTGTGCGGCGGGATGTTGGTGGCCATGCCGACGGCGATGCCGAGCGTGCCGTTCAGGAGCAGGTTCGGGAGCGCGGCCGGAAGGACCGTCGGCTCCTTGTGGGCGCCGTCGTAGTTCGGGACGAAGTCGACGGTGTCGCGCTCGATGTCCCCCAGCATCAGCTCCGAAATGCTCCGGAGCTTCGCCTCGGTATAACGCATGGCGGCGGCCGAGTCGCCGTCCATCGAACCGAAGTTGCCCTGGCCGTGGACCAGCATGTAGCGCATGGCGAAATCCTGGGCCATGCGGACCATCGAATCGTAGATGGCGGCGTCGCCGTGCGGATGGTACTTGGCCATGACTTCACCGACCACGTTGGCCGACTTGCGGAACTTCGCGCCGGGCTTGAGGCCGATGTTCCACATGGCGTAGAGGATGCGGCGATGGACGGGCTTCAATCCGTCGCGCACGTCCGGAAGGGCGCGGCTGACGATGACGGACATCGCGTAGTCCAGGTAGGACTCCGAGACCTCTTCGACGATCGAGCGCGGGTCGACCCGGCCGACGCCGTTCACGATATCGAGCGAGCTCTGGTCAGGATGATTCTTCATAGGGGTTCAGGGCGTTTCAGGAGTGGCGGTGGCGGGATTCTTGCCGGCATCGATCTTGCGCTTGAGGAGCTCGGCTGCCTCCGCCTGCGTGCGCCTGGCTTCGGCCAGCGCGACGAAGGCGTCCTTGAGGCGCCCGGCCTGCTCGCCGATCGGCTTGGTCCGTTCGACGACGCCTGAGAGCGCCGTCCAGCGCGGGAAGTCCGGCGGCCGGTTGAAGGAATCCCGGAGGCGGAGGCTGACGAAGTACAACCCGAGGATCGGGACCATGGACCCGACGACGAGCGCGGGGAGCAGGAACTTCCCGCGCGACGAGGCGGACCGAGGCAGGCGCGCGTGCGGGACGGCGCTATGTCCGATGCGGCGGGCGGCGTACGGCTCGTGAGGCATGGTTCAGGCTTTGGAAAGCAGCACGATGAACGTCTCGCCTTGAGGCAGGTCCTTCTTCGTGACCTTCCATTTGTCGGCTTCGATCGTCTTGGATCCGACTTCCTTCACGAACGGCGCGAGATCCTCCGCCGCGAGCGTCAGGTCCTTCATCTTGTAGTGCATCGGGATGACCACGCGGGGTTCCATCCGGGCGACGATGTCGGCCGCGGCTTCCGCGCCGAGGACGTCTCCCCCGCCGACCGGCACCATCAGCACGTCGACTTCCCCGAGCGCCGCGAGCTGTTCGTCCGTGAGCGGTTCGCGCAGGCCTCCAAGGTGGACGATGCGGACATCGTCGACAAGGAAATGGAACATCGTGTTCTTATGGTACTCCTTGCTCTCCCGCTTCTCGTGGACGGCCGGGATGCCGTAGATCGGGATGCCTTTCACTTCGTACTCTCCGGGGCAATCGATCAGGAAGGCGCCGGAGACGGCTTCCGCGTTATCGTGATGTTCGTGCGATTTGCGGCTGATCGTCAGGATATCGGAAGCGAAACCGCGCGGCAGCTTTCCGACCTTCTCGGAATACGGGTCCGTGATGATCGAGACCTCCTCGTTGCCGATCTTGGTGCTGATCTTGAAACAGGAAGCGCCGAAAAACTGGATCGTCATGTAGGCGGTGTGAAGGCTGTTTTACGGGCCCAGCTTAGCATCCGGAGCCTGGACGGGCAAGGGGGCCGCCGAGAATCAAAAGCCCCGCCGGAGCGGGCTTTTGATCACTTGACGAGCGTGCCGATCTTGAACGCCGCGAGTTCGGAGGCGGGCCGGGACTGGCCGCCGTGCTGGGCGTTGAACGCGGCGGTGCCGTCGATGCCGCAGAGCGAAAGGATCGCCTGCGAACCTCCGGGGTGCCGCTTGATCCAGGCGCTCAGGTCGTAGACCGAACCGCCTACGGCCGACCAGCAGCTGGAGGCGGAAGCATGCGCTTTCACCTGCGCCATCGTGTAGGAGGAGCCCGAAACGGGCGGAGGCGTCACGACCGGGGGTTTCATGGACGAGGCTCCATCCTCGTCGTCTTCGTCCCCATCGCCTTCTTTGGCGTCTTCACCGGGTTCCTTCATCGCGCCATCCCGATCGGAACGGACGCGCTCGGCGTCATCCTTGGTGCCGTCGGGCGTCGCGGTCGCGCTGTCGCCCTTCGAACCGCTACCTTCGACACGGACGTCGACGCCCGGCTGATCGGCCTGGACCTGAAGGCCGGGAGAGGAAATCTCGCCTTCCGGAAGATCCTTGCAGCCGGCACCGATCAGGAGGAGCAGGGCGGACGTCGCGAACAGGAGCTTTTTCATTTGAGGATGATGAAGAATTGGATGACATATTTATACGGCAAGAGCGGCGGCTACGCAAGAAAACTGCAGTGCCGATTCCCGGTTTCGACAAGAAAAAACCGGCCTCAACGGGCCGGGGCGTACGCGCTGGACAACATCTCTCCGAACGAGAGGCCGGGATTCGGGTCGTCGACCCAGAGACTGAGCAGATCCTCGAACCTGTCCTCCGGCAGGCGCATCGCCTTGGCGATGTCCTTCCCCTCGCTTACGCGAGCGGCGAAGAGTACGGCCAGCCGCCAATGCGCATCCACATCGCCATCCGGCGCATGGCGATGATAGGCATCGGCATGGCGCCGCAGATGCGGGCGATACTGAAGGCAGATCTCCTCGAGCCGTGCGCGATCATGCGCATCGAGCAGGCTCTTGCGGTGCGGGTGGAGCGCATAGTACCAGAGCGCCTCACGCAAAGGGCGGAGCGCCTCCGACGGCCCTTCGTACTGCAGGAAGAAGCGCGCGCGTTCCGGCATCCGCAAGGGCTGGTTCGTCATGAGCCGGTGCGGCAGTACCTTGATGACCCGCAGCCCTACCTCCCGGACCTCCCGCATGAACATCGCAAAAGCCGCGCCGACGCCCAACTCCGTCTCACGGACCGGAATATCCTTGTTGGCCAGCAGCTTCGCCGTCACTTGAATGAGCGTGGACACGGTACCTCCTTCTTCCGATACGGTATCGGTACCATGGAAACGCGCCTGGTGTCCACTCCGGGGCCTTGCCTTTTACGAGGCTTTCGCCTATACTCGCCGTGCCTAAAAGGGGCCATCGGGCGGCCTCAAATTAACACTTAACTTAGCCCGAATTTAATTATTTAAGGTTCGAAAAAACATATGTCTGATACCAAAAACGCCGGCATGGACCTGAAAGCCCTGTTGGCCGACAAGGACTGGCTCAAGATCCCGAAAGTCGCCGACGTCGTCAAAGGCAAGATCATCTCGGTCGCCAAGAACGAGATCCGCGTCGACATCGAAGGCTACAAGACCGGCGTCGTCCGCGGACGCGAGTTGTTCGCCGAAGCCGGAGAATACGCCGACCTCAAGGTCGGAGACGAAGTCGCCGCGACCGTCATCGACATGGAAAACGAACTCGGCGAAGTCGAGCTCTCGTTCCGCTACGCCGGACAGCAGAAGGCGTGGGAGACCCTCCGCAAGCTCATGGAGACCGGCGAGCTCATCCCCGCCAAGATCATCGAAGCCAACAAGGGCGGTCTGCTCGCGCGCGTGAACCACGTCAACGGCTTCCTGCCCGTCTCGCAGCTCTCTCCCGACAACTACCCGCGCGTCTCGGGCGGCGACAAGATCAAGATCCTCGAGAAGCTCAAGAGCTTCGTCGGCACATCGATGAACGTCAAGGTCATCGACGTCAACGAGCGCGAAGAGAAGCTGATCGTCTCCGAAAAGGCCGTCTGGGAAGAGGCGCAGAAGGGCGTGCTCGACAAGTATAAGGTGGGCGACGCCGTCGAAGGCGTCATCACGGCCATCGCCGACTTCGGCGTCTTCGTGAAGTTCGACAACCTCGAAGGCTTGGTCCACATCAGCGAGATCGCCTGGCAGCGCATCGACCACCCGCGCGACCTCGTGAAGGTCGGCGACGCCGTCAAGGCCGAGATCATCGGCATCGAGGGCTCCAAGCTCTTCCTGTCCATGAAGAAGCTCATCCAGGACCCATGGAAGAACGTCTCCGCGAAGTACAAGATCGGCGAGCTGGTCGAGGGCAAGGTCCTCAAGGTCAATCCGTTCGGATTCTTCGTCGAGCTCGACAAGGACATCCACGGCCTGGCCCACATCTCCGAACTGTCGAAGAAGCCCGTCAAGAACGTGGCTGACATCGGCAAGGTCGGCGACACCATGAAATTCAAGATCGTCTCGATCGAGCCGGAACAGCACCGCCTGGGCCTCTCGTTGAAGGCCATGGAGGACGCCGTTTCCGAGGGTGCCGAGACCAAACCCAATGCCTAAATACGTCGTCCGGAACATCATCCTCTTCTTCCTGGTGCTCGTCGGCGTCGGAGTGATCTTCGCCACCGCTTCCCTCGGAGGCGCCAAACCGAAGGACATCGACCTTTCGACCCTGGCCACGCAGGTCAGCAAGGGCCAGGTGAAATCCATCGGCATCTCCGGCAGCGAGCTGGACGTCGTCCTCGCGGACGGTTCCAAGGAGAAGGCTTCGAAGGAGTCGGGCGGATCGTTCGTCTCGTCCCTGCGCGACTACGGCGTCACGCCCGAACAGCTCCAGGCCGTGCAGCTCTCGGTCAAGCAGCCGGGCGGGGCCGGCTACTGGCTGGCGACGCTCGTGCCGGTCATCCTCCCCTTCCTGCTCATCGCCGGCTTCATCTACCTGATGATGCGCCAGGTGCAGGGTCAGAACATGCGCGCCATGATGTTCGGCCAGTCCAGCGCCCGCGAAGTCCCAAAGGACGCCAAGCACCGCGTGACCTTCAAGGACGTGGCCGGTGTGAAGGAAGCGAAGGTGGAACTTGAAGAAGTCGTCGACTTCCTGCGCAGCCCGAAGAAGTTCACCGCCGTCGGCGCCAAGATCCCCAAGGGCGTCCTGCTCATGGGCTCCCCCGGCACCGGCAAGACGCTGCTCGCCCGCGCCGTGGCCGGAGAGGCCAACGTCCCCTTCCTGCACATCTCCGGCTCGGAGTTCGTGGAGATGTTCGTGGGCGTCGGCGCTTCCCGCGTGCGCGACCTCTTCGCCAAGGCCAAGAAGACCGCTCCCTGCATCATCTTCATCGATGAGATCGACGCGGTCGGCCGCCAGCGCGGCGCCGGGCTCGGCGGGTCCCACGACGAACGGGAACAGACCCTCAACCAGATCCTGACCGAGATGGACGGCTTCGAACCGAACGCCGGCGTGATCGTGCTCGCCGCGACCAACCGGCCGGACGTGCTCGACCCGGCGCTCCTGCGCCCCGGCCGCTTCGACCGCCGCGTGATCATCGACCCGCCGGACCTGAACGACCGCGAGGAGATCCTCAAGATCCACGCCAAGAAGAAGCCGCTCTCCGCCGACGTGAACCTGCGCAAGCTGGCTGAACGCACCCCGGGCTTCTCCGGCGCTGACCTGGCCAACCTGATGAACGAGGCCGCCATCCTGGCCGCCCGCCAGGACAAGACCGAGGTGACGGAAGAGATGATCCTCGAGTCCATCGAAAAGGTCATGCTCGGTCCGGAACGCAAGAGCTACATCATGAACGATCAGGAGAAGAGGGTCACTGCCTATCACGAGGCCGGCCACGCGCTCGTCGCGCACTTCTCCAAGCATGCCGATCCGGTCCATAAGATCTCGATCATCTCGCGCGGGTTCGCCGCGGGGTACACGATCAAGCTCCCGACCGAGGACAAGCGCATGCACACCAAGAGCGAATTCATCGATGACATCGCGGTCATGCTCGGCGGCTACGTCGCGGAGCGCGAGATCTTCAACGAGCTGACGACCGGCGCTTCGAGCGACCTGCGCAAGGCCACGTCGCTCGCCAAGGACATGGTCACCCGCTTCGGCATGTCGGACGCGCTGCCGCCCCGCACCTACGGCGAGCACGAGGAGATGATCTTCCTCGGCAAGGAAATCCACTCCCAGCGCGACTACAGCGAGAAGATCGCCCAGCAGATCGACGAGGAAGTCGCCCTCCTCATCCAGAACGGCAAGGCGCAAGCGGAGAAAGTCGTCCGCGAGCGGCGCTCCAAGATGGACAAGGTCGTCGAGGTCCTGCTCAAGCAGGAGACGATCGAAAAGGAAGCGTTCGCGGCGCTCATGGCCGCGTAGAGGAGAAAAAGGACCGGCTCCCGCAGAGGGGGCCGGTCTTCGATTAAAGACCGAGCATGCGTGAAACGCATCGTTCGACGGCCGGCAGCCCCCTTGCCTGATACGGCAAGCACGGCTCCGGCTGATGACCGATCGTGAGCAGGATCGGCCTCCAATGACCGGGATGATGGCAGGAAAAGCTCCGTACGCCTTCCAGCATCTTCTGGAAGTATCCGGACTCGTCCGATACGGCAAGCTCCCGCCCGACGAGAACCGCTTCCGCCCCCTCCATACCCATCCTGCTCTTGACTTGGATGCAGAACCCGCCTTCGTGCGGGCCAGGCAGGCAGTAGATGAGGTCGATCTTCCCCCTGACATCCTCGGCCGGATGCGGGAGATACAATCGTCCTCCATGCGGAATGAACGCGTACGCCGCGCGCGCGACGGCCAAGGCACCGGCGCAGGCCCGATACCAACGGACGGAAGCGGTATCGCCGGACACCCGCGTCTGCCAAATGGCATGGATGTCGTCCTGGGACAATCGCGCCATGGCTTTCGCCAGTTGCTGCTGGGAGAGGCATTCCCAGACCCACGCCAAACGATGGTGCTTATGGCGATCGGCGACGGCATGATAGAAGACCGCCCAATAGGCGTTGCGGGCGCCGTCGCAGGAACCCGCGCGGCGGATGAAGTTTTTGACGACTCGGCGTTCGACGCCGCGCTTCACGCCGCCGTGGCCGAGAATCGCGCTGAACGGATGTCTCCTGCCGTCCTCATGCGCCTCCGCCAGGTCGGCGCGGAACCGATCGGGAACCGGTCCTGGGGCGAAGATGCTGAATGTCTCGTGTTTCGCGAGTCCTGGCACGTGCGACTCCTTCCGTCCGACGGATGTCGGACTCCGCACTTCAGCACCGAACGGGAAGGCCGTCAAGCCGCGGCGTACCGCCGGCGTTTCCGGACCATCCGATTTCCGCTATACTGGAAGCACTATGTTCGACTCACTAGGAGGAACTATGATCAAACCGTCCGGCACGCTCTATCGTCACCTGCTGGCAGACGCATGGGACGCGGTGCGAAAGAACAAGGCTCTCTGGATCTTGGGATTCTTCGTCTCCTTTCTGGGAAACGGCGGGGTCTACGAGCTCCTGATCCAGGGAACGGGCCGGCTCGGCCTCAACGGAAGCTTCGGGCGCTATTTCGCGCTGGGCTCGCTGCCGGGAGAAGGCACGGTCGCCCAGGCGATGAAGAACATCGGGACCGGGAACCTGCTCCCGCTCCTTCTGGCGGCCGTGACCGCCCTTGCCCTCGCGATGCTTGCGGCCTGGGTCGTCGTTTCCGCCCAAGGCGGACTGATCGCGGGCGCGCGCGGCGTCGAGAAGGGGCGCAAGGCGACCTTCCGTTCGGCCTTCGCGGCCGGCAACGAAGTCTTCGGACCGCTCCTGCTCGTGAACGTGCTCTCGCGCCTGGCCGTGATGATGTTCTTCTACCTTCTGCTCGCGCTGACAGTCCTCTATCTGGCGGACGCCAACATCTGGAGCGTCCTCGGGTACCTGGCGGGCTTCGTCACGCTGATCCCTCTCACCCTCATCATCGGTTTCGTCACCATCTATGCTGCCTGCTACATCACGCTGCAGCGGCTGCCGTTCGTGGCGGCGGTCGAATCGGCCATCGCCCTCTTCCGGAAATACTGGCTGATCAGCCTGGAGACGTCCCTCCTGCTCTTCGGGATCAACTTCCTGGCGGCCGTCGGCATCGGCATGACGCTGACGTTCGCCGGCATCGCGCTCGTCCCCTTCATCCTCGGAGTGTCGCTGCTCGGCAGCGGCCTGGCGCTCGCGGTCGTCACCGGCCTCGCGGCGGCAACGGCCGTGATCTTCCTCGCCTTCGTCGGTTCGGGCCTGGCGGCGTTCCAGTACGCCGTCTGGGTCCATCTCTTCACCAAGCTCCATCAACGCGGCCATGACGCCACGCCCAAACTGGCGCGCTGGTTCGGAAGGCTGCTGAAATGACCGGAGAATGTCCGTCGCCAACCCTTCGATCGAGGATCTCCTGAAGAAAAAAGCGGCACCGGGCGTCGGGACTCCAGACGCGCAGGCCCGTTTCGCGTCGAAGATGCGGGAACTCGACCTTCAGGCGAAGGAGCGGGAAACGGCCAAGCGAGGGTCGCTGCTCGGCGTCCCCTACATCGACCTGAAGGGCTTCCCGATCTCGCCCGAGGCCCTGACGCTCCTCTCGCGCGAACAGGCCGAGGCCCTGAAAACGGTCGTCTTCCTGCAGACGGACGAGGAGGTCCGCGTCGCGGCGGTCGACCCCTCGCGCGCCGACGTGAAGGAAGCCGGCTACCAGGTCGGCGAGCGCGCGCATGCCAATGTCGGCATCTACATCATCTCGGAAGAGAGCTTCTCCCGCGCCCTCAAGCTCTACGATGCGTTGCCGAAGATCCGCACGATCGTGAAAGGCGTCGAGATCACCGAGGCCGAGCTCAAGAAGTACCAGGGGCTGATGTCCACGTACAAGGACCTGGCCAAGCTCCTCAAAGGCACGGACATCACCGACGCCGTATCGATCGTGATCGCCGGCGCGCTCAAAGGCGATGCCTCCGACATCCACGTCGAGGCGGAGGAGAAGCGGGTCGTCGTGCGCTACCGCATCGACGGCGTGCTGCAGGACGCGGCGGAGCTTCCGCACGAGCTCTGGCCGCGCGTCATCTCGCGCATCAAGCTGTTCTCGGGCCTGAAGATCAACGTCACGGATGCTCCGCAGGACGGCCGCTTCACCATCCACATCGGCGGGCAGAAGACGGAAGTCCGCGTCTCCACCATCCCGACCTCCTTCGGCGAATCGGTGGTGATGCGCCTCCTGAAGCCTTCCACCATCGGCCTGAGCTTCGACCAGCTCGGCATCCGCGGCAAGGCCTTCGAACAGCTCAAGGCGCAGGTGGAACGCCCCAACGGCATGATCATCACGACCGGGCCGACCGGCAGCGGAAAGACGACCACCCTCTACGCCATCCTGAAGAAGCTGAACACCGCTTCCGCCAAGATCATCACCCTGGAGGACCCGATCGAATACAGCCTCGAAGGCGTCAACCAATCCCCGATCGATCTCTCCAAGGACTACACCTTCGCCAAGGGCTTGCGCGCCATCCTGCGCCAGGACCCGGACGTCATCATGGTCGGGGAAATCCGCGACCTGGAGACGGCGGAGACGTCCATCCAAGCGGCGCTGACCGGCCACCTGATGGTCTCCACCATCCATACCAACAGCGCGGCCGGGGCCATCCCCCGTTTCCTCTCGATGGGCGTGAAGCCCTTCCTGCTCGCCCCGGCCCTGAACGCCGTCATCGGACAGCGCCTGGTCCGACGCATCCACGACGCCTGCAAGACGGAGGACCTGCTCGACGCCGAACGCCTCAGGAAGGTCCAGGCGATCCTTCAGGGACTCCCCGCCGATGCCGAAGCGAAAATCGACCTCTCCGCGCTCAAGTTCTGGAAGGGCAAAGGCTGCGCGGCATGCGGCGACTCCGGTTTCAAGGGGCGCGTCGGCATCTACGAGATCTTCACCATGAGCCAGGAGATCGAGAAGGTCATCCTCTCCGGCAGCGTCTCCGAATATCAGATGCAGGACATCGCGATGAAGCAGGGCATGGTCACGATGGCCCAGGACGGTCTGCTCAAGGCCCTCGACGGGATCACCTCTGTCGACGAAGTGCTCTCGGCGGCGGAATAGGAGTAAAGAAAAGCCCTCGGCAGACATGCCGGGGGTTTATGGTTTGGCGGGGATGACCGAGAGCAGGGCGATATCCTTGACTTTCGGCTCGGGTTCGTGAGGGAGCCCGTGCTTGTCCATGAGCAGATTCGCGATGTCGCGGTCCGCCCGATCGACGAACTCACGTTTCGCATCGTCCACCCCAGTACGTCCATGCCGGCACTCGTGCACGACCAGCGTCGCGATCAGGGTATCCCATGAACGCAGGCAGGCCCGCTGGACATAAAGGGCGGGAGGTTTCGTGGAGCAAGCGGCGAAGCCAAGCATGCCTCTCATCCGCTCTGTCAGCGGCTCAAACACCTGGACGCCGTATGCTCGGGACTCCGGGAACTCTTCATGCATGATCTTCCGAGCGATGACCAGGCGCTCGATCTCCCAATCCTCAAGCTCGACCACTGGGCGGAATTCCTGGCCGGCGACCATGCCGGGTACGCATTCAGCGGCTTCTTTGACGCCGCACGCCATGAGGAAGTTGCGCAGTCCGATCAGGGGAACCGCTACGGGAATCCTGCCGCCCGAGGTATAGCGAACCCATTCGTCGGCATACGGGTTGGAGGAGATGACCGCCTCGGCTCCATAGACGCGCCGCCAAGCCTCCAGCCATTCGGGCGCTGCCGGCTTATCGCACGGCTCATAGTACTGAAGCGCTTGGGCCTCAAGAGAAGCTTCCCCCGCCATCATGGCCATGAGCAGATCCGTGAGCGCGGCGGCATCCTTCCAGGACGCGAGCATCTTCTTGATCTCGATGTAGACCAGGCTGAGTTCGGAGAACGTCCGCTCCTCGGTAAGAAGCGGCCGGCCTTGATGACCGAACTTCACGTTGATGCTGTAATCATGGCGCGAGCGCAGGCGCGCATCGGCGCTGCAGAACGCCAGTGTCCCGAGGGAGAACAGGCGCGTACGATCCGGATCGGACCGCGGATAGATCGTGCCGTTCCCCACATGCGCGAGCGGCGGACGAACATCGGGATCGACATACTTGAAGTAGCGTTCCGGCGCCCGGAGCATCGCCCGGATCTCGCTTGAGGCCGAAAGATAGACATGCGTCCATCCTTTGGCCGGCCATTCGCACGCATCGACCTCTTCGATCACGAATCCTTCCGGATCGGCGTCCACGGCATTGCGAAGATACTCGCGCAGGACCCGGAACGCCTTCATGCCATCATCGCCGATCGGCTCTTTCCAGTTCTTGCAGGCATCGAGCGTGAAGGCCGTGGGCACCGAGGACCGCGAACCGTCATGCGCCGTGATGTTCAGGATGACCTGCTGGACCACGCGTCCGGGCGATAACGCCTTCTCTTCGACGGTATACCTCATGAGGTAGCCGCCCCCGTCATCGCGCGATGTGACGGCGACGGCGATGCCGAGGTTGAGGGCCGCGATCGGGGCGTACTTCGTCCCCGAACCGAACCAGCCGCCCTGCGTCACGTCGCCCATCCGGTCGTTCTTGGTCGTTGCGCCAAGCAAGGTCAGGAATATCCGTGGGCACTCCCCACGATTCTTGATCCGTAGGTACTTACCCATGACGTCCTCCGTATTTGTCTGACAGTTGAAAGGGCTTGGATAGACGCTAGCAGAAGGAACGGAAACCTTCAATCCCTGACGCTCACGATCCTCCGGTCCCCGCCCAGGTGCTTGAGGCGCACTTCGATGCGGCGCTTCGGGAGCAGCTCTCCGATCCGTTCGGCCCATTCGACCAGGACCACGGCGTCAGCCCGGCCAAGATACTCGTCGAAACCGATGGCGCGGAACTCCTCTGCATCGGCCCTGTAGGCGTCGGCGTGCAGGAAATAAGCCGGACCGCCTTTCCTCTTCAAGCGATGCTCATGCATCAAGATGAAGGTCGGACTCTGCACGCGTTCCTTCACGCCGAGCGCCTTGGCGAACGCCTGCGCGAAGGTCGTCTTGCCGGCCCCGAGGTCACCGTACAGGGCCACGACATCCCCGCCACGCACGCGCTTGGCCAGCGCGACGGCGATCGCGGCGGTCTCTTTCGCCGAATCGGAAACGTGGCGTTCCATATCAAAGTCCGAGCTCCCAGGACGGATCAGGCTCCATCCCCTTCCAACCGTCGTCTTCTTTTTTGGAAAGATGGAAATAGCCGGCCATGGCGATCATGGCGGCGTTGTCGGTGCAGTATTCGAAAGCGGGAATGACGGCCTGAACGCCCGGCAGTTCCGACGCGACCCGCGCGGAAAGCGTCTCCCGGAGCGACGCATTGGCCGCCACGCCGCCGGCCAGGAAGACGGTCTTGACCTTCCTGGCCTTGGCCGCACGCAGCGTCTTCGCCACGAGCGTCTCCACGACTGCGGCTTGGAACGAAGCGCAGAGGTCGTTCACCTCCTGCTCGGTCCAAGACTTCTTGGTCTGAAGCGTGTAGAGGACGGCGGTCTTCAGGCCCGAAAAACTGAAATCGAGATTCGGCTTGTTGAGCAGCGGCCGCGGGAAGCTGAATGCCTCGCGGTCGCCCAAGAGAGCGCGCTTGCCGACCTCGGGACCTCCCGGATAGCCGAGGTCCAGCATCTTCGCGACCTTGTCGAAGGCTTCGCCAGCGGCGTCGTCGAGCGTGGAGCCGAGGCGTTCATACTTGCCGAATCCCTTCATCAGGATCAGTTCGGTGTGACCGCCGGAGACGACCAGTACGAGCGCGGGCAGACCGTACGAGGCGCCCTCCTTCGAGACATCCTTGCCGATCCAATTGGCCGCGATATGGCCTTCGATGTGGTTCACGCCGACGATCGGAAGCCTCCAGCCGTAGGCCAGGGCGCGGGCGAAGTCCGTGCCGACGCGGAGCGAGGTGATGAGGCCAGGACCGCGCGTGACGGCGATGCCGTCGATGTCCTCTCCGGTGACGCCGAGTTCATCGATCAAAAGCGGCAGGGTCTCGACGTGCAGACGGGCAGCCACCTCCGGTACGACGCCGCCATAAACGGCATGTTTCAAGACCTGGGAAGCCGTGAGGTGCTTCCCGATCCGGGCGATGCCCCCGTCCGTCTCGAGCAGGGCGACGGAGGTCTCATCGCAGGAGGTTTCGATGCCGAGGATGCGCATGACAAGGGGGTTGACGGATACGATTCCACATGATAGCTTCTCCACGGACTTCTTTCAAGGTTTCTCCACGACAGGAGGGAACAATGGACAAGGCGCGCAAAGACGCCCTCTTCCTGGAACTGTTCAGGGAAAACCGCGGCGTGGCACGAGGCATCATCGCGCGACAGTTGCATCGCAGCGCCCCGCATGACATCGAAGACGTCATGCAGACGCTCGTGCTGAAGTGCTTTCGTGCCTTCAATCCCGAGCGGGCTGAAACGTTCAAGTCTTGGATGCTCCAAATCGCGAACCGCTGCGCCATCGACCATTTAAGGAGGCTGAAGACGCGGGAACGCCGCGTCGGCACCGCTTCCTCGTTGGAGGATATCGAACCCGAACTTGCGAGTCCTGCCAACGTCGACCCTGCCGTATCGATGGACCGAGATCGTTTTCAGCACGCGTTCTTACACGTCATCGCGCAGCTTTGCCCCAAAAACGTAGCCGAGGTCTTCCGGCTACATTACCTGGAGGGCATGAAGTGCGTGGAAATCAACCGTAAGCTCGGAAAAGGTAAGGCCTACGCAAGCTTGAGCCTCCACAGGTATGGCCCTGAGGTCTTCGCAACTCTCCGACGACGCCTCTCCTGATCTCCCGTCGTATGCGGCTCGGGAGATTTTTTGTTACACTGGAAGCCTATGACGTCTTCATGGTCCTGGCTCCCGCTCGCCTTGCTTTCGGCGTTCTTCGCCGCCCTGGTGTCGATCTTCGGAAAGATCGGCCTATCGAAAATCGACTCGACCGTCGCGACCATGATCCGCGCCGCGTTCATGTTCCTCTTGCTCCTGGCCGTCGTGGCGTTCAGCGGAAAATGGCAGGCCATCCCGAGCATCCAGGGACGGGCGCTGCTGTTCGTCGCGCTCTCGGGCCTGGCAGGCGCGCTCTCCTGGATCTGCTACTTCTGGGCGCTCCAGGTCGGCAAGGTTTCGCAGGTCGCCCCGATCGACCGTGCCTCGGCCGTCATTGCCCTGATCCTGGCCGTCAGTTTCCTGCACGAACAACTCAATTGGAAGTCCGGCCTCGGCGGCGTCCTGGTCGTCATCGGTTCCGTTTTCATCGCCCTGGCCTGAGCCGCCCGGACTTGACGACACCCCCGTTTCCACGTACCTTACCCCTGCACAAACCCGCACGGCCTCATCGTCTAACGGTTAGGACAGCTCCCTTTCACGGAGCAGATAGGGGTTCGATTCCCCTTGGGGCTACCAAAAGCGCCCGTGTCGAAAGGCACGGGCGCTTTTAGTATACTCGGCCAGCTTAGGCCCGCACTCTCGGATATATCTCCGAGGTCACGGAAGCTTCTTCGTAATGCCTAAAAGCACTGGGGGCTATGTAAGTAGGGGGTCAACGATGACGAACACCGCGACGGCGACGGGTCCTTTCGGGATTTGACCTTGCTCGGGGAAACAGGAAGTCCTGATGAGACAGGTCTCATGTAATGGTAGCGTTGTATATACTTGATGAACCGGATGCCTCCCCGAACTAGTTAGGTCATCCGAGGGAATGGGGGTTGCTTTTTTCCACAACGTGGATATCATTGGAATCAAACCTATGAAAGGCTTCCCCAATCAATTTGCCGACCTCACAAAGATTACTCGCGGGATGCAGGTGCTCGCCGATCTTGTCAGGAGCGGAGATAATCCAAAGGACGACGGTATCTTTGGAGAGGCATTAGTTCGGGCTGGGGTTGCTGGTACGAGACACTCACCAATGGACGTTGAAGAGTACATCACGCTTCAGCGACAGCTGCCGATGAGTAGCCAGAGTTTTCGCACGACTGCACGAGCACTGCGCGAGTTGTTTCGGTTGTTGGGGTTCGTTGATGACTCTACCTCGAGCGTCAATATTTCGGTCTTAGGTGAACAAGCGGCTCAACTTACGAACTCTCCCGGTGACGCTGGATGGGTGAGTTTTTGGAAGGAGGCCGCTAACGGCATGATCCTGAGCAATGACCAGGGTAGGATTTCGCACCCGTATCAGGTGCTACTGAATCTGATTGAAGATAGACCGGGTATCTCACGCGCAAAATGCGCTCTTGCCTTTGAGGCGATTGACGACACGCCCGAAGAGCGCGAGCGTCTGGCGGATCTAGCCGACCTACCGGAGCAAGAAATTATTGCGTCGCTAGGCGTGACCCAGGCGAACTGGGACAACGCAAAAAAGGTCCTGCCCAAATTCGCTCTTCAGCTAGCTGACGTAGTTGAGGACGACGATGGTTTGCGCCTCGTGACCGGGGTGGCCGCTTCGGCAACCGAGTTGGCCACAGAGAGTTCGCCTGTCGCGAGGCCGAGATCCGTCCGTGGTCCGCGCATGGTTACTTCTGAAACGATTGGCCGGGCGGGTACTGGTAGTAATTCCGAGCAAGTTCGACCTTCACAGGGGATCGACGCTGCGGCGGTAGCTGAGACAGGTCGGCTTCTGAGAGACCGCACACGACGCCACAACATCATGGTCCAAGAGCTTGCTGGCCAGTTCCAGTCTGCGCGCCTCTATGAAGACCCCTACGACATTCTCGCAATTCTCAGTGAGGATGGGTATCTGGTTGAAGTGAAGACATTGGACCGCACGACGTCTGACGAAATGAATCAGGTTCGCGGTGCCTTGGGTCAGCTTCTGTACTACGAAGCCTATCTGAGGTCAGAAATTATCGGTGGCGCAACGATTCAGAAAGTCGCTTGCTTCGAAAACCAAATTACCGCAACCCATCAAGGTCTACTCAACCGATTTGGAATCGCGGTGATTTGGAAGTCTGGCGCGGGGTATGCGGGCGATACCATTGCTATCAGTACGCTAGGCCGCCACCTTCAGCTTAGTTGAGATGAGTGCCGCGGCCTTCAGCCGAGTATCAGCGATTTTGATATAGGCAGGGTTCATCTCGAAGCCAATAAAGTTTCGTCCGTTTCGCTTCGCACTCACACACTCGCTTCCAGATCCGGCGAACGGAACCAATACCAAGTCACCAACGTTGGAAAAGTGACTTATAATCCTGTCACAGATGACGAGCGGTTTCTGCGTAGGATGATTCACTCGTTCATTTGAGAACGTTTTTCCTGCCAGTACAGGAATCTGCCAGACGTCGCCAACATGCTTGCCTGCCGGATTGGGTCTCCACTCCTTGCCATTCTTGATGATTTTATACTTCATTCGCTCCGTACTCTCGTACGGCTCGCGGATGGGGTGGTACGTGAAACTCTTACCCTTATAGAACCACAAGAGCGGTTCATAGTTTCCGGGCGGTTGTTTTGTGTAGCCGGACCAGTTGTTCTTGTAGTACCAGATGAACTGTCTTCCGTAGGACAGCCCGAGATCGTAAAGATAGCATTGCACGTAACCGATATTGTGGTGAATGCCGTACACAAAGAGTGACCCTCCTGGTTTTAAAACGCGGTGAGCCTCCTGAAGCCAGAGTTTCATCCATGCAAGCCAAGCCGCATGTTTATTGAGACCCCAGCTCTCCTTGCCGCCAAAATCCATTTCGATTCCGTAAGGTGGATCTGCGACCACCAAGTCGACGGACTCGTTAGCCAACTCCTTCAGCAATTCGAGCGCGTCACCGCGATGAATTTTATTTTTTTGCATATTCAGCGGATGGTACCTTCTTGTTCTGCAAGATGAGTATGTATTGATGATGGATATTCGGCACGTATGAGTACGGGTATCCGTACGGGAAAATCTTCTTGTGCCGTTGATAGAGAACCGTGATTCCTTTCAGCATGAAATTCCCCTGCTCGAGTTTCTGAGCGAGATCCGAATGGAACATGTAGTACTTATCCTTGTTTCGGAAATCGCTGATGACGATGCAGATATACTTTTGGGGCTTCAGCACCCTCGAGCAGTCATTAAAGAATCCGGACAACACATCAAGAAACTCCTGATAGTCATCGATGTTGCCCAAATCTTTTTTTAGATTGCTATATTTAGTATCAAGATTTTGGGATACCCGCTCCTGCTGCACCTTGTGGTCAGCCTTCTTCAAAATGTTCCAATAGGGTGGGCTGGTGACGATGAAGTCAATCGAATCGTTCTCCAACTTCGTTACCTCCTTCAGGGAGTCACCCAGAACAATTTTCTGGTCCTTGTTTATTTGCGTGGCATCGTCAGCAACCAGCTCCACCGCTAAACGCAGCTTTGTCAGGTCCGCGTATTTTCTAACCAACTCAATTCCTAAACCCCTCCGTCCATTTAAAGCGCAGGCCTTCAGCGTTGAGCCGACGCCGCAGAAAGGGTCCAGCACGAGATCATTCTTCTTTGTGAAGAACCTAATCAACCGACTCACATCCTGAAACGAGTATGGAGCCGGATGTTGTTTTTCAATCTTTGTATCTTGGTGCCCTGTCCCCAAACCCCTTTGGACATAAACCGAGATGGTTTCGGGAATCCACTCAGCGGCGCTGAGGTCGTTCAACTTATTCACTAGCTTACGCTTACCCGGCGAACCGAGGTTGGCCTGCTTAGAAGTTGATTCAACAACGTTAATGTCATCAGCGAGCTTTGCTTTTGGGTCGGCGACAACCATGATGCCACGAGGCTGGTGCTTCTCTTTTGTTAGGTATCCCTTTTCGGCAAGCGCAGTAAGGTGTTGGTGCACGGTCGATTCAGAAGAAAGCTTGAAATGCTTTTTGATCTCCACAAGAGAAGGGGCGTAACCTTCGCGGTCGCCGTGTTGCTTAACGAAGTCTAATACCTGCTTCTGTCTTTTTGTAATCATAGTCCCATCATAGTACCGAAAATAAACCGAAAACGTATCCACACCCCCATACGGGTCATTTTTCCCCGTAATTTGGAAATGGTGCTCCATACGTGTTCTGAATAATTCGTTTTTCCGGATCTGATTCGTTCCTCAGGAAATGTCTTGCGACTCACAGATACGGGATTCATCTATATGTATTAGTCCTTCTTCTGTCCGAGGATTGTCTGCCTCGTAATTAGACCGTGATCAAACCATGACATCCTCCGGACTTTGTAGTTTCCGGTGCATTTTCATAGCCAAAATACAGTCCAGTGGTGCGTTCAGGACGGAGGTGGTGATGTGACCATTCTTAAGCGTTATCTGCCTGAAGAACGTGGCCGCGTACAATTTACTTTCAGTCATGTCTGGTTGAAAAAATCCTTTTTAGTAATTAACTATCGAGAGTGTTTTGTGAAGTCTTTTCATGAGCAGGTTTTCTAGGGGTGGATTCAGTTCAGCCCCTTGAATTAAGCCATCCTTAACAACGATCTTCTGAAAGAAGGTCGAAACGAGCACTTTTTTCTGCGTCACATCAGCTGAGGCGTAGGCTTTACGACACCGTGTAGCGAAGCTGAGGGCCATTTCCACGACCTCCGCGTTCTTCTGTGGACCTTCAGCAGCTTCCAATAGTCTAATCTCGCATTCGGCCCGATCCTTCTCGATAGCGGTCTTGGCCGCTCCGTAGTCCTCATCGCTGATGACACCGTCCGCCAGCTTCTCAACCAGCCGGGCCTCCTTCGACTTGCATTGCTCAATTTTCCTCTGCCACTCAGTGACCAGAGCCGTTTCTTCGCTGCTCTGACGCGCGGCAGTTTCTTTGATCTTCTCACGGAGGCTCGCGGCGGCGGCCGGAGTGAGCTCGATCGCTGCGATGACTTTGCTGAACCTGCTTTCCAGTTCCTCAACCGTGACGTAATCCTGCTGACAACCCGTCCCGTTCCTGCCAATCCTCTTAGAGCAACGATAATACTGGATCAGCTTGTCGCCTTTCGTCAGGTGCTTCTCCCCCGTGATGCGAGCGCCGCACTCGCCGCATACAGCAAGGCCACGAAGGATGAAGATGTGCTTCTTGTGCCGTTCGACGTAGCCGCCTCGGGAGCGAAGAATCTTCTGCACCCGATCGAAAAGCTCCGGCTCGATGATCGGCTGGTGAAGTCCCTTCGCTTCGACACCGTTCCATTCAATGACGCCAATGTAGAACTTCCGGCGAAGCATACGGGCGAGGACGCTGACGCCCGGCAGATTGCCCCTCCGGGTGCGGAGGCCGCGCCTAGAAAGCTCGGTGGCCAGCATATGCAGTGTGTACTGCCCCGAGGCATAGAGCTCGAATGTGGTGCGTACAAGCAGGGACTCACCCACGTGTGGCTCTACCCATTTTCGTATGCTGCCGCCCATCTGCCCCTCCTGCTTGTGGGTGTAACCCAAGGGCGGAGGAGCGTTCCAGAGGCCGTTTTGAGCCCTTTGGTTCATGCCTTTCAAGGTCTCACGGGCTAGGTTTCGGGAATAGAACTGGGCCATGGCGGCCATGATGTACTCCAGGAACTCCCCCTCCGGCGTCCCGTTGATGTTCTCCGTCACCGAGCACAGTTCCACCCCGGCCTGCTTCAACATGACCCTGATCATCGCGTGATCATGGGTGTTTCGGGCGATGCGATCGACCTTATGGATGATGACCGCCTTGATCGACTTGTCCTTGCGACAGCGGGTCAGCATGTCCTGGAGCTGAGGACGATCCGCGCTCCTGGCGCTCTCACCAGCATCGACATACTCACCCACCACCTCGTAGCCAGACTTCTGCGCGTACGCCAAACACGCCTCACGCTGGGCGGGGATCGAAAGACCCCGCTCGGCTTGGCGGTCAGTAGAGACGCGAAGATAGACTACAGCTGCTTTCATGCTCCTACACCCAAAAAACCATGGAGAAAAATAGGGACACAATGGGATAGAAACCGGAACACCCTATGGGTGTGTTCCAGTTTCCAATCCCTCTGTAGTCTCCTTCAATTGGTAGAACTTCTTTTGGTCAATTATTCTTGCTTCAATCGATCCTGATTGCGTCAACACTTCTAAGCTTTTCCTCAGTGTCTTGTCTGAAGCGAGATAAGCGAGTCGGCTTTCGATTTCTCTGACCCACATCAACCCGTTCTCTCCGAGTAGCTCAAGTATCGCTTGTTGCCTGTTCTTTTCATTTTGGTTTGATCCATCCTCCACGCCTAAATACCTGAACGGCTGTTCGTGATCTGGGTCAATGGAAACTCTGAAGGGTGCAATCGGGCGGCTGTACCTGGATTTCTCCTGCCGGACGAGGACGTACTCTCCATGGACGTCCAACATGAGATGCCCATCGGCGGCGGCCAGGATGTCGGAGGAACCTCGGAGGCTCTGAGCGCCTCGACCTGTTCCAACGAATCCATCCTTCCGCCGATGATGGACAATGAGAACAGCCGCGCCTGCGTCCACGAGTCGCCTGACACCGTCAAAGACCCTCCGCATCTGGCCGGACGCATTCTCATCCTGATCGTGAAGGCTCACGAGGGCGTCTAGGATCACCATTCCGGCTTTTTGGTCTTCCACCGTTCTGACAAGCCGGTCGACGGAAGACTTGTCGTCCAAGCGCACGCCCGAACGATAGATGAATTCAATTTCGCTGGTTTCAGACGCCTTTAGAAGGTTGAGTCTTTCTTTCATCAACCTCGCATCCCCGCTGTCCTCATCGACATAGAGAACGACTGATCGCTTCGTCGAGAACCGACCGAACACTTTTCCACCCGTCGCCAGGCTGATCGCCACATGTAACGAGATGAAACTTTTGTAGCTGCCCGGATGCCCGGAGAGCAGCGTGATTGTCTTGGCGGGGATGAGATCTTCGATCACCCACTCGACTTGAACCTCCTGTGCATTCTGCAACTGGCCGATAGATATGGTCGGGTATGGCTTGGCTCTCTGTCCTCTTTCGCGGTTCGTAATCGAGTCGAAAGTGGCCCGAAGTTCCCTCACCTCAAGGGGAGGACGATTGGTCTCGTTCCAAGTCAGTACTAGGGGCCATACTTCTGACTCCCATTCACCCTCCTGTCTACCGCGCAACAACGAACCAATCCGACGCGCGGCTGTATCATTCCGACGGCCCTCTTCGACCCCACCATGAAAGTCAAACATCTTGGACTGAATCGCCTTGTCGATTCTCTCGACCTCGATATTAACCAGCCAGTCAGGTGGTTCCGCGATGTCACTTCGGCTTAAAAGCCCAAACCACTCATATTTCTTGCCTGTCGCATGAATGGACGGCGGTGCGATGACATAGCCGCCGTCGCCTCGGATATCAACCTTCCGATTTTTGAGACGCACTGTATTAGGTGTCGTCTGTCCGGGGTGCCTGTAGTAGCAGTGGTACCCGCTACTGGTCTGAACCGTGAGTGGGTTTGGTGGTAATCCCGAAGATGGCGAGGCCCGCGCTGATGCCAAAAGAGTGATGGATGACTTGGCAACTAATTCCAAATCCTCCTCTGAAACCTCCCTGTATCTCCAAATCACCTTTGTCATTCTGGGCGTGGTGTTTGCCCTAATCGACGTATTCAAGACTTAAAAGGGGTCTGCGCCCGTACTCCTTTCGACAGATATTGCTCTCGGGCTACCAGAAGAGACTTTCTCACCGAGGAAGTCTCTTTAAGTTGTAAGATTGGCGACAAAACGCTGTTTCCAAAACCTTGTCCGTCATAGGTGAGCCGATCCTTGAACAAAAGCTTCTGAAAGCGGATTCGGGCCTGGTGGTTTCCCTCAAGCTCGCGCCAAGTCCGGGTTGCATTGCCGACAAACTCGAAGCAATGCGCCAAAGCCTTTGTCATATCAAATTCATCGGCGCGTCGATCCTCAATCAGCGCATACTGACCCTCTAGCTGTCTTTCAACAATCGTCTTTTGATCCCTGAAGTCTTGATCGGAATAGACTCCGTTTCGGTGCATATCGAAAACGCGCTGCCTATCTTGCTCAAGCTTCTCAATGCGTCTTCGTGCAGTTTTCCTTTGTTCATCAAATGCCTTGTGATTGCCTTTCCAAACATCCAAGACAACGGACTTGAATAATCTTTCGTAAGTTGGACCGGGTGTCATTTTGGTCAGGTGCTCCAAAAATGACTTTTCGAACTTCTCCTTCGCAATGGTTTTGGGTTTTGAGCAACTCTTGCTGGAGTGGTGGTAATAGGGGTATCGCTTGCCCTGTCTCCCGCGTGTTGCGCTGCCCGTTAAGGGTTGACCGCATTCAGAGCATGCAACGATCTTACGCAGGGGAAATGTTGCGTTGTCGGTTTTCCTCGGCTTGGACCAGCTGGAATTTCCCACATTGCTTTGGCAAGCGAGAAACAGCTGGCGAGTAATGATCGGTTCGAAACCGCCCGGCCATTCTCCGCCAAATGCCTTGATGATCCCGCAATAGACTGGGTTCCTGAGCATCTTCTGCACCTCCTGAGCTTTGATGGCTTTCCCTTTTTTTGTGACCAGTCCGAGATTGCTCCAAAAACTTGCGACCTGCTCAAATGTCCGACCGCCCTTGGCATATTCTTCAAAGCCAGCCCGGACAATCTGTGCCAAGTTGGGATCGGGGGTGATATTAGTCTTTTTACCAGTTCCGTTCGGCTCGACACTATTTACTTAAGGCACGTGCGGCTAGCGAGAAATTCAATGACAAGTTATTGCTGTCGCATGTACAAGAGATAGAAAAGTCGGTTGCCGCAAGAAACCGAGACATTCCCGATTATATAAATGGTGAACGGAGAATCGGGTTTAGATCTGAGTAGTTGTGTCTTTACCTATTACCTCTTACCTGGCGTGCGTATCTATAAATCCCTTTCCTGCGTGCTAAAAGCTTTTTCCTATCATCTTTAGAGGTCGCCGTTTTTAGCGCATCATCAACCTTATCCCGCTTTGATTGGCTCTTACTTCCTATCGCAAGCTTGCTTCGACCGAGTTTCAGACCCAAATGCTCAGCCCTGCCCGTTGAAAAAGATACAATTTTTTCCTTTTTTGGATTGATCGGAAGTGGCTGATTAGGATCGTTGGAAACTAATAAATCCTGAATTTGTTTAGAAATTTTTTCCATCTCTTCGACGCTAACCTTGGAGGCAGTAACGCCGATATCATCCACAAAGATTGTCAGTTTTGGATCGTGTCTCTTTAGCTTTTTCTTAACCAACCAACTGACCCTAACAAAAGTATCTAAATTACACCAAAGAGCTAGGCGGGTCGACGTCGCAAAACCTCTTGCAAGTGTTTTGGTGGTTTCAGGGTTATTCTTTGGACCCTTGGGAACGCAGCAGAGTCTGGCGAGCAGACGTGCTACTTCTGCGCTACAACCACATTTCTGATTGAAGAAATAAAAGACTCTAGCCTCAACTATCTGCTCAAAAAAACGGGTGATGTCCAACCCCAGCAGGATTCTGTCCCGGTCTGCTCCCAGTAAGGTTTGGGCGGCTTGAATATGATTTCTTCCAGAGAGCCCTCCGAAGAGAAAGTCGGGCACTAAATGATCCTGAGGTTTCAGGATTCTTTTATCTATATGCCCCAGCAAGACCCCCAGTGGAGTTCCGGCGGCACTGCGAACATATTTTTGCTTTCCTGGTTGGGAGTGTTCCGTGTCGCGCCAGTATTTTTCAAAATTTCTCTGTACATCACTAATGAGCTGGGCAGCCTCATCTTTCGTAAAGCTCCCAAATGCAATCCGCCTCGCAAGCTCCTCTACACTCCAAATGTTTAATTTAGGATAACGGTTCTGTTTAGACATATTTCTTGAGCCGCCTTGCCTTCACCTTGATCAAATAATCTTGCAGTTTCTCCCCCAAAGAAATAAAAGCTCTCTCGGTCCTGGAAATCTTTTTTTCGTTTTGAATTTTTTCTATGAAAACGAACGGCATGATAGAGCCCGGTTGAACTTCAAGCTTTTCGGCCAATCGAATTACAAATTTCTTGGATGCCTCCTTTTGTCCAGTCTCGATCATAGAAACCAAGATCGTAGACACCTCTAAAATACGGGCGAGTTGGTCTTGTGTCAGTTCGCTCGTTTCTCGGATCTGTTTTAATAGCTGAGAAAATGTCTTCATGTATGACTAAGGGGCCGTTACTTCACGATTTCCATGATCAAACGGATGATCCAGATCACGATCTGGATGATCCGCAAGATGCGGAAAATCATGTTTCACAGCCCCCACGCTCGGAATGCCCAAGGTAACACCGTTGATCTGCAAGTACTGCACGATGTTCATGGTCATAAACGGGAGGGATTAGTCTCTTATGATGAGAACGACCTTTATAATCGTGACTACTTTCAGCCCCCATGGTCTTAAAATCTGAAGCGCGGCATTCCGACAGAGCTTAATACCTTGGGGGTGATAAGCGGTCACGTTCGGAAACTATCTCTTTCTCTTCTACTTCTCTTGGATCTATTCAATCTATTACGTCCTCATTGCTCTCGCCCAAATCTATGATTCGTGGGCGGCCACTGTCTCGCGGAGTGATATCTGAATTCTGTCTTCAGTTATCCATCTCGTGACTTCGGGCCCCTTCTAGATCACTGTGATCCTTCATGAGGGGGGGCAATGTGCAGTTGGCGAGGGGCAATTTTACCCGCTCATTACTGGGTCCACCTGCTGACGCGCAGATCTCAATTTCGAAGGGCGATAGTGAGAAACCTCTTCTTCATCGAACTTGGCGAAGAAGATTTAAACGCGGTGAGGCGTCAAAATAATCAGATTCGCTTGAGCCATGCGGCTTTACCTAGTTTTGAAAGTTCGATACGGCCATCTTATACATTTTGTAGTAGTCGGTCAAGAGAGTTATCCCCACCCTAAGACGCGGGCGGTGGAGCTGGTTTCACCCCAATAAGTATTTTTCTCATGCCCTCTTCGTATTCCTTTACCAACATTTTCTGTCTGTCATCGCTAATCTGATCCCGGTCAGCCGACTCCAGCCTTCTAATTTTTACTTCAGTCTTTGCACTCCAGTCCTCGACAAATTCAAGCCACAACTTCACTTCGGCAGCTGCTGCATTCGTAGTTATCTTTCGATAAAGCGCGTTGAGCACCTCCGCAGTCTTATTTTTGCACAGCTTTTTATTTTCCTTGTTTACGGCCTCCCAAAAACCGTCTCGATCTTTCCACTCAGAAAGCGTCTTTTCCGCCACGTTAAATTTCTCTGCAAATGCGGTTTGGGTTTTAAGCTCACGCGCGATATCAGGCGTAGCAAGCCACTGTATAAAAAGCCGATACTCGATTTCTTTTTTGATAGTCATTTTTTTACTTTAATTAACCTGTTCCATTCCCGCCTGGCATTATTCAATTTGTTGTAATATCGGCATTCCAATATCTTGCGCAAACCCCGACCAGGCTTTAAGGTCAGTGACAATCTCATTCCATGATTGAGTGATCTGGTCTACCAAAAACTCCTCACCTCGCGGTGGGGAGTTTTTCGGTCACCATCCAGCCCGTCCCTTTCGCGCCAGCCACTGGGATTTAGTATGATGGGGGTGCCTATTATTCGCGTCATCTTATGCTCCTCGTCCTCACGATGCTCGCCACGTTCATCCTGTTCCCGATCATCTCAAGCGGATACGCGATTGCTGTCGTACTCGCTATCGCAACGTTCATTACGGGAGTGGCGGCTGGATGGAGAAAGGATTTCGTGTCTCGGCTCGCTTCCGACCTCGCACAGGTCGTCATCGGGTATCTTTTCGCCTTCAAGGCTGCCAGCTATTTCTTCTCCGGACCTTTTATTTACAGTCAGTCCGAGGTCATAGGAACCCTGTGCCTAATAGTGACGCCCGCCCTCGTCAGTGCACTTGTCGGGCTTGAGCTCGGACGGTTCGTTCGGGCGAAGCTCGCCGCACGCTTTCCGAAAGGCACCGCCCCTCACGATCACCCCCCCCGGTACTAACCCCCATCGGTTGATGCTGTGTCTTCCACCGCACATTTAGGACGTGACGCCACAGAGGCGATGCCGGGCCGATAGTGCGCGAATAGGCGTCATAATTCACTCGCTGGACCTCCAATGAAAAAGACACTGCTCGCTTTCGGCAGCTTTTTTGCGGCAACCATCTTGATCTTCTTGGTACTTACGGATCGACCCAGCGCGAGGAGTGTCGACCTGCCGTCGCGGACCGTGACCCAGTCGGAGAGACGGCTTTTGGCGACCCAACTGCCCGAAGCGCCTGTGTTCATCGACACGATACCGCCTGTTCCGTTAGAGGCTCTACGGATCGAAGACTTGCCATCGACTCCAGAGGACGGTTCGCTCAGAGCTGCCGTGGCCTACAAGAACCACATCATCGTTTCCTCGAACCGTCATCTGCTTGAATATGGCCGCAATGGCAAGCTCCTGCGCATGACAGATCCGAAAACATTCCAGTGTCCTGGTGGCCTGACGGGAGATTTGGCCATTGAAGCGGAAATCTTGTATGTCGCTTGCTGGAACGACGGTGTCTACGAGATCGACATGGCGGCCAATCGTATCGCCTACCATTTTGATGCATCCAACGGACTGGAAAACGCCCAAAACCTTCGGCTCGTGCTGGACGGCGGTACGTTATGGGTCGGGACGTTCAATGGACTGGCGAAGATTGACCGATCCAAGAGAAGCGTGAGGACATATCGTGATGAGCTTGGCGGACACTGCATGCAGTATAGCGTCATGCCTCATGCTCGGGCACATGAAACATGGGCTGTCTTCAACGGCGATTCCGTGTGCGGAGGCGGTGCGGCACGCTACCGGACTGACGACGACAGCTGGACATACTATGGCCCCGAAACCTTCGCTGGCAAAGGCGCCCAGCATATCGATTTCGAGCGGTTCATCGTTTCGACTCGAGGAGTCTATGCTACGCACACCGAAAGCGCGGCTGAACCCGGCTCGGAAACCATGTTGGTTCTTGATAGTTTCGATCCCGACGAAGCCATTTGGAGACGGCGTGATGCGCTTCCATGGAACTCGCCCGACCCACTTTTGAGATTCCTGCCGAAACCGGAAGAGGTGACCGATGCCTACGCGGAGGATACTCCAAAAGGGGTCGTATGGCACCTGCGCATGGTCGACGGATGGACCCAATTGCCGCCGCTCGAAAGACGGTATATTGCCATGACGTCTATCGCGGAGGGGCAACGCTTCTTACTGAGTACGGCCGGTCTCGAACGATACGGCACCGGAGACGCTTTCCCGACCCTCCTCGTCGCGCAGAAGCTATACGGAAACGGTGCGCGCTTCGTGACCTCTGATGATGGACGCTATATCCTGGGGCTCGCCGACCTCATCGGAGACTTCGGAGGTGATTGGTTTCGTACGGACGCGGTTGTATATGATCGAGTCTTGAAGAAAGGAGGGTCGCATGTCATCAGGGGGCAAAGCGGTGCTGCTGCTCCTCCTGCCATCGGCCTATTGAAGGACGCTGAGGCCTATCGACTGGAAAAGAAGGCGAGCCTTCTCATCCTCTTCGAGAATGAGAAGGCTATCCTCAGTCTAGATTTTCCTGATCAAGGCACTCGTCCGTAAGCACCGACCGTTGGAGCAACCGCTTTCCAAGACTGCCTTGAAATGCCACAGTCAGGACACGCTGGCCATCGGGGGGGACGTGCTGGCGCACATCCGACCCCCTTCAATAAGAAAGAACCGCCGTACGGGCGGTTCTTTCTTCGTTCATTTTCCCGTGCGTGCGTCGCAGAAGGCGTGCATTCCCTTCACGATGAACTCGGGCAGATCCTTGTGGAAGACCCGATACTGGTCCGAATACCGCTCATCAGCCAGGTACATGTCCCCGAGGCCGCGATACATCTCCATGGAACATGGATAGAAGACCTCGATGCCGGCATGATGCTTGGCGATTTCGGCCTGCACCTCCGGACTGTCGGGCGTCTTTCCGGCCACGAGGAGGTCCGTGAGCCGTCGCATGAGCGCATCGGCCTCTTCATGCATCCGCTTCCAATCCTCTTTCGTGAGCTTGGCCGCGCGCGCCGCGGAGACCTTGTATGCCTCGGTGTGACCCCAACGTTCTTCGGCTTCCTTCTTGTACGCTTCAATCTCTTCGGTCGAAAACGCCCCGTAGATGTCCGCATCGGTCGGTTTGGTGTCGTTTCGCATATGGATGATGGTGTCATCGATCGTGCGGATGATCTTCGAGAGGCGTTTCTTCTTGAGCTCGAGAAGGCGCTTCTGGTACCCGAGCGACTCGACCACGTCGAACCCGGGCCCCATCATCCGTTTGATCTCTACAAGCGGATAATCGAGCTCACGGAAGAAGAGGATCTGCTGGAGGCGGATCAGCTCGTTCTCGCCGTAATATCGATACCCGTTCTTGCCCACCTTGGCAGGCGAAAGCAGGCCCTGCCGGTCGTAGAACCGGAGGGTCCGAGGCGTCACGCCTGCAAGCTTCGCCAGCTGGCGGACCGTGTATGGCATACGTCTATGATCATACCTTCCTACCCTAAAGGATGACGTAACGTCAATGTCAAGAGGCGTATGCCGTATGTCCAGAGCTTTTCGCCACCTACCCTACCTCATACGCCATGCCGAACGCCTCTAGCGCGTCTACGACCGGCTTGAAGCGCAATCCAGCCCTGCTCAGCCTATACTCGACCTTCGGAGGCACGACGGGGTAGGCTTTGCGTTCCAGGAGCCCATCCTTCTCCAGATCCTTCAGGGCCTGAATGAGCATGCGATCGGTCGTTTTTTCGACTTCGTCGATTTTCCTCTTCAGTTCCCCGTAACGGATCACCGGCGTATCGTACAGCAGCACCCACAGGATGATTCCCTTCCATTTGCCGAGCATGACGTTGAGCGTGAGTTGGAGCGGGCAGACGTATGTCCGCCCGCTGATCTTGTACTTCTTCATGCTTGCATGATAGTAAGTAACATACATTTTTGTAAATACTTGCGCATGTCGCATCCCGTTTCTATACTGTATCCATCATTTAAAACAGACCTTAAGCCCATATGGACGCCATCATCACCACTTTCGAGATTTACGCGACCGACCTTGAACGCGCGGCGAAATTCTACTCCGGAATCCTCGGCAGGGACGTGCCGGTCCGTACCGTCGGCGGCGAAATGGGAGGTCTCCTTTCATCACCGAACGCCCCCCTGCTCGGCATCATCCGCTGCGCGCCCGACTACGCGAAACCGAGCGAACAGGGCACCAACGTCTACTTCCGCATCGAGAAAGATTTGGACGGGATCCTCAAAAACGTCGAAAGCCTCGGAGGAAAGGTCGTGGTGCCGAAGATGGATGCGGGTGACTTCGGCCAGTTCGCCTGGATCATCGACAGCGAAGGCAACCGTGTCGGCCTTAACCTGCCGAAAGCCTGAGACCGGAACGCGTCCGTCAAGGGCGGCACGCGAACCATAAAGACACCCGCCTCCTCGGCGGGTGTTTCTTGCCTTCCCGACAGCCTTATTTCCCCTTCTCGGCCGCCAGGAAGTTCTGGATGTCGTTCACGGTGCCCATGAGCTGGGCCGGGAAGATGATGGTCGAGTTCTTTTCGGTGGCGATCTCGGCGAGCGTCTGGAGGTTGCGGAGCTGGAGGGCGATCGGGTGGGCCATCATGATGTCGGCGGTGTCGGCCAGCTTCTGGGCCGAGAGATATTCGCCTTCGGCCGAGATGATCTTGGCGCGCTTCTCGCGCTCGGCTTCGGCCTGTTTGGCGATGGCGCGCTGCATGTCGTCCGGCAGCTGGATGTCCTTGATCTCGACGGCGCTTACGAGCACGCCCCACTGCTCCGTGTAGGCGTCCAAAATCTTGGTGATCTCGCTGTTGATGGTGTCGCGTTCCGAAAGGATCTCGTCGAGCTGGAACTTGCCGACCACGTTGCGCATCGAGGTCTGGGCGATCTGGTCGATGGCATCGCGGACGTTCTGGACGGCCACGATCGCCTTGACCGCATCGACGACCTTATAATAGGCGACGGCCGAGACATCGACCGAGACGTTGTCTTTGGTGATGATCTTCTGCGGCGGCACCGGCAGGGTCACGACGCGCATGTCGACGAGCACGATCCGCTCGAAGAGCGGGATGATCCAGTTCAAGCCCGGGTCCTTGATCTTCACGATCTTTCCGAATCGGAAAACGATGCCTTTCTGGTACTGCTGGACGGTGCGCAACCCGGCGAAGGCGACGAGCACGGCGAACAGGAGGAGTGAGAATGTCATGTCGTGGATGAGTGAGTCGATCCTGCATCAGGTGTACTACGGAACGGCGGCTCCCGCAAGGCGTGGGCGCGCCGGTCCGGCCCAGCTTCCGTTCAGGCAAGAACCGTGCTGTAATAAATTCGGAACTTCAGCCTTAAATCTTCAGCGCCGCTATGAACGTACGGGAAGATGCACGTTTGACGCCATTATCGTCCGTCGAGAGGACGAAACTGGTCTGGAGCCTCTCGCTTGCCCTGTTCTGGGTCGTTTTCCTCTGGGGGTTCTTCACGCGCGGCGTATACGCCCTGGGCCTGAACGCTTTCCTCTACCTTGGGGGAACCACGGCGCTTTTCCTCTGGGCGATGCGGCGCGAAGGAGTCTCGCTACGGAAGAACGCCTTCTGGATCATGCCGATCGGCCTGATTGTCCTGAGCTACCTGCTCTACGACAATCCGTTCCTGAAGACGGTGAGCCTGCTGGTGCTTCCCTCGATGTTCGCGCTGTTCTACAACAGCGCCTTCCTCACCGCGCACGACCAAACGCGCTGGACAGGCAAGACCGTCGAAACCCTCGTGGCCCGGTCGATTTCCGTCCTCACGCATATCCGGAAATCCGGCGACCTCATCGAACGCCTGGCTCTCCGTGCGAGGCGGAATCCGGGCGTCGCGAAACGCGTCGTCACAGGCACGCTTCTCTTCCTTCTCGTCGCGATCATCGTCGTGATCCCGCTTCTTTCGTCGGCGGACGCGCAATTCGCGGCCGCGATGGGTTTCGTGAACGACTGGCTGATGAAGCTGTTCACGACATGGCTGTTCGGAAAAATCCTGGCGTTCTTCCTTCTCGCGATCGGCCTGGTGTCGGCGCTGCTCGCATGGACCAGGCCTTCCGCATCCACGACCGAAGAGCCGGCGGCCGACAGGGTCGACCCGATCGTCGCAGGCATCGTGCTCGGCGGCATCTTGGCCTTGTATATGCTCTTCCTTTGGATCCAGGTCGGCCATTTATGGGTCGGGAGGCTTCCGATCGAGTTCAGCGCGACGGAGCGGCTCGTGAAGGACGGTTTCTGGCAGCTCTTGTGCCTCACCGCCATCAACATCCTCTTTTGCTTCACGATCTACGGCAAGACTCCTTCCGCGGTGCAGCGACTGCTCTTCGCCTTCGTAGCCGCCTCCTTCCTGCTCCTCGCTTCCGCCGGCTATCGCATGGCCCTCTACGTCACGTATTACGGGTTCAGCTATGAGAAGTTCTTCGCATCCTACACGGTCGTGTTCTGCGCGATCCTCCTGTCCTGGCTTGGGACCAAGACGATCACCCGAGCAAAGGCCGGTCTCATCCGCTTCCCTATCGTCCTCTTCCTCTGGATGTATGCCGTGCTGACCGTCATCCCGGTCGAACGGATCATCTTGCGTTCGAACGTCGCCCTTTCGCGCCGCGAAGGGTCCCAAATCAGGCTGTTCGAACTCACGATGCTTTCACCGGATGTCCTCGGGCTGGTGCGCCGCTACCAGAAGGAGGGGGTCCTGAACGAGAAGAACCTCTACTATGCGCGGGAGGAAGCCGTGCGCTCAGGCGATGACACAGGTAAGGGAGCGACCTTCGACTGGAATCCCTGGATCATGAGCCGTTCCGAGATCGTCTCGAGCAAGGCATGGTACGAAATGAACGTCACGAACCTCATCACGCCCAGCCGATGACGTGGCAGGGCCGGGAAAGGCATCAAAAACACCCGCCGGCCGGCGGGTGTTTTTCCTTCTCATCCGCTCTTTACGCGTTCGGGTTTCCGACGATAGCGGGCGCGCTGGTCGGCGCCGTCGTTCCCGGAGTCACGTAGAAGTAGGTCTCGCCGGAGGCGCTGTCGAAGGTGAGCGAACCGTTATGGTCCGTCGTGACGTTCACCGAGCGGCTGATCGTGCCCTGGGCGTCCGTGACGGACACGACGTAGGCGCTCGACGGCAAGAGGTCGTTGATCAGATGGCGGTGCGCACCGGCGGAAGGCGCCATGTATTGGACGTTGCCGCCGAAGACGCGATCATACGCTGCGAAGAGCGTCATCCAGATCTTGCCGCCAGTCAGGACTTCGGCGCCCTGGACGTTCCGGTCGACCGAACGCACGACTTTGGCGACGGCCGGAGCGGCGACGGCCTTGTCCGTCGCCTGGAAGACATGCAGGAAGCTGTCCTTCAGGTTGCCGGTAGCGGTCTCCTGGTAGTTGGCCGAGACGTTGCCGTTCGGACCCGTCAACGTCCCCACGACCGGCGTCGTGGCCGGGGAAAGGACCGGCTGCATGAAGAGCTTGCTGTTGCCGACGGTCGTCGACCACGTGCCGCCCTGATTCGTGAGGGTACCGGCGAAGTTCAGGTTGAAGATCTTCTTGATGGCCGCGTTCGCGGTCTGGACCTGGTCGAACATCACGACGACGTCGGGTCGCAGGAGGACCGTGGAGCGGAGCGCGCGCGTCACCGAATTGCTGACGCCGTCGTTCTTCAGGTAGCTGTCGGCATAGTCGGCCTGACCATAGGCGTAGTCGCCGCCTTCGGAACGCTTGATGATCTGCGCTTCGCTGCCCCACCAGCCCTGATCCGGAGGGTAGACCGAGACCGGATTGTAGCCGGCGATGCCGCGATCGTCGATCAGGAAAGTGTTGTGGTAGCGGGTGTCGCTGTAGCCGTAACCGCCAGCGTTATCGAGCAGGTAGTCCGTGCCACGGTTGATGGTGACATGCCCGGCGTCCTTGTGCTGGTGCGCGACCGCACCGGTATCATTGGACACGAGCGACATCCATACCGCGTTCGGACCCCAGTCGGAACGGGAATACATCGGGCTCGCGACTCGGCCGAAATAGGAGAGCGGGTAGGACGAACGATAATCCGTGACCGTGCCCGTGACCGTGTTCCCGAGCTCCTGGAGCAGCTTGCGGGCGAACGGGGCGTTCGGGTTCGTCGGCTGATACTGCACGAATGACTGCATGGCCGTTTCGAGAGGGGCTGCCGGGAGGTTGTCCCAGTCGCCGCCGTCGTAGAACGTCCGCAGGTCCGGCTTCGTGCCGTGGATCGTGGCGGGTACGACGTTCTTGGTCCAGTCGAGGCGCGACATGAGGTCAAGACCGGTCACGTCACGGTAGAGCGCCAGGAACTGCAGGATGTCGTTGGTCGTGCCGTTCGCGTACTGACCCTGCGGACCGTAGCCGTCGGGGATGTATTTGGCGATGCCTTCGTAGAGTTGCGCCAATTGAGTGTTGGCCAACGCCTTAAGCTGCGGAGCGGACGGGTTTTCGCCGTCGGTGGCATACGCGGTGGCGAAGGTGCCGCCCAAGAGGCCGCGGATGAAGTAGTTGCCGACTTGGCCGCCAGTGCCGTCGTTCTCGTAGCAGTAGTCCCTGCACCAGGCGACTTGCCGGTTCAGCACGCCATAGAACTCGGTCTTGAGGGCAGTCGTGAGGAGCCCAGAATCGTACAGCGCATCATATGCCGCGGCGAGGCCGGGGTTGAAGGTGCGCATCGGGTAGCCAGGGCCGTCCGGTTGGACGCTGTTCACGCCTCCGAGCTTGTTGCCGGTCTGTTCGTAGTTGGTGCCGATGTACGAAACCATGACGACCTGATTGGCCGCGGGGGCCGCATTCAGGGTCAGGGTCGTGCCGCTCACGGCGTAGCTGCCGGCGGAAAGGACCGTGGAGGCGCCGTCGGCGATCGTGACGTAATAGGTGGCTCCGGCGGATGGTTTGGGGGACGCAGGCCAGGCCAGGCGATAGACGTCCAGGCCATCGCGATAACGGAGGTCATACGAGGAAGCCGGGTAATCGGCAGAGCCTCCGGCGGTATTGCTGACCTTCATGATCGGGGCGAACTTGTCGAGGATATCGCTGCCGGTCGCAGCGCGCACGACAGGGATTTCCGCCGTACCGACGAGCGTGACCTTCACTTGGGAAGGGAACATGGGCGCGAACGGGAGCGTGAAGGTGCGCTGCGAACCGTTGCCGAGACCGAGCGGCTGACTGAAGGGATCGTCCGTGCCGCTGTTGTGGTCGCGCGCCAGGACCATCGCGAGGGCAAGATCCTTCTTGGCGTACTTCTGGGCGTTGACGGTGTCGTTCTGCCGCTTGGCCACCTGGTAGCAGGTGCCGTAAGCGACCGCCGCGTCATGCCAATCCCAACCGGCATAGCCGGGACTGATGAGGCTGTTCAGGTTGGAATCGCAGAACTGCTTCTGGGCGACCCAATCGCTGCCGCCCGCGACGAGATGATCGATCTCACCGGCAGGGAAGAGCACCGGATGCGCCGAAACTCCGCCTACCGGCATCGCCGGGATAGTGGAAGCGGACGCGGTCGCAGCTGACGAAGTCTTGCCGGCGTTATCGACCGCTACGACGGAGTAGGCATGCGTCGTATCTGTCGCAAGGCCGGAGTCCTGGTAGCGCAAGGCGTTCGTGACGGTCGCGATCTGGACGCCATCGCGCGAGACGCGGTAGCTGACGATCCTGCCTTGAGACTGGCCGGGAACGCTCGGGCTGGCCGAGGGAGACCACTTCAGGTAAATCCCGGTCGGAGAGATCCCGGCGGCGTACAGGTCATTAGGTGCGGTCGGATTTGCGGCGCTGCCTCCCGTCGTCGGGGTGCACGCCTGGCTCGTGGCCGGGCTCGGGGTGACGACGTTCGGACAATCCATCGTCATGCTGCAAGTCCGCGTCTGGGTACCGTCGGCGGCACACGCGCTGAAGTCGGTGCAAGTCCAAGTGTCGGCCGTGCAGTCGGCCGGAGGGGTCGTGCACGCCTGGCTCGTGGCCGGGCTCGGGGTGACGACGTTCGGGCAGTCGAATGTCATGTTGCAAGTCCGCGTCTGGGTGCCGTCGGCGGCACACGCGCTGAAGTCGGTGCAGCTCCAGGTGTCGGCGGTGCAGGACGGGGGCGGGGTGCCGGCGGGCAGCGTCAGGACGGCAGATACGTCATCGAACGCATACGTGACCGGACCGGAGCCGTTCATGGTGATGCGAATGCCGACCGTGCCCAAGGCACGCGTCGCGTCCAAGTCAAGGACCGGAGCGGCGTTCATAAGGGCGCCGGCAACGCTGCTGAGATCGCTGCACTTCTGGGAGAAGCTGCCGTCGCCGTAGTACGCGAAAGCGCAGAACTGGACGACCGTGCCGGATTGGACGCGATCGCCGCGCACCTTCCCGGAGACGGAGAGTTGCGTGGCGTTCTGGAGCGAGGTCCCGGCGACGGCATCCGTCCACCAGACGTTGTTCCCCCAGCTGTTGATCGAGACCGCCAAGCTGCCGGTTCCGGAAATCGGGTTGGTCGTGGAGCGGACGGACGCGTCCGATGCGTTCTGCGGAGCGAACCCCGCGTCGCCCGCTTCGAAGCCCGGATCGGCGATCAGGTTACCGCTGGTCTGACCTCCCGTCGTCGGGGTGCACGCCTGGCTCGTGGCCGGGCTCGGGGTGACGACGT
>CALCDZ010000009.1 GCA_937900255.1 uncultured bacterium
CTTTTGTTTTTCTACAGCACAATGATACGCACCGGTGGAGCACCATTTCATGTGGCTCCGAGCAATATTTAAAAGTACTAGTGACTTATCATTTTATCTGGACACATACAGTGTTTCACGTGAAACAAAAACCCCACTAATTATATAGTGAGGTTCAGATCCAATATCTCAATTACTCTTCTTTGAGATCTTGGGTCCTGGTGGACCGCAGGAGATTCGAACTCCTGACCTCTGCAATGCGAATGCAGCGCTCTACCAACTGAGCTAGCGGCCCATGTTATATACCCACAGCTGTCGATAAGCTGTGTATGATTACGACACATTTTAGGTGTCGTACAATATAGTTTGTCAAGGAAATCACGGACAAACACCGTTACTCATCCACGCTCATGCCCCCGGCATGAATCGAACACGCATCCACCCCTTAGGACGGGGTTGTTCTATCCGTTGAACTACAGGGGCGTGGGCGTGGGTGCGTAAGCGTGTTCGCGTAACGACCTGTCACGCGCTATAGTATAGACACATTTTTTTCTACGGTCAATTCCCACATGCCCTCATCAACCCTTATCGTCGCCGCAATCCTTCTTGGCGCCATCGCCACCGTCTACTTCGCTCTTTCAAAAAAAATTGATCGGCCGGATGATACTGGATCTTTCACCCTACTGAACGACAGCATCCAGAAAATGAATGACCGCCTGGACCACCGCCTGACGGAGGCGGCGAAGTATATCGGGTCCCTGGGGCAGGAACTCCGCTCCATGCAGATGATCGGCAAGAACATCGAGGACCTGCGGTCCGTCTTCATGAATTCCAAGCTTCGCGGCAACTTCGGTGAACAGGTCTTGAACGACATGCTGGCGAACAACTTCCCGAAGGACCAGTTCGAACTTCAGCATCGGTTCAAGGACGGGCAGGTCGTGGATGCCATCGTCCGGACGAAGGACGGCCTGATTCCTATCGACTCAAAATTCCCGATCGACAGCTTCCGCAGGATGCTGAGCGCAGCTGACGTGGAAAGCCGCGAATCCGAGGCGCGGGAGTTCCAAAAAGCCGTCCGCAAGCACATCGGTGACATCGCCAAGAAATACATCCTCCCTGGGGAGGGGACGGCCAGCTTCGCGGTCATGTACGTCCCGTCGGAAGCCTGCTATTACGAGATCATTTCCGGGTCGGACACCCTGACGGACCTGGCGCAGCAGTCCAAGGTCATGATGGTCTCGCCGAACACCATGTCCTACTTCCTGCATATCCTGCGGCTCGGGCACGAACGCATCCGTATCGAAGAAAACGTCCAGCGGGTCTGGGACATGCTTTCGGGGTTCCATCAGGAAACGATGAAATTCGGTGAAAATTTGGGCGTTTTGGGCCGCCATCTCACCAATGCCAAGAGCGCCATGGATTCCACCCAGTCCGCCTACGAGAAGCTGGCCGGCAAGATCGACCAAATCAAGCAGCTCCGCTGACGGATTGCGAGCTCGCCCGAAAGCTTGACGTTTTTCGCTGGGTGCTCTATAACTGATGGCATCAACCTAAACCCGGATACTCGCGTCCCAACGTATGCCGACAAAACAAGCCGCATTCAAGGCCCTGCGCCAAACGAAAAAGAACGCCGAGCGCAACAAGCTGGCCAAGCTCCAGATCGCCGACGCCCGTCGCGCCTTCCGCAAGGCGATGGACAAGGCCGAAGCCTCCAAGGCCGCCGACGCCGTCAAGGCTGCGATCAAGCTGCTCGACAAGGCGTACAGCCGCGGCATCATGAAGCTCAACACCGTCTCGCGCCACAAGTCGCGCCTGATGAAGAAGCTTCAGAAGCTCGCCACCGCGAAGAAATAAGAAAAACCCCGGCTCCGGCCGGGGTTTTTGCTGTCGCGGTCATTTCATCAACTCGGAGAGGAACAGGTCTAGCGCCATGCGGGGTTTTGGCCACCCTCCTTGCTTGAGTTTTTCATCCGCATCGACCAACCAGACGAAGAGGCGCTCCAGGTCCCCGAGCTTATGATGACGCGACTGGGAAAGGAGCTTGGATGCGGCGAACGGATGGATTCCCAGTTCGCGTGCGAGACGGTCTTTCGACGCCTCCCCGGAAACCGAGAGCTCCGAAGCGACCAGTAATCCTCGGACGTGCCCGAGCAGCCTGGAGAGCAGGGCGACTTCCGATTCCCCCTGGAGAAGGAGCCGGTCGAGCAGCCCGGCCGCCGCGCCGGCACGCTTCGTGCCGATCGCGTCGAGCAAGTCGAAGACGCTTTCTTCGACCTGCGTGCGGGCACAGGCTCGTACCGCATCGATTCCGATCTCCGTCCTTCCGGAGGCACCGGCATATGCCGTCATCGCATCCAGCTCGTTCGCGATGTTCCAGGCATCGTTGCCGGCCCCTGATACGTAGGCCGCCATGGCTTCCTTGGAGAAGGTGACGCCGCGCGACTTCGCTTCCTGCGAGATCCAAGCGGGGACCTCGTTCGGGCCCATCGGCCTGAACTCAGGGTAAAACTTTCCGCCCTTCAGCTTCTCATACGCCGGAGAACCCTCGAGCTCTTCCGCCCCCTCACGTTCATGCAGGACCAGGATCGTCTCTTCCGGAACCGCATCGAGGAGTTCGGGGAGCGCCTCGCCTTTTTTCTTTTTCGCGGAAACGATGAGGTCCTTGATGACGACGAGGCGTTTCGCGGCCAGGAAAGGGGAGGCGCGCAACGCGGTTCGGATTTCGTCCGGATCGGCTGCCCCGCCATCCAGCTGCTGGAGGTTCAGCCCGGAAGGATCGATGTCGCGCAAGAACTTCGCCTTGATGTCATCAAGTTTCTTCTGGGATCGGTAGGTATCGCCTCCGTACAGGAAGAGGATCATCCGAAGGGTCTGAGGTCAGGCATCGAGCGTCTCGAGATCGCCCCAATTTTTTCCTACTTCCACCTCCACGTCAAGCGGTACCTTCAGCGCGGCTGCGGCCATCATATGCGAGCGGATCCAGGCCGCGGCGTCGCGCGCCAGGTTTTCCTCGACCTCGAACACGAGCTCATCGTGTACTTGGAGGAGCATCTTGACCTTGGCGTCCGCGCCATAACCGTATTCCTTGCCGATGCGCTCGTGCAGCGTCGCCATGGCGATCTTGATGATGTCGGCGTTGGCGCCCTGGATCGGCATGTTGATGGCCATCCGCTCGGCTTCGGCTTTCAGGTAGGGGACGCCGGAATTGATGTCTGGCAAGTAGCGCTTTCGACCGAAGATCGTCTCGACGTAACCGAGGGCCCGCGCCTGGGCTTTGGCCTGTTCCATATAGCCGCGAAGCCCTGCGTAGACGTCCAGATACTTCTTGATGAAGCTCGACGCCTCCTCGCGGCTCAGTCCGGCGGACTGTGCCAGCGAGTTCGCGCCCATGCCGTAGAGAATGCCGAAGTTGATGGCTTTGGCGGCGCGGCGCTGCTCGAAGCTCACTTTGGAAGGTTCGATCTCCCAGACGGCGGCGGCGGTGATGACGTGGATGTCGTCGCCGCGCCGGAAGGCCTCGATCATCTTCGGATCTTCCGAGACGGAGGCGGCGATCCGCAGCTCGATCTGCGAATAATCGGCGGCGACGATCATGCGCCCCTTGCCGGCGATGAAAGCCTTGCGGATCTCCCTTCCGAGCTCAGTGCGGACCGGGATGTTCTGGAGGTTCGGGTCCGACGACGAAAGCCGTCCCGTGGCGGCTACGGCTTGGTTGAAGTGCGTGTGGACGCGCTGCGTGCACGGATTGATCAGGGCCGGAAGCGCCGTCACGTAGGTCGACAAAAGTTTTGAGTATTCCCGGTGCTCGAAGATGTCGCCGATGATCGGATGAAGCCCGCGCAGCTTTTCAAGCTCATCGGCTCCGGTCGAGAGCTGCCCGGTGGAAGTCTTCCTGATGCCTTTGGTCGAGAGCCCGATCTTTTCGAACAACACGCGTTGGAGCTGGGCAGGGGAGTTGATGTTGAAATCCTCGCCCGCTTCCTTGACGATCGCGGACGATACCTCGTCGATGCGCATGCGCATCTTCTCCTCCATCCTCCCGAGAAAACCCGCGTCGATGCCGATGCCGAAGGCCTCCATCTGCGCCAGGACCGGCAACAACGGTCGCTCGATCGTCTCATAGACGGACGTGAGATTTTCTTCCGAGAGCCTTTTTCCGAGGGAATCCGCCAGCGCCCAGATGCGTTCCGCCTCCTCGGCCAGCGTCGCGATGTCGTCCGTCCCGAAAAGCGATCCTTGAGCTTCGGGAGCGCGGCCGGTCGATTCGAAAATCAGGTCGGGGAGTCCGTGGGCGCGGCTGCCGGGATTCAGCAGGTACGACATCAACATGACGTCCTCGAGCGTACCCCCAAGACCTGCATCATCCGAAATCAAGGCGACCAAGTCTTCCTTCACGTCATGCCCTACCTTCACGGCCTTGCCGGCGAGGAGATCGCGGATCGGCTCGGGCAGGACGCCGTCCTCAGAGCGCCATACGGCGGAACGGGCGCCGTCGTACATGGCCAGCGCCGACCACTTCGGAGCGATGCGATCTTCGCCCGCGTAACGGAAGCGGAAGCTGAGACGCTCCGCGCCGGCGAACGCGCGCACGAACGCTTCCGTTTCAAGCGTTTCGGCCTTCACCGCGCTCAGCAGCTTGCCCTTCTTGGCAGGCGCTTCTCTTTTCGGTTCCGCCGACTTCTTGCCACCCGACCTCTTCAGACCGAGTTCCTTCTCGACTTTCGGCAACAAGGTGCGGAACTCGAGGTCCTGAAAGGACTTTCCGAGTCTCTCGAGATCCGGCGTCCGGACTTCCGTCTTCGGGAACGAGAAATCGAGCGGTAGGTCGCGCACGATCGTGACCATCATCTTGGAAAGCGGCACGTCCTTTTCGCCCGCCTGGAGCGCCGCGAGCGTGCGAGGCTTGAAATCGTTGGGCGACTTCTTGACGGCTTCGTAGATCTTCTCGATCGTGCCATATCTCTTGAGCAGTTCCGTCGCGCCTTTTTCTCCGATACCCTTGAGGCCCTTCAGGTTATCCGAGGGGTCGCCGCACATCGCTTTGTAGTCGATCATCTGCTCGGGGTCGAGACCGTAGCGTTCGCGCACGGCGGCCGGGTCGTACACGACGATGTCCGACATGCCCTTTCGCTGGGTGTAGACGCTGGTGCGCTCGTCGACGAGCTGGAGCGTATCGCGGTCGCCGGTCACGATGATGACTTCGGCGTCCTTCGGCGCCTTCCTTGAAAGCGTCCCGATCACGTCATCCGCCTCGAAGCCCGGCATCTCGAAGACCGGGACGTGGAACCCTTCGAGGATCTCCTTCACCATCGGGATCTGGGCATACAGCTCATCCGGCTGCTTCACACGATGCGCTTTATAGGCTTCGAGCGCCTCGTGGCGGAAGGTGCCGCCGGGCAGGTCGAAGGTCACGGCGAGGTGGGTCGGCTTGAGGTCCTTGAAGACCTTGAGGAGCATGACCGTGAAGCCATAGGCGGCCGAAACGAGGCGGCCATCCTTGGTGGCGAGCGGCGGCATGGCGTGCCAGGCGCGGTGCAGGATGGCATTGCCGTCGATGATGACGAAGCGGTTTTTCATGCGTCCATCCTGTCAAAAAAAAGAGGCCCGGTCCAGTCGGTCCGGGCCATCAGGAAGCCTCGTCGTCGGCGCGCTGCTGTTCGACCATCCGCCGGTAGAGCCCCTCGTCGGCCATCAGCGCGTCATGCGGACCCGCCTGCACGATGCGCCCGCCCTCCATCACGACGATGCGGTCCGCGGACTGCACGGTCGAAAGCCGGTGGGCGATCATGATCGTGGTCCGCTTGCCGCGGATGGCCTGGATCGCCTCCATGATCTTGGCTTCGGAAAGCGAGTCGACGTGCGACGTCGCTTCGTCAAAGACGAAGATGCGCGGGTCGAGCAGGATCGCTCGGGCGATGCCGATGCGCTGCCTTTGGCCGCCGGAAAGCCGCATGCCGCGGTTTCCGACGATTTGGCCATAGCCTCCCAACCTCATGATGAATCCGTGCGCGTTCGCGGCCTTGGCGGCGCGCTCGATTTCCTCAGGCGAGGCGCCGTGGCGGCCATAGGCGATATTCTCGGCGATCGTGCCTCCGAACAACTGGACCTCCTGCGGCACGAGGCCGATCAGGGTCCGGAAGTCGCGGCGCGACATGAGCCTCAGGTCGATTCCGCCGATACGGACGGAGCCCTCGATGGGATCGTCGATGCGATGCAGCAATCCCACCATCGTGGATTTGCCGCTTCCGGAAGGCCCGACGATGCCGACGAACTCGCCGTCGCGTATTTCCAAGCCGATGTCCGCAAGCGCGGGACGCGTGGCTCTCTCCGCATCGCATCGAAGCTTGCCGCCGTAGACGTACGTCACGTCCCGGAACGATACCCGGCCGTCGAGCGCAGAAGCGTCGACAGGGTTCGGTGGGTCGACCAGCCGTTCTTCCGTCTCCAGGACCTGCACCAAGCGATGCACGGACTCCGTGGCCTCCTGGACCCGGTCGAAGATGTTCCCCATCCGATAGCAGCCTAGGAAGACCTTTTCGGTGAGCGCGACCACGAACACGAACGTGCCCATGCCCGCCTTTTCCCCGAGCGCCGACCAGGCGCATAGGCCGATGACGGAGACGCGCCCCAAGGAAACCAGCTGGTTCTTGACGAAGTCGAACCGCAGGTACCGCGAGAACTCGTCTAAGGCGCGCGCATAGATGCCGTCGCGGATATCGGAGATGCGCGTACGCTCATACTCCTCTTGGGCGAAAGCCTGGACGGTCGCGATGTTGTCGATCGCTTCGCCGAACAGCTTGTCCGCCTGACTATCCTCGTCATGGCGCCGGCTCCGGATCGGCATCATCTTCCGCTTGAAACGATAGGTGATGAGCGAGAAGACCGAAACGACGACGATGAAGACCAGGAGCGATCGCATCGAGTACCGGCTGATGACGGCTGCCGTCACGATCGTCTGGATGAGCAGCGACCCGATGTCGAAGAACAACGAGGCTGTCACTTCCTCCGTGCGATGGATGCCTTTGATGACCTTCCCTAGCAGCTCGCCGCCGTTTTCCCGCTCATGGAACGAGAGCGGGAGCCCGAAGAGCTTGCGTGCCGCTCGCCCGGGCAAGTCCCGCGTGATCGGGAACAGCGCAAGGAAGATCCGCCAGTTCTTATAGACTTGGACGAAGCTTCCGACCGACAGCACCCCGAAGAGGATCCCGAGGATCGTGGCGAGCGCGCCGATATCCCGGATGCTCTCGGTCTGGACGCGCTCGACGACGTACTTCAGGCCATATGGCTCGGCGAGCGCGATGATCTGGAGCAAGAGTACCCACAACGTGGCGCTCGCCAGGAGCGGCTTGTATGGCCTCATCAAGAACCAATAATCGCGAGAAAAGCTTCGAAGCTTCTCCTTGTCGACACGATCGGCGAGATTATTCAATGTACACCTGCCTTTGCAAAGAGCCGTTCCGGGCGTGCCCCGGCACCTGACGTTAGCCGAGAAAGCCCGGGGCGTCAACAAAACGAAAACACCGCGATGAGCGGTGTTTTCGCATGGAGGCGCCGAACGGATTTGAACCGTTGATGAGGGTTTTGCAGACCCTTGCCTTACCACTTGGCTACGGCGCCGGACCCCAGAGCGGTGAAACTATATGTCACGGAGGGCGCCTCTGTCAAAGGGTCAAAAGACCTTAAGATCGACGATCTCGAAGGCGAAGCTCATGATGACGTACAGGCCATAGATGCCTGCGAACACGGCCACGAACTGGGCTGCCGTCAAGCTCACGGAGCTGGCGAGCAGTCCTCCGACCAACCCCGCCGTCACGAGATCAAGGAACATCGTCCGCTCCAGAAGCCGTTCCATGAAACGCACTTTCACCTTGCTGCTGCGTCGCCATGAACCGAAGACCCGCCAGAGCAGGGCCCAAACGGTCTCCGTCAACAGCGGGAGGACGAAACAGAATGCCGCCGTGACATAATCCGCCTGCGTAGCCGAGAGCAGTGCCGCCTCAAGCAGGACGACCTCGACGACGCCGAACAACAGGTCCAGCGAGGAGTTGTTGACATCGAGCCCATACACCTCTTCTTCGGATTTATACTTCAACCACCAGTGGACGATGATGAGCAGGGACAGCGCGAAAAAACAGAAGTGTGCCGCGTCTTTCAAGGAGAAAAACCATCCGATGCTTTGGAAAAGGAGGAGGCCGAACAGCACGTCGAACAGTATCGGCGAGAACTCGGTCTGATGCTCGGGGATGACGTCTTTCCTTTTTGGATATCTCATGGTGCTGACAGTATACCATGATGCAAAAGACCCCCGCACGGGGGTCTTTTGAAAGCATCACTTGAGGGCGAGCGCGCGCTGCGTATCGGCCGTGACGACCTGGAGCGGCTCATCCCACCTGACCTCTCCTTTCCGAAGCACGCTGGTCACGTAGGTCTTGCTGATGCCGCAACCGTTATGGCACCAGATCGCCCACTTCACCGATTGCGGATACCCTTTTTTCACCAGATGATCGAGGGTCCACTTGGCGGAACAGCTGAGGTCTTCCGCGCATTGGACGGACACGTCCGGGTTATAATAGCGATTGATCTGGAACCATCCGCGCGCCATGCCGTGGTCGCCGATGGCCGTAGCGACGCCTCGGGATTCCTGCATGAGGATGCCGAGAAGATGCTTCGCGCAAACCTCGTCGAATCCCTGATCCTGACAGACTTGGAGGAGCACTTCTTGGACAGTCGACGGGGCTTCGGGCGGCACAGGAGCCGTCTCGGACATCGTTCCTGCGGTAAGAGCGCCCTCATCTGAAGAGGCTGCCAGAACGCGCGTCGGCTGGGTGATGTTACCCAGAAGAACGATTGCCAGGACCATGGAAAGACCGCTTTTAAAGGCATGGGGGGCTTTTTTTGCCTTATTTTTGGTCATTTTCATATTTTTTTGCTGACCTTAGCCAAGAAACCAAATCGACCGCACTAGCAGCCGACAGAGAACGCTATCACAAATACCGTTTTTTGTCAATGATCCGGACCGGGATAATGACCGCGCTGCGTCATTGATTTTAGGGGTGATAAGCGGTATCTTACGGGATACCAAGCCTAACGTAATCACATGGTGTATCGTCCGAAAAACCGCCCGATTTTCGCGAAGCGGCCCCAAACCGATCGCCCGTCGATTCTCCATCGCTTCCCGTTCATGGGAGCCTTTGAACCGGGCGGTTCCTCGAACCGTTGGCGGCTTTTTTGGAACATCCTCAAGCTCCTCGGGGTCGTCGGGCTTATCGGTCTCGTGACAGGCACTCTGGCCATCACGATCCTTTTCGCATGGGCCGGCAAGAACCTTCCGGACCCCAACCACCTGCTTGAACGCAAGATCAAGGCGACCACGAAGATATGGGACAGGACCGGCACCCACCTGCTCTATGAGATTCACGGGACGGAAAAGCGGACGGTCGTCCAGTTGCAGGACGTATCAAAATACGCCATAAACGCCGCTATCGCCTCGGAGGATCGCAACTTCTACCAGCATCATGGGGTGGAGCTGCAGAGCTTCCTGCGCGCGATCTTCGATCGCGTGTTCCGCGGCAAACGCCTTCAAGGCACATCGACAATCACGCAACAGGTGGTCAAGAACGTGATCCTGTCTTCGGAGCGGAGCGTGACGCGCAAGGTCAAGGAGCTCATCCTCTCGTTCGAAATCGAACGGAAACTCAGCAAGGACCAGATCCTCCAGATCTACTTCAACGAAACGCCGTACGGTTCCACGGCCTACGGCGTGGAGTCCGCATCACAGATGTATTACGGCAAGAGCGCGAAGGACCTCGATGCGGCCGAGGGAGGGCTTTTGGCCGCCATCGTGCCGGCGCCGACCCGCCTTTCGCCGTACGGCTCCAATAAGGAAGAGCTGCTTTCCCGCTGGAAGCACATCCTTGATGCCGAGCACGACATGGGAAACCTCACCGATGCCGAGTGGATGACAGCGAAAAACGAGGATATCCTTTCCCACGTCAAGCCGCGCCAAGAAAACATCTCCGCACCGCACTTCGTGCTCTACGTCAAGGAATTGTTGGCGGAACAGTACGGGGAAAGGGACGTGGAGGAAGGCGGGCTGAACGTCATCACGACGCTCGATACCGACAAGCAAGCCGCGGCGGAACAGGCCATCAAGGATGGCATGGATGTCGTGAAGAAGAACGGGGGCTCGAACGCGGCGCTGGTCGCCGAGGACCCCCGGACCGGGCAGGTGCTCGCCATGGTCGGGTCCGCCGACTATTTCGACGTCGCCCATGACGGCAACGTGAACGTCGCGCTGCGGCCGCGTCAGCCAGGTTCGTCCTTCAAGCCGATCGTCTATGCCGCCGCATTCGAAAAAGGCTACACGCCGAACACCGTCGTCTTCGACGTGAACACGTCGTTCCCGACCGATTCCGGTACGCCGTATCAGCCGCATGACTATGATTTGGGAGAGCGTGGGCCGCTCACGCTGAAGAAGGCATTGGGCGGGTCGCTCAACATTCCGGCCGTGAAAGCGCTGTATCTTACCGGCATCGATCGTGCGCTGGATTTCGCCCAATCCCTCGGATACACGACGCTCCGGGATCGGAGCCGTTTCGGCCTCTCGCTCGTCCTTGGAGGCGCTGAGGTCAGGCTTGTCGAGCACGTCTCCGCCTATAGCGTCTTCGCCACCGAAGGCACGTACCGGCCGCCCGCCTACATCCTCAGCGTGAAAGACGCGAATGGAAAGACGCTGCAGGAATGGAAGGACGCGCCGACGCCCGGGCTCATGGGCGTCGAAACGGCGCGCAACATCAACGACATCCTTTCGGACAACGCGAATCGGGCGTATGTCTTCGGCATCCGCAATTACTTGACCTTGCCTGACCGTCCGGTCGCAGCCAAGACCGGGACGACCAACAACTTCATCGATGCCTGGACGATGGGGTATACACCGAGCCTGGCGGCCGGCGTCTGGACAGGCAACAACAACAACGCGCAGATGAAGAAGGGTGCGGACGGAAGCAAGGTCGCGGCGCCGATCTGGCAAGCGTTCATGAAGGCAGCCCTTGCGAATACGCCAGCCGAGTCGTTCACGCCGCCGCAGCCCATCTCCACGGGCAAGCCGGTATTGGACGGACAGGCCGGAGAGGTCCACGTACGCGTCGACAAGTTCTCAGGAAAGCTCGCGACCGAAAACACGCCGCCGACGGCGGTCGAGGAGCGCATCTACCGCCAAGCCCACGAGATCCTGTACTACATCGATAAGGACGACCCGCGAGGCCCGGCTCCGACCGACGCGGGCGCAGACCCGCAGTTCGCCGCTTGGGAAGCAGGGGTCGCCGATTGGGCATCCCGTAACGGATGGATCACGACCGAAGACCCCCCTACGCAGACCGATGACGTCCATACGGGCTCCGATGTTCCCTCCGTATCATTCGTGGCGCCTGCGGATGGAGCGGTCATCACCGGCCGCACCTTCACCGCCCGCGTATCGACGACCGGGCCGCGCGGCGTCAAACGCGTCGAGTTCACGATCGACGGTGCATTGGTCGGCACGACCATGGGGTATCCGTGGGAAGCGCAGCTATCCGTTCCGCCGACCTACGGACGCGGATTCTACACCCTGAAAGCCACGGCCTTCGACGACGTCGAAACGTCAGGGTCCCAGGATGTGAGCATCAACGTGACTTCCGATGGTATCCCGCTCAGTTTCAGCTGGATGCGCCCTTCCACGGATATCACCTACCGTCAGCGCGTCTTTCCGCTCTACATCGACGCGACGATGAATACCCACATCGGGATCCGCAAGGCCGAAATCGATGCCGTTTCGACGACATCCGGTGCCACCGGAACGCTCGTCATCCCTCTCGGAAGCCTTTCCGAGCCGAAAACCGACGGAGTCTCCGTCAGTTGGGACGCGCCGCCCGCGCCGGATACATACCGACTGAGAGCCGAAATTACGCTCAGTAACGGGGAAATCAAGACCTTCGACGGTCCGCGTATCACCGTGAAACAATAAAAAAACGGCCCGACACGTGTCGGGCCGTTTTTTTACTGCTTGATCGGCATGACGATATATGTCAGGCGCTCTCCCGTATCTTCGCCATCAGCCATGAGTACGCAGGGGTTCATGGCATCGATGACCCTCAGGCGCGCTTTCGGCGTCTCCAGGGCAGCCAGGCCGTCCAGGAAGTACTTGTAGTTGAGGGTGATGCCGTTGGCCGGGCCGGTGACCTGAGCCTCGACGGCGCTGTCGTTCTTGCCCATCTGCCCCTCGCTGGACGAGACCGCCAATCCGTCTTCCTGGCCAAGCTTGAAATTCACGTCCTGCAAGCCTGCCCGGGCGAAGAGCGAAGCGCTCTTGACGGCTTGGACCATATCCGACTTCTGGAATACCGCTTCGGTCGTGAACTTTTCAGGGATGATGGGCCTGTAATCAGGGTATTTTCCGTCGACAAGGCGGGAGATGAGCTCGACTTCCCCGAAACGGAACGCGACCTGACCTTCGCCCACGGTGAGCTCCACAGGCTCCGCGTCCAGTTCCGCCGGACTGAAGAGCGCTAGGATGCGCGAGAGCTCTTGAAGGGTCTTACCCGGCACGATGATCGCCTGCGAAAGGCTCGAGGACGGATTCGCGCCTTTCTGGCACAACTTCACCCTCTTTTCCGAAAGGCGATAGCTATCCGTCGCAGCGATGATCAGCGAACCTTTGGAGAACTCCGGATTGATGTTGAAGAGCGCGCCGGTCAGTTCCGGCCGTGATTCCACCGACGAAACGGCGAAGTTCACCTGTCCAAGGGCGCGCTTGAGCATCGGCCCGGGGACATAGAAGACCTTTTCCCCTTCGACGCTAGGGATCAAGGGGAACTCCGTGGCGGCTACGCCCTTGATTTTCGTGGAGTTCTTCCTGCACCCGACCTTCAGGTACGTATCGTTCGCTTCAAGATCGATACGGTCGTCCGGCAAGAGGTTGACGTATTCGAGAAAGAGTTTCGAGGGGACAGTGAACTCGCCGCCTTCGTCGATCTTTCCGCGGATGACGCACCGTACGGCCACCTCCAGGTTCGTGGAGATGAGCTGGATGGACGTCCCCTCGATCTTCAAAAGGACGTTGTTGAGGATCGGGAGATTCACGTTCTTACCGGCCACGTAGCCGGTCGAGAGAAGTCCGCGTTTGAGATTTTCCTGCGTGCACGAGAACTTCATGTCTTTTCTTTATCTTGTTTGGAAAGATATATATGGACAGTAGCCGTAGTAAGCGGGTGGATAACCGTCGGGAAGGGCGCGTATTCTTGCGTATTGACCAATGATCATCGCGTGAAACCGGAGTGGATACGCTGGGTATCGGCGGTGCGCCGGGTGTGGAGAGTACGGGGACGGAATCCACCGGTCAACGGCAGGGTGTGGAGAAAGCGCGATCCGTGCACGCGTCCTCCAGACCTTATCCGTCGGTCGTCTCACAGCTTATCCACCGTTTAAGCGGCATTGTAGAGCCGCTGTCGGATCAGGTTAAGGTCGTGCCGAAGTTTCTCGTCATCCTGCAGATCCTTCACGATTTTCGTATAGGCATGGATAGCGGTCGTGTGATCGCGTCCGCCGATGACCTTTCCGATCGAGGGGTAGGACGAGTTCAGCTCTTCCCGCATCAGATACATGATGATCTGCCTCGGGAACGAAAGGCGTTTTTCGCGGCATTTGCCAAGGAGATCCGCGGTCGCGACGTCGAAATAGCTGGCCACCGTGTCCAGAAGGTCCTTCGGGGTCAGGTTTTTCTTGGTCGTGCCGCCGCTGTTCATCGTCGAAACGAGCTCGCGGACTGACTCCATGGTCGCCTTGACGTTCTTGAACTGATGGTAGGCGATGATCTTGTTGAGGGTACCTTCCAATTCGCGGACGTTGGAGTGGACCGCGCTTGCGACGTAGGAAAGAATCTCCCTGCTCAGTTCATACTGTTTTTCCCGGCATTTCGACTCAAGGATCGCTACGCGCGTTTCGAGTTCCGGGGTCGAGATATCGACCATCATGCCCCATTCAAAACGGGAAACAAGGCGCTGTTCGATGCCCTGGATGGCTTTCGGCGGCCGATCGGACGAGAGGATGATCTGTTTGTTCGATTGATGCAGGGCGTTGAACGTATGGAAAAACTCCTCCTGCGTCTGCTCTTTCCCGCTCATGAACTGGACGTCGTCGATCAATAAGAGGTCGAGGTTCCGATACGTATCCTTGAACTCCTTGGCGCGCCCGTTCCTGACCGAATGGATGAATTCGTTCGTGAAACGCTCGCAGGTGACGTAAAGGACCTTCGTTCGCGGGTTCATCTCGATCATTTTTTGACCGATAGCCTGCAAAAGGTGCGTTTTTCCGAGACCGACGCCTCCATAAACGAAAAGGGGATTGTATCGCCCGGGTTTTTCGGCGACGGCCAGAGCGGCCGCGTGCGCGAGCTCGTTCGTCTTCCCGACGATGAAATTCTCGAAGGTATAGCGCGGATTCAGGCTGAAATCCTTGGCGCTTTCCACGACATCTTCTTGCTGTGCGGAAACCGGGCTGGGTGCCTGGACGTTAGCCGTATCGGCGGGAGAAACCAGTTCCTGCGGTGCCGAGGGTTTCAGTTCAACCTTATAATGAACCTCACGAAGACCTTCCTTGACCACGTTCTGGAGAGCTTTCAGGATGGCGGCGTGATATTTTTTTTCCAACCACGCCTTCGTGAAGGTATTCGGAACGGAAACGACTGCGCGGCCGTCTTCGAAAGAGGAAATGAAGGTATTCCTGAACCACGTGGTGTAGTTCGCTTTCGAGAGGGAGAGTTCGAGCTCACCGAGGGCGGCCTGCCACAGCTCGTGCGTCGTCATACAACAGGAAGGTCAGATTAGAAAACTCTGATGACAGCCTACAACATCATCCACAGGTGGGCAACTATCCCCACAAACCCTTCACAAAAAATCAAATTGTTGATAAACTGTTGATGCTTTTGGATCTATCCACACCAAGTTTGCTATTACTTGGCTAATGTAAGCAAAATATGCCGAAGCGCACGTATCAGCCAAAGAAGAGGAAGTACAGCAAGGTCCATGGTTTCAGGAAGCGCAGCCGCACAAAGAACGGCCGCAATGTCCTGAAGCGCCGCCGCCTGAAGGGTCGCAAGCGCGTCGCAGTCAAGAAGCTCGGTAAGGGCAAGGCGGTAAAAAAGCGCTGAGTCAAGCCATCTGCTCCCAAGCGTCAACCGATTGAAAAAAGAGAGGGACTTCTCCGTCCTGTCACGGAGCAAGAAAAGCGCCTTCTCCAAGGTTCTTGGGATGAAAATGCGGGAGAACCATCTCCCGCATTCGCGTTTTGGCGTCGTGGTCGGTTTGAAAGTCCATAAAAAGGCGGTCAAACGCAACCTGGTGAAGCGCAGGATCACTGAAATCCTGCGCCATCATCTGGCTGAAATCAGGGTCGGATACGATTTCATGGTGCTGACCCAACCAAAATCTGTCCAGACGGAGTATGCGGATCTTGAAGCGCAGGTCGTCTCCTGCCTGAAGAAGCTCGGGGCCACCGTATGAGGCGTTTGGTCATGAGTCTTATCCGGCTCTATCAACGCACCCTGTCTTTCGATCATGGTCCGCTCAAGGTCTTCTACCCGAACGGGTACTGTAAATTTCACCCGACCTGTTCAGAGTACGGATACCAGGCGTTCGGAATCCATGGTTTCTGGAAGGGGTGGTATCTGACGGCTAGAAGAGTCTTGCGCTGCAACCCATGGAGTCAGGCCGGGTTGGACCCCGTCCCGGGAACAGAAAAAAAGCCGTCTACATGACGGCTTTTTTGATTTCTTCACCGGTTATCCCCGAGATGTCCACAGTCTTGTTCTTTGAGCTGAAACCGGACAAGATTTCGATCTTCCCACGCCCAATTTTTAGTTTATTTGCTAATGTTCGCACTAATTCAATATTCGCTTTCCCGTCCACCGGTGAAGATTTCAGCCAAACCTTCAATATTTCCCCATCAAACTTGAGCTCAGAGCGTCCGCTTTTGGGGATAACTTTGATCGAGAATCTGGTCACAGGCCTTCACGTATTTTTTTGAGTTTAGCGATGTCCGCTGCCTGGCCATCTTCAGGCGTTTCTACAATCCAAAAAAGTTTTTTCAACCGCTTTTCGGCCAATAGCGCCTCAAAGCCTTTCAAACCGATAAAACCTTCTCCCAGCCAGTCGTGTCGATCCTTTCTTGCGCCGAGCTCGACTTTGGAGTCATTGCAGTGGGACATCACCAGGCGTTCCAGGCCGACTTCCTTGTCGAAAGCGTCGAAAGTGGCCTTCACTGCCTTGGCATCGCGCAGGTCGTAACCGGACGCGAAGGCATGCGCGGTATCGAAGCATACCCCGACATCCTCGCGCTTCACCCTCTTCAAGATATCCCTCACCTCATCGAAGGTGTCTCCGATGACGTTGCCGCTCCCAGCCGAGATTTCGATGAGAAGCCGCGTCGTCCCTTTATAGTCCGCAAGCAGGTCGTTGATGCCGTCAGCGACCATCCGGATGCCTGCGGGAAGCGGCACGTCCCGCGCCGAGCCAGGGTGAAACATGACGGCATGAGCGCCGAGAGCCGTACCTCGCTCAAGCTCCTCCCTGACGAGCCGCAGCGAGCTCGCCCGAATGCGCGCATCCGTGGAGGCGAAGTTGATGATGTAGGGGGCATGGATGACCCAAAGCTCCTGCCTGTGTGCCTCGCAGGCCTGCCGGAACCGTTTCGCCGTTTCGGGCGTGATAGGCGCCGCGTTGCCACCCTGCGGAGGGCGAGAGAAGAACTGGAAGACCTCGCAGCCGATCCTGGCCGCGTTCTCCGGAGCGTTCCATACGCCGCCGGCTGCGGAAACGTGGGCACCGAACTTCATATGCATGAACGGTAACGCAAAGGCACGAAAAGAAAAAGCCCTCCTGGCAGGAGGGCTTCCTTTCACTTCTTCACGCAGGCCTCCCGGATGAACGCCAGGACCTTGCGGTTCTTGAGCATGCCGCGCATGTACTCCTCGCCGTCCTCCGATCGGATACGCGCCTGGGTTTCCGGATCATCAGCGTACATATTGAGGAGCCGGAGCTGTTCGTCGAGCATCTCCTTGTCGCTCGGTTCGAGATTTTCCCGCTTCGCGATTTCCCGCATCAGGATCATCGACTTCACCCGCTGGATGGCCTGCGGGGCGAAGTCCAGCATCAGCTGGTCGCGCGTCTTGTTGATGCTCTTCAGGTAGTCGCCGAACTCGCCGCCCTGACCCGTGACCGAATGCTCGAGCTCGTGGATCATCTTCTTGATCTCGTTCGTCACGAGCATGTCGGGCAGCTCGGCGATGTCGGACTTCTTCACCAGCTCCTCAAGGACGGCGATCTCCTGGCGCTGCGTTTCCTTCATGGTCGCCTCCTCCTGCAGGTTCTTGCGCAGGAGCGCCGTGAGCTTCTCGACCGACTCCTGGCCGAGCCGTTTGGCGAAGTTGTCGTCGATTTCCGGGTTCTCGATCTGATGGACGCCCTTCAGGTCGACGGTGAACTCCACCTCCTTGCCGGAGAGCGCCTTGTTGAAGTGGTCTTTCGGGAACGTCAGCGTGAAGACTTTCTGTTCGCCCTTCTTCATGCCGACCAGCTGCTCGTTGAGGCCCGGGACATAGTAGGGTTCGTCGATATAGATGCTGTGCCCTTTGGTGGCGCCGCCCTCGACGGCGACATGATCGATGGCCATGGCCATGTCGACGGTGGCCTTGTCGCCCTTGCCGACCTCGCGCTCGACCTCGCGCTCGACGCGCTGCATCTTCCGAAGCTCTCCGACCACGCGCTCCACGTCCTCGTCCTTCACGGAAACGTCTTTGGCTTCCACCTTGATCGCTTTGTAATCAGCCAGGGCCTTCACTTCCGGCAGGAGGGTCAGGGTGGCGGTGAAGACGGCCTCGTTGCCCGGAGCCGCCTTCTCGACATTGATGGTCGGTTCGCCGACGGTGTCGAGTTTCTCGCCCTCGATGATTTCGACCAGGTATTTGCGCACGACGCTCGGCAGCGCCTCTTCCATGATGTTCATCTCGCCGACGCGCTTGGCGACGATCTCGTAGGAAGCCTTGCCGGGACGGAAACCCTCGATCTTCACCTTGTTGGAAATCTCGGCGGCGGCGCGTTCCATGAACGGCTTGAGTTCCTCCGGTGTAACGGTCACGCGCAGCTCCTTTTGGCTTTTTCCGAGATCTTTGGCGGTGTATTGCATATGGCGAAATGGGGATTGACCCGCGTAGTGTGTCGGAAAAGGACGCGGACGTCAAGGCGGTGCTATGATGGCCGTGATGCTTAACCAGCGATACAAACGGCTGCTTCCATGGTTCGGGATGCTCGTCCTGGCCTGGTTGGTGCGGCTGCCGCTCCTCTTCGGCCTGGGTTCGTTATGGAATGATGAGGCCTTCTCCCGTCACTTCGCCCTGATGCCGCTCCTGCCGGCATTGAGATATATGGCGATGGACGTGCATCCGCCGATGCACCTGATCTTCCTGCATGCTTGGATCAAGGCATTCGGCGCGTCAGCCGTCGCGCTCCGCTCGATGGCGCTGATGTTCTCCTTGCTCGGTCTGGCGATATTCCTGAAACTCGCGCGCACCCTCTTCGGCCGAAGCGAAGCTCTGCTTGCGGGCGCCCTTTTCATCTTCAGCCCCGTCATGGCCTATTATGGTGTCGATGCGAGGATGTATGCCATGTTGTTCTTCCTCGGCTGCCTGTCGGGTTGGCTGTTCTGGCGCGTAGTCGAAGGCGATTCGAGATGGACGGAAGCCTGGATGTGGGTCTCGCTGCTGCTCGCGCTGACGCATGTGACCGGCGCGCTCGTGCTCGCAGGTCAAGCGCTCTTCCTGATCGTCTCGAAGGAGCGTCGCCCGTCGTTTTGGAAGCTGCTCTGGCGCTTCGCGATGATCGGAGCGGTCTTTTGCCTATGGTTCGTGCCGGCCGCGCTGTTCCGCCTCCACTCGATCCACAAGGAATGGCAATTCCGTTCCGGGCAGGATGGCATCCATGCCGCCTTGGCGCTGGTGGATTGGGTGTGGCTCGGATTGAACAAGATCCAGCTCGGGCTGGCCTTCGCGGTCACCGGCCTCCTTGTACTGGCCGGGTTGTTGCGCCGTTCGGATCGCAGGCCCCATTTCGTCATTCCGGCCGCGAGCGCGTTCCTGCTCTGCTGGCTCGCCGCGGCATTCCTGCCGTTCCTTCTTTTCCCGAACGTTTCGCCGCGCTACCTGACGGCAGCCGTCCCGCCCTTCTTCCTGCTGCTTGCCCACGGCTTTTTGAAGGCGGCGGGCGATACGCGGCGGTCGCTCGTGCTGGGTGTCGGCCTGATCGCGTTCTTTTCCCTTCCTGGGCTGGCGGTCCAGTATGCCGGGCGCCCGTATGGCTGGGACCGCTCCGCCGAGTGGATCGTCTCGCATCGCCAGCCAGGCGACCGCATCGTCTTCGCCTGGTACGCCGACCGCTATGCGTTCGAGGCGCTCGATGACGCGGCGCTTGCCGCCAGGGTGGGGGACGCGCAGGGCTTGTATCCGTTCGACGATGCGCTCGACGCGGACGCCCGCTACGCTGCGCACGCGGGGACGTTGGCGATCACGGAAAAAGATCTCGATCGGATGGCACCGATGTTCGCTGGTGCCAAGGGGGTCTTCTTCATCCCGAACGACTATCTGGTCATGGATGGCGGACGCGCCGACCTCGCCGTCACCGCCTGGGTCGAACGCCACGGCTGGTTCCTGGCCGATCGTCTGCCGTCCGCAGGCAGGACGCCAGGAGTCTGGTTGCTCGTGCGAAAAGAAAACTGACCCGTTCGAGGGTCAGGCGGTGAAGATGGTCCAGTGGGTGACCGTGCCGGGTCCCTGCACGTGTGCACCGATCGGCATGTTCGCACGAAAGATCTTGGCGAGCGGCAGCAAACGCTCCACCATCCGCCCGTCGTTGCGGACGGCGTGCGCGAACAGGCACGTGAAATAGGTCGTGATCGACTGCGCAAGCAGGTCCGTGAACCCGCCATATGCGGAACGGCGAAGGATCTTCTTCAGCTGACCCGTCTTGAGGACGGCTTTCAGCGCCTTGTTCAGGCCCGTGCCGACCACCCCCCGCATGGCCTCCGCGTGGCATGGGGTGGCGCGCAGCATGGCGTGGACCGACCCCGCGTTGCAGAGAGCGTACAGCGGCAGCTGCTCAGATGGAGACTTGCCGATGAGCTCTTCGAGACTGATCGTATGGATCCCCTCGATCGGAACGTCTCGGGGCATCACCGCCGAAAGGGTCCGGGAAATCTCACCGAAATGCGGGGCCGCTTCGTCTTTGGAGCGAAGCTTGAAAGGCCCGTTCGCGAGCCTTCCGATGAAACGTTCAAAGGTATCAGTTGCCGTCTCGGCGAGCGTCGGGTCGATGCCGATGCCGCCGATAAGGGTGCGCAGCCGCAACGTCTCGCTCAAATGGACGATCATGGACTCTCCTCCCGGAACGGTGATGGCGCATTTATAGCGCCTGCGCCGTGGGTTGTCAATCATGAAAATGGTCAAATGCCTGTTCAGCCGCGCGATAGCAAAAAACCCCGGCCGGAGCCGGGGTTTTCTGGCGCTCAGCGCATCAGGAACGGGATGAGCAGGAGCGCGACGATGTTGATGATCTTGATCATCGGGTTGATGGCCGGACCGGCGGTGTCCTTGTAGGGGTCGCCGACGGTGTCGCCCGTCACGGCCGCCTGGTGGGCGAAGGAGCCCTTGCCGCCGTGATGGCCCGCCTCGATGTACTTCTTGGCGTTGTCCCACGCGGCGCCGCCGGTGGTCATCGACAATCCGACGAAGAGACCGGTCACGATCGATCCGACGAGCAGTCCGCCGAGCGCCTGTGCGCCCAGGATCAGGCCGACCAGGACCGGGGTCACGACCGGCAGGAGCGCCGGGACGATCATCTCGCGCAGGGCGGATTTGGTGACGATGTCGACGGCCGCGCCGTAATCAGGCTTGCCGGAACCGTCCATGATGCCCTTGATCTCGCGGAACTGGCGGCGGACTTCCTCGACGACGGCACCGGCCGCGCGACCGACCGCCTTCATGCCCATCGAACCGAAGAGGTAGGGGAGCATGCCGCCGATGAAGAGGCCGACCAGGACCTTCACGTCGGAGAGGTCGAAGCTGACGCTGAAGAGATCGTGCTGCTTCTTGAAGTCCTCGATGAACGAGGCGAAGAGCACGACGGCGGCGAGTCCGGCCGAAGCGATGGCGTAACCCTTGGTGACGGCCTTGGTCGTGTTGCCGACGGCGTCGAGCGGATCCGTGACATCGCGGACTTCCTTGGGGAGGCCGGCCATCTCGGCGATGCCGCCCGCGTTGTCCGTGATCGGGCCGAAGGCGTCGATCGTCACGATGATGCCGGCGAAGGAGAGCATCGCCATGGAAGCGACGGCTACGCCGTAGGTGCCTGCCCAGCCGTAGGCCAAGAGGATGCCGGCGGCGATCACGAGGATCGGGAGGGCGGTGGACTGCATGGAGACGGCCAAGCCGGCGATGATGTTGGTGCCATGGCCGGTTTCCGAGGATTTGGCGATGTCCTGGACGGGCTTATACTGCGTGCCCGTGTAGTATTCGGTGATCCAGATCATGAGGCCGGTGACCGCTACGCCGACGAGCGCGCAGAGGAACAGCTTCACGGCGTCGACGTCCGTACCGGCGAACATCCACTTGGTCAGGGGGTAGAAAGCGGCGGCCGAAAGGATGCCGGAAGCGATCAGGCCCTTATAGAGGGCACCCATGATGTTCTTGTTCGCGCTCAACCGGATGAAGAACGTGCCCAGGATGCCGGAAACGATGGAGACGCCACCGATGGCCAGCGGGTAGAGCACGGCGTTCGGCACGTCGCCGAAGACCAGCGAGCCGAGCAGCATGGCGGCGACGGCCGTGACGGCGTAGGTTTCGAACAGGTCAGCGGCCATGCCGGCGCAATCGCCGACGTTGTCACCGACGTTGTCGGCGATGACGGCCGGGTTGCGCGGGTCGTCTTCGGGGATGCCTGCTTCGACTTTACCGACCAGGTCGGCGCCGACGTCAGCGGCTTTCGTGAAGATGCCGCCACCCAAGCGGGCGAAGACGGAAATCAGCGAACCGCCGAATCCAAGACTGACCAATGCGGGCACATCCTTGAAGATGGCGTAGAAACCACCGACTGCGATAATGGCGAGACCGACGACCAGGAGTCCTGTGACGGTGCCGCCCTTGACGGCCATGTCGAGCGCAGCGCTCATGCCGCTCTTGGCGGCTTCGGCCGTCCGGACGTTCGCCTTCACGGAAATCATCATTCCGACGTACCCGGCGAGAGCCGAGAAGACGGCGCCGACAGCGAAGCCGATGGCGGCGGTCTGGCCGAGACCCCACCAGATGACGAGCGCGAGCACGATGGCCACGTATGCGAGCGTGCGGGTCTGGCGGCCGAGGTAGGCCTTAGCGCCCTCCTGGATGGCCGCTGCGATCGAACGCATCTTTTCGTCGCCGGTCGGACGCTTCAAGATCCACGAGGCCAGGAACAGGCCGTAACCGACGGCGACGAGGCCGGCGGCCAGGGCAAAGACGAGCGTATTGGACATAACCTTGTCCCGAAACTTAAGGGTAAATAACGGGGTTATCGTATGAAATAGCGGCCTGTTTGTCAATCAAAATACGCCTGATTCCGCCGGACCGGTTTTCGTGCCATCATATGTCCGTATGTCGGCCTTCCAGCCAAATTTCAAGGAGGAACGCGTCCTTCTGGCCCAAGGGTTCTTCTTGGTGGCGGGGGTAGACGAAGCCGGGTGCGGGTCTTGGGCCGGTCCGGTCTACGCGGCTGCCGTCATCTTGCCGCTTGATTCGCGCATCGGGTCGATACGGGACTCGAAGACGCTTTCCGCTTCCCAGCGCGCCAGTGCGGCCGCGATGATCAAGGAAAAAGCGATTTGGTCGGTCGGTATCGCTTCGGCGCGGGAAATCGATGAGCTTAACATCAGACGTGCAGGCGCATTGGCCATCCGCCGCGCCGTAGAGGGGTTGAGACCGGCGCCCCAGTTCGTGATCGTGGACGCGTTCCATATCCCAGGACTGCCGATGCCCCAAAAAGCCGTGGTCCGTGGGGATCGGTACGTGAAATCGGTGGCGGCCGCTTCGATCATCGCGAAAACGGAACGGGATACGGAAATGGAGAGGCTCGATGCGCTGCATCCGGGGTATGGATTCGCCATCCATCGCGGGTATGGGACGAAGGCGCACCAAGCGGCGCTTGATGCGCATGGTCCGTGTCCTATCCATCGCCTGAGCTACGCCCCGATCAAGAAATACGGCCAGACTGCCTGAAGGCATTTTTCGGGGTTGACGCATGGGCGGCCCCCGCCTACCCTATAGGGAGTACGCGAGGGGTTTTTATCAGACGATAAGAGCTGAAATCAGCCAAAAAAGGCATTTCCATGCCCGTACCGGTCAAAAAATACCTCATTAAGCTCCTTCTTTTTTTGCTGGACGCCCTGAAGGTCGTAGGCCGTACTTTGGCGGTCGTCTTGAGAGTGCTCGCGATACCGTTCGTTTTTTTCTGGAAAATCTTCCTCCGCAAGCTCATTTTTTTCTTTTACCGGTTGATCCTGAAAGCCAAATTGGCCGCTGGCGCCATGCTCCCGCCGGTCCGCAGGACGTTCTTCTCGATTTTCGGCCATCGGTACGTGGTGCATGCGGCGATGGCGCTCATCACGGCCTTCGTCGTCACGAGCAACCTCTATGCGCACGGCACGGACCTTGGGCAATCAAGCGCACAGGCGTTGTTCGTCGATCTCCTGAACGTCTCGTCGGGGGATTACACGAGTCCCGACAGTCAAGACGTGAACGCGGAATCCCAGCTCAACACCGTACCGGAGGGTTCCGCGACCTCGGTCCCGATGACCGGAGGGAAGGTCGCCGTCGGAGAGCTCCCGCAAACGTATGACCAGAGCGGCGTCGTCGTTCCGCACACGACGCTCGGGACCGACGCCGGATCCTATTCGCATGAGGATGAACAGGTCCTGATCTCCAAGCCGACGACCTACATCGTCAGGAGCGGGGATACCGTCAGCGGCATCGCCCAGAAGTTCGGGATCAGCGTGAATACCGTCCTGTGGGCCAACGGCATGACAGGCCGCACCAAACTGAAGGTCGGACAAAGTCTTATGATCTTGCCGGTCTCCGGAGTGCTGCATACGGTCAAGAAGGGCGAAACCCTCGGGGCCATCGCCAAGAAATACGGTACGGATGTCGACAAGATCCTTGCCGCTAACCGCGTGCGCTCCGCGAGTCAGATCCGTGTCGGAGAGGATCTCGTGATCCCCGACGGCAAGCCTCCGGTCGCGCCCGTGAGACAAGTCAATCCGTCGCCGAAACCGGCGCTGGGCGATATCCGGAACGTCTTCCGGCCTCCGCCGGAGGGGGTAGCGAACCAGCAGGCATCGGAAGGGAACCTGGCCTGGCCTACCGATCAGCATCTCATCAACCAATACTTCCATACGGGCCACCCCGGACTCGACATCAACGGCAATCTCTCGAACCATACGTATGCCGTGGACGACGGCATCGTGACGTCCGCGGGCTGGAACAGCGGCGGCTATGGTAACATGATCCTGATCGATCATGGCAACGGCATGATCACCCGCTATGGGCACCACAGCAAGCTGTATGTCAGCGTCGGCGATCATGTCACGAAGGGGCAGGTCATCGGCCAGATCGGTTCGACCGGCCGCTCTACGGGCCCGCACCTCCACTTCGAGATCTATGTCGGCGGCAAGCGCGTCAACCCCCTCAGCTACTATCGTTAAACGCACCCACCATGACGTTCTATCGCGGCGCGGGATTCCCGCCCTGGACGGTTTTCATCTTCTTCCATCTGGTCATGGCCTACGCGCTGTGGAAGATGGCGGAGCGGCTCGGAGAGGAGTCGAAATGGTATGCGTTCGTCCCGGTCCTGAACGTGGTGCTGCTTCTTAAACTCGCCAAACGGCCTATCTGGTGGCTCGTCCTCTTCCTCCTGCCGATCGCGAACATCGTCGTCCTGATCGTCGTGACCATGGATGTCTGCGCGCGCTTCGGTCTCAATAAGTGGTGGGGCCTCCTGGCGGTACTCTCGCCGTTCAACTTGGTCCTCTACCTGTACATGGCTCTCAGCGAAAAGACGGCACAGCCCGCCGCCCCAAAGGCCTGAACGAAACCCCCGCTTCAAGAGCGGGGTTTTTCGTCCGCGATGCGCGGTCACTCCTGGCGTGGGCGATATTGCAGCGCCTCGGCGACATCGCGCGTCTCGATATCGGCGCGGCGCTCGAGATCCGCGATGGTCCGCGCCACTTTGAGGCAGCGATGGATGGCGCGCGGAGAAAGACGCAGGCTTTTGGAGGCGTTGAGCAGGAGCGCCTCGGCCTCCGCCGGGATCGGACAGAGCTTCTTCAAATCCCGCCCGCGGACATCCGCGTTCGTGATGGCTCCGAAGGCGCGGTTGCGATCCGCCTGGATCTCCCGCGCGGCCGCCACGCGCGACCGGACCGAGGCGGAGTTTTCCGCTTCGGAAGAGGCCGCCAGCTTTTCGTAGGGCGTCCTCGGCACTTCGACATAGAGATCGATGCGGTCAAGCAGCGGACCGGAAATCTTCTTGCGGTAGCGTTCGAGCGACGACGGTGAGCAGACGCATGCGCGCTCCGGGTCGCCGAAATAGCCGCACGGACACGGATTGCGGGCCGCGACCAGCATGAACGAAGCCGGGAACTCCAGGCTGCCGGCCGCACGGCTGACCGTCACGCGCCGATCTTCCAGAGGCTGGCGCAAGGCTTCGAGGACCGGCCGCGGGAACTCCGGGAACTCATCGAGGAACAGCACGCCGCGGTGGGCGAGCGTGACGTCGCCAGGATGCGGATTCGCTCCGCCGCCGATGATGGCGGCCGGGCTGGCGGTGTGATGGGGCGCGCGCCATGGTCTTGAGGCGAGCAAAGGGGAGGATCTCGGCAACAAACGCGCGACGCTATGTATCCTTGTCGCCTCCAGCGCCTCTTCGTAGGTCATGCGCGGGAGAATGGACGGTACGGCGCGCGCCAGGAGCGTCTTGCCTGCGCCCGGGCTCCCGGAAAACAGGATATTATGGCCGCCCGCCGCCGCGATTTCCAGCGCCCGCTTGGCCTGTTCGAGCCCGGCGATGGCCGAAAGATCGTGCGCGTCGGTTTCCTGGACAGCGGGCTCGGTCACCGTTGGGGGTTGGGGCGCGATCGGACCGTGTCCGCGCAGGTGGTCGGCGAGCGCCTGCAGGGTATCGACGCCGAACACGTCCAGGCCCGGCACCAGCGCGGCTTCGATCGCGTTTTCCTTCGGCACGAACATGCGAGCCGCGCCCGACCGCTTCGCGAGCAGCGCCGCCGACAACACGCCATCGACCGGACGGAGCTCTCCGTTCAGGGCGAGCTCTCCCATGAAATACGCGTCGGCCGCGGATGCGTGCTTCAGGTCGCCCGACCCGATCATGATGGAGACGGCGATCGGCAAGTCGAAACCCGGCCCGGCTTTCCGCAGGTAGGCAGGGGCCAGATTGACCGTCAGCCGCGTGCGCGGGAACGAGAACCCGCTGTTCTTCAGAGCCGTTTTCACCCGCTCTCTCGCTTCCTGTACGGCCGCATCCGGCAGGCCGACGATCACGAATGCCGGCAAGCCGTTCGATACGTCCGACTCGATTTCGATCGCCTCAGCTTCGATGCCGACGATCGCCGCGGAAAGGATATTGGAAGGCATATGCGGCGGCCTATCAAAAAGGCCCTGCGTGGCGCAAGACCCTCCTTATGCTGCCGCGTCCGATGATCTGGCGATCAGCCAGATGGCGCCGGCCACGATCATGCCATCCGCCACGTTGACCGCCGACCTGGAGAAGAAGATCAGGTAATCGATCGTGAAGCCGTAGGCGATGCGGTCGAACAGGTTGCTCGACGCGCCCAGGACGAAGAGGATATAGGCTCCCATACGGTCGACCCTGCGCGCGCGTACATCCCGGACGGCCAGTGCGCAGACTCCCGCCAAGATCGCCGCGCTGCTTAGCCATACGATCGGACCGGAGATGGGCAAGCTGAAAGCGATGCCCGTATTCCTGAAAAGCTCGAAAACAAGGCTGGTCTTCCAAATCCCGAACCGTGCGCCTGCCACCGCCGCCGCCTTCAGGACGCGATCCAGCACCAGCAGGCTCGGAAGCAGGGAAATGAGAGCTAGCCCGTTTTTTGATGTCATGTCCGCATGGCAGATCAAAACCCCCGATGGGTGTCGGGGGCTCGATGGACTTATTCCGTGAACAGTTTTTTGCAGTCGATGCAGGAGGTTGAAGTCGGGCGCGCCATGAGGCGCTTTTCGTCGATCGGCTTGTTGCAGTACTTGCAGGTGCCGTAGGTGCCTTCGGTGACACGGGCGAGAGCCTTGGTCACGTCCTTCAGCGACGCTTCCAGCGTGCCGGCCAGGGTCAGGTCTTTCGAGTACTCGGCCACCTCGGAAGCGTTCTCGTCTTCTTTTTCGCCAAGTTGAGGGAAATCCGCGTTAAAATCCTCGCTGTTGTTGGGGTTGCGTTGCGCGAAGCGTTCGAGCTCTCCTTCAAGCTTGGCTTTTTCAGCCAGCAGCTTTTCCTCCAGGGTCTTGAGGGTTTTTTTGTCCATATCTTGCGTAAAAAATGGGCACCAGGCTCATGGAGAGTATAAGCGAAGGCCCCGGATATGGCAAGTCTCCATCGTTCTTTTGGAAAATGAAAAAGGTCCAAGGCGCGCATGGCGCGAGTTCGCCTCAGGACGTCATAGGCGACGTACTAGGGTGAACTCGCGATGCCTATAGGAATAGTTGCCGTTGGACCTTTCAGAGTGCCGTTCGTTGAGCCATCTGCTCGCCGCAGCGATCGATGGATTCGCAACTTGAGGCGTAAAGAGCGACCCCCTCTACCTTTCTACGGTCCGGTCTCTCGGTCGAGCCGAAGCCCGATATGGTGAGAGTGAACCAAGATGCTTTTGTTTTTTGTATTGCAAGGAGAAAAGTGGAGGAGAGGGACGCATGCCCAAACCGAAGTTTCGGAGCGCGTCCCTGATGCCGGAAGAAGTTGTCAACGTCCTTATGGAACCAGTATACCGGAAAAATAGGCTCGCGTCAATCTCGTATCCACAGGCGAAATGATGAAGGAATCATGCCTGTTTTATGAAGTTCTTGAAACTAGGCACCTCATCTCAAAAAACCTGTGGATGATTTCTCGAGACGCAATGAACAACTTATCAACACAGAAATCAGTAATATCCACAGATTGTCAACAAGCCAGTTTCCAGGTCTTGGACAGAAAAGGTGATGGTGGAGAACTCGCTGATCACGGGTGAATATGCTTTTGGAATCGATGCGAACCCTCCGCGGCCGCCTTTTTGGCACGCATCGGTGGGCGTATCGATGCCGATGACGCCAGTCAGCATGTTTTGGACAAGCGACAGGTCCGTCGTCACCCACGCCTCGCCATCGGTCGCATAAAACGCGTAAATACCCGTTTTTTCTCCAGGATAAGCGTATTTTTCGATTTTTCCGAAACGATTTTCTCTCTGAACGGCCACGACCGCCCTCGGTTCTCTCCGCGTTTCCTTCATTTGGCTGCCGTCCGGAAGCCGCGTGACGATCGGACGAGGAAAGGCGTCTGCCAGGATGCCTCTTGCGAAGGCTTCCAACTCGGCATGGGGCAGTTTTTTCGTGCCAGAAGGTCGATAATAGAGGATAAATGGTTGGAGGATGGAGTCGGTATGGGAAGCGCTAGCGGTGAACTCCACCCTGCCCGGGAGGGCCCAGACCCTTGCGAGCGCCGGAAAATGCTGCAACTCGGATGCGAGCGCGTCCGCCGACGCGCTCCAATCGGCCCCCTCCGGCTTTTCGAGGTAGAGTCCGTCTTGTCCGAGCGCTGAACGCATGCGCCTGCCGGTACCGGGCGCCGCAGGGCGAATGTCGATGACTCGGTACGTCTGTCCTACCCGAAAAATCGCGCGCTCATCCTCTAAGACAGCTTCGAACGGGCGCTTCTTCCCGTTTACGACGACCGTTCCGAACGCCCCGGTCGTTTTCTTGATAAGCCGCCACGCGTGCCGTTTCCCGGTCCTGCCCGTATCGAGCCGCGTCCACAAGAGGCGGCCATCATCGGAAGGTACGGCGAAAAGCGTGACGGCTTCGTTCGGGCTCGCGGAAGCCAACGTCTCGCGCGCTTCGCGTGGAAGGGCGGAAAACAAGCGGGCCCTGCCTTTTTCAGGGTCGGAATCGGGATCTTGAGGCAAAAAATGCGCGACGACCGTCGATGTCGAAGGCGCAGATCCGGTCGGGTCCTTGACCAGTCGATATCGCGAAGCGGACCAATACGCGGCCGCCAAAACAAACGCCCCTCCCAGGAGGAGGAGCGCTTGGAGCTTCGTCAGCTTGAGGCCATTAAGCTTTGGGAGCGTCGGAACCGCCATGTTGGGCGAGTTTCTCCTTAGCGCGCTTCAAGCTTAGGTTGACGCGGCCCAGTTCGTCAATCTTGATGACGACGACGGGGATGATGTCACCGACCTTCACGACATCCGTGACCTTCTCGACGCGTTTGACGTCGAGTTCACTGATATGGACCATGCCCTCCTGGCCGGGGAGCACTTCGACGAAGGCTCCGAAGTCCAGGATGCGCGTGACTTTTCCGGCCGGGAAGAACTCGCCGGCCTTGAGTTCGCGCGTCAGGTCCTCGACGCGCTTGCGCGCGGCCTCGAGACCTTCGAGGTTCGCCGAGGTGATCGTGACCGTGCCGTCGTTCTCGACCTCGATCTGCACGCCGGTCTTCTCGATGATGTCGTTGATGACCTTGCCGCCAGGGCCGATGACGTTGCGGATGAGCTCCGGATTGATCTTGATGATGATGATCCTCGGCGCGTACGGGGACAGTTCCGGCCTGGGAGCCGCGATCGCTTCGGCCATCACGTCGAGCACCTGCAGGCGCGCGGCCTTGGCGCGGACGAGCGTCTCCTCGACGATCTTCATCGTGAGGCCGGAAGTCTTGGTGTCCATCTGGATGGAAGTGATGCCGTCGCGCGTGCCGCCGATCTTGAAGTCCATGCCGCCGACCCCGTCCTCCAGGTCCTGGAGGTCGGTGATGATCTTGTAGCGGTTGATGTCGTTCGGGTCGGTGGCGATGCCCATCGCGATGCCTGCGACCGGTTTCTTGATCGGGACGCCGGCATCCATGAGGGCGAGCGTCGAGCCGCAGATCGAGCCTTGCGAGGACGATCCGTTCGACCCCATCGTCTCGGAGACGACGCGGATGGTGTAGGGGAACTCTTCCTTGGCAGGCAAGACCGGCAGGAGCGCGCGCTCGGCGAGGCCGCCGTGGCCGATCTCGCGGCGCCCGCCGCCGCCGAAGCGGCCCGTCTCTCCGACGGAGTACGGAGGGAAGTTGTAATGGTGGAAGTAGCGGCGCTTCTCCGAGAATTCCATGCTGTCGATCAGCTGGACGTCGGACGGCGCGCCGAGCGTGACGGTCGAAAGGATCTGCGTCTCGCCGCGCGAGAACAATCCGGAACCGTGGACGCGGGGAAGCAGGGCGACCTCGGCGCTCAGATCGCGGATCTCGTCGATGGCGCGCCCGTCGCAGCGGACGCCTTCATCGAGGATCATCTGGGAGACGACCTCCTCGACCCACTTGCCCATGGCATCGAGCGCCCACTTGCGCTTGTCCTTTCCGATCTGCTCGCCCTTCAGGTATTCGTCGAGCGTGGCGGCCAAGGCGAGCTTGGCGTCCCGTCGTTCGCCTTTCGTGGCTTTCTGGGAAGAGAAAAGGTATTCGCGGATCTTGGGGAAGAGGAACGCGCGCGCCTTTTCGACGATCGCGGCTTTTTCCTTGGCGGTTTCCTCGTCCATGCCGAGGAGCTCGTTGATGGACCGTTTGGGCGCGCCGGCGTCGGCGATGATGCCCTTGATGAACGTCTGGATCTCGTTGAGGTGCTTGGCCCCGAACGCGATCGCGGCGAACATGTCCGCTTCCGAAGCCTCCGAAGCTTCGGCCTCCACCATGGTGGTGAGTTCGGGCGTTCCGGCCAGGAAGACTTCAAGGTCGCCTTTCTCGCGGGCGTCGTACGATGGGTTGATCACCCATTCGCCTCCGACGCGCCCGACGCGGATGCCGCCGATCGGGCCGCCCCAAGGGATATCCGAAATGCCTAGCGCGACCGAGGCGCCGATCATCGCCGGCACGTCGTAGTCGTTTTCCTTGTCGAACGCCAGGGTCGTGAAGACGACCTGGATCTCTTTCCGGATCTTGGCGTCGAAGAGCGGGCGGATCGAACGGTCGATCGTGCGTCCGACGATGACGGCGTCGTCGGTCGGGCGGCCTTCGCGCTTCATGAAGCGGGAAGACTTGATCTTTCCGGCCGCGTACAGGCGCTCTTCGCACTCCACCGACAACGGGAGGAAATCGATGCCTTCCCGCCCGGCGCCCATGGTGGCGGTCACGAGCACGACGGTGTCGCCGTAGCGGACGGTGCAGGAGCCGTTGGCCTGCTTGGCGATCTTGCCGATCTCGACGGAGAGCGTCTTGCCGCCCCATTCAAGCGAATACTGCTTGATCATAGATGGGCTCCGCCGGAAGAGGCCGCATACAGTCCGCGCCTCCCGGGAGGCCGGGGTGCCTGGACTGTGAACGTGCCCTCATCCGGAAGGAGCGTTTAGTGATGAGACTCCCGAGACGGGAGGAGGCGGGCGTCCGGAGTCCGGGCGGCCGCCTCCCCGCACCTCGCGGGGACGTCGGTCATTTGTCGTTGTCGTCCTGGAGCATCTTGCTGATGTTCGGGTCGACCTCGTCGGCCGTCGGGGCCGGCTTCGGGGCGCGGGCGACGGGGGCGCGTCCGGCGTGGCGGGTCGTCAGCAGGTAGCGTTCCTGGTCGCGCGAGAGATCGACGTAATCGTCGACCTCCTCGACGAGCTTGGAGGACGACGTCTCGCGGAACGCCATGACTTCCGTCTGGACGCCCATGTTCTGGAGGTATTCCACGAGCGGGATGAAGTCGCCGTCGCCCGAGACCAGCACGACGACGTCGAGTTTCGGCGAAAGGCGGATGGCATCGACGACCATGCCGACGTCCCAGTCGGCCTTCTTGGCGCCGCCCAGGAAGACCTGGACTTCGCGTTCTTTCGTCTCGATGCCGAGCTTGGTCAAGGCGTCGAAGAACGACTGTTCTTCCGGCACGCCGGCGCGCACCACGTAGGCGATCGCGCGGACCAGCTGGCGGTCGGCGACCGCCGTCTCGACGATGTTGCCGAAGTTCACGCGGCAGTTATAAAGGTTCTTCGCGGAGTAGTACATGTTCTGAACGTCGATGAAGACGCCGACGCGCTGGCTCTTCTGCTTGATCACGGCCATACAAATGAAAAGGGGTCTTTGAAAATCTTTTAAAACCGGAAGCGCGCGGACGGCCAAGGCCGAACCGCGCGCAGCGTCGATTACACTTTGAGCTTTTCGGTGAGCTTCGCGTACTCCTTGGGCATCTCGCGCTGGAGGTAGCGGAGGAGCTTGCGGCGCTCGTTCACCTTGCGCAGCAATCCGCGGCGGGACGAGAAGTCCTTCTTGTGCATCTTCAGGTGCTCGGTCAGGTCCTTGACCTCGGCGGTCAGGATGGCGATCTGGACTTGGGCCGAACCGGTGTCCGAAGCGTGCGTCTTGAACTTCTCGATGATTTTTTCCTTGGCTTTCTTGTCGAGCATAGGTCTGTTTACGATGCCGTCGCGCCGAGTAGGAGCCCGCTCAAGGCTGGAACCAAGCGTCGCGGTCGGTGGGAGTTATGCTGGAAGGCTATCAAAAACGGCTTTTTCCGTCAAGAAACAAGGTTAAGATGATAAAAAACCGCCCGGATCGAGGTCAGAAGCTCGTCGAGAGGGCGGCGGAAACCGTGGTTCCGAAGCAGAGCAGCAGGCTGGCGGCGAGCGGGCTGTAGCGGTAGAAGGTCGGCATCTCCTTTGTCGAAAGGTCTTCACGCCGACCGACGTACGTGGCCCAGATCGCCCACGCATTGATGCCCAGAGCGGCGCCGGTGGCGATGAACGCCGACATCGGGGCGTCCGACCTCTCGGCCACGAGATAGGTATCCGTCATCTGGCCATACAGGCCGTATCCCCCGCAAAGCAGGCTCGTGGCTGCCAGGAAAAGCCTCCAGAGGGCATCGGCATCACGCGCGATCGCGCGGTCGAGCAGGATACTGAACGTCGCGGCGACGAGAAGGGCAAAAATGTACAGCATCTAAGGTCCTTTCGTGCGGGTGGAAACGTTTCACGAACAGGGGAATCTAGCACGGGAATCGCCGAATGTCAAGGTAGGAAAAAAGCCCGTGGTCGGGCTTCTGAGGCCGTGGAGACATCACTCGGTATCGATCGGTCTGCCCGCCACGCAGAGGGGGCAGGAATCGGCCGGGTGTGTCACGAACGGGAGCGTCGCGAGCGATGACAACGGTACCTGCCGAGGTTCACGGCGCGGAACGCGCCGTTCGCCTTGGAAGGAGATATGCGGGATGTTCCCGCAGGTGATCACGGCGACGGCGCCGAGAATCACCCCGCCTGCCGCGCTCACGGCCGCGGCCGCCTGTGCCAGACTGTCACCCGTCGTGACGACGCAGTCCACCAGCAGGACTGATTCACCGCGGGTGAGCTTCGTTGCCGCCCCGGAAGGGGCAAAGCCATCGTCGCGCGTATCGACGCTGATGGCGACGATCTCCTCCTGCGGGGTGCTTGAAAGCCTGTTGAAGGCCTGGGCGACGCAGGCCGCCAATGCCACGCCGCCCTTGGCCGGTCCCGCCACAGCCTTCGGTCGTGGCGCGTCGGCGATGTTGAGCCAGCGCGCGACGATCTCGGCACCGAACGCGGACGCGATTTCCGCATCCGCGAGCAGCGGTTCGAGGTCGATGTACGAATCGCCGTGGCGACCGCTCGCGTAGACGAAGTGGCCGTGACGTATTGCCCCGTTGTTCTCGCAGAGGGCGATGATGGATTGCTCGGACGAGCGCGTCCCGATGATCATGATTTCCTCCTGGTCGGAGTAGGCCTGAGAAAACACGGATTGTCAAGAAGAAAAACGCCGCTTTCAGGGAAGCGGCGCGGGAGGGGCGACTGTGGCGGTCTGAGTACAGGCGGCAAGGTTGAGCGGGTGCTTTTCGAAAAAGAGGTCCAGGGCCTTGCGGTCAAGCACGTGAGCGGAGGCGGGCTGCTCCACGGCCTGTAACATCGTGAGCTTGGCGAGATGCATGACGACCTTGATGTTGGCGTTCACGCAGCGTCTCGCTGCCGCGTAGACGGCATCATGCTCCGTCTTGATCAGTCCGTTCATGAGGCATTGCCCCTCGATCTTGTTCTCGTCAGGACACGTGCACGAAGCTTTTTCGCAGTACGCAAGTGAGGCGACCGCCGCGTAGTCTGCGTCGGCATCCGTGAGTGACGGCGCTTTTTTGAAGAGCACGTCCTCGGCGGCGTTACCCGCCAAGTAGACGAGAGCCTTCGCGATGTCGGGGTCGACAGGCTTCCGCCCATCCGGGCCGGCCGGCTTTGCCTGCTCGGTTCCCCAGTCGGTATAGCCCCAGACCCCCCTGCCGTTCTCGGTGTAGGTCCGGGTAAAGACCCGTATTTTCTCGACTCGGAACCCGACCGCCACCATCATGACGGCATGCGCGGCCTCGTGATAACTCACGACCAACTGGTTATCGAGCGAGATGGAGTCCCGCTTCGCTTCCTCCTGACATGCGCCGCTCGCTTCGGTCGCAAGGCGCCCAGGTTTGGCGGCCTTGGCTGAGAGACAGCCGCAAAGCATCGCCGCACAGAGCACCATGACCTTCCCCAGGCCGAACACGTTCTTTTTTCCGGACATTCGTACCTCCTTGTCCGTCCTGGTGGACGTCACTTTCACGCTAGCAATCGCGCGCCATTCAGTCAAAAGCGGAAGTGTCGTACAATAGTAAAAGGAGCCGCTTTCGAGGCGAGCTCCTGGTCCGAGTCAGTCCGGCCGCACGCCTCAGTTGAGGGTGAGGGTTCGTCGTTTCAGATAAGCCTGGCTGTATCGGGTTGAAGCCAGGTTAAGGATCTTGGCTGCCAGGAACCCTGGCTGCTCAAGGTCCTTCTTATGCCACTTGTGGAACTCCCGCCATGCATAGACGGCGGTGCGTCCATAGGTGCCCTCCTCGTCGGCGCCGTAGTAGCGGCTCATGGCTGCGTGCCAGGCCGCGTGCTCGCGGTTCTTGTATCGGAACCGCTTCTGCACGATCTGTCCGCGCCCGGGTGACGTCCGTCCCCCTCTTTTGGTAGGGGTGAACGCCTCATCATGGTAGCGCTTGAGTTCCCAACCGACGATGATCGCTCCACTACAGAGCTTCATTGGGTCCAGTCCGTTGGCCAGCGCCGGACGCTCGACTTCCGCGGCAGAGAATTGGAACGGCCCGCAACAGCCGCCGTACCCTCTCCGCTCGCCTTCCGGGTCGCGTCCGGGGCATGAGCATGTCATGCGCTCAAGCCGTGATCCGTACGCTTTCGTCCAGCCGAATGCCTCGCCCATGCGCAGCATGCTCGCGCCGTGGTGCGTGCCCGCGGCGGCGTCACGGAGCTTCAGCTCGGCCATCACTGGACAGCCTCCCGAAGCCCTGCCCGCGCCGCCCAGCTGTTTGGTCTCCTTCCACCAGACGGCGAAGAGCACGTCCACGGGCGTACCTGTCACGCCGCTCGCATACTCGAGGATCTTCTGTACCTGTTCCGGGTGATTGACCGGGTCATAGGTCGCGCAGACCTCGGCATAGGTCAAGCTCGTCGGGGGTGGCGGGACGACGGACAGGGCTGTACTCGGCGCAGGTACCTCGCTTTGAGCGGAAGAACAGCCACGCTTCGTGAGCGGGTCCGTTCCCGCATCGGTCCGCGTGCTGCATGCCGCACTCAAAACGAGCATGGCGATGCAGAGGCAGACGGTTCTCGCCGTATCGATCATGCGACCTCCTTGGTGGCGTTGAAGCAGGGCTGTTCCGCAGCCCTGCCGATGGGTGATAATGAACGGATCGGAACGTCTGTACGTTACCACAAAAGCCCTATTTTGTCAATGATTTCTGACATACATGCCCGTACGCGAAAAAATACCAGAAAACACCAAGAAAAGCCGGATCCATGAGCTTATAACGGATTTTTGCGATTATTTGGAAATCGAAAAGAACCGTTCGAAAAGGACGCGCCAGAACTACGGTTTTTACTTGGGGCGGGTGGCAGATTGGCTGCTCGAGCAGGGTATCGGAAAGCCGGAAGCGATCACGCTCGATGCTATCCGCCAGTTCCGTCTCTGGCTCAACCGGCTTGAGGATGAACGCGGGAATCCGCTCCAGAAGAACACGCAGAACTACCACCTGATCGCCTTGCGCAGCTTCCTGAAATACCTTTCCAGGCGGGATATCGAGACGCTGGCGCCCGAGAAGATCGAGCTGGGCAAACAACCGGAACGGCATGTGGAGTTCCTGGAAGTGCAGGAGGTCGAGCGGCTGCTCGACGCGCCGATGAAGTCTCAGGGGCCGGACATGATGCGCCTGCGCGACCGGGCGGTGTTGGAACTGCTCTGGTCGACGGGCCTGCGCGTGTCGGAGCTGTGCGGGCTGAAACTTTCGGACGTCAACTTCAATCGCAACGAGTTTTCGGTGAAGGGGAAGGGGTCGAAGTATCGCGTGGTCTTCTTTTCCGAAGACGCGAAGACGTGGGTGAAGAGGTATCTCGACGCCCGTCGTGACATGAGTCCGATGCTGTTCGTCAGCCATGATCGCGCCAAGGGAGGGCGCGACGCCGAAATGGGCCTGACGCCGCGCACCGTCCAGCGTCTGGTCGACCGTTACGCCAAGATCGCCGGCATCACGAAACGGATATCTCCCCATACGCTGCGCCACTCCTTCGCCACGGATCTCCTCATGAACGGAGCCGACCTGAGAAGCGTGCAGTCCCTGCTCGGCCATGCCTCCGTCACCACGACGCAGATCTATACCCATATCACGGACTCCCATCTCCAGGAGGTCTACAAGGCCTACCATGACAAGCGGAAAGGCAAGAAGTGATATACTGGAACCACTATGATGGACTTGCTCTCCGGCGGCTGGTCACGGGTCGCGGTGCCGGCCGCGACGGCCCTGATCTGCCTCGCTTCAGCGCTCGTGATTTCGAGCCTCGTGTTCCTGAACAAGGGCGCGAAGATGAACGCGGCTTGGAGCCTGATCGCGGTCGGTCTCTTGTGCATCGGCGTTTCCGAAGGGGATGCGGCGATGACGGTGCTCGGTCTCCCGAACCTTTCGTCCGCGCGGGACCTCATCCGTCTCGGCGGGGCTTCATTGGTCCTTTTCGGCGTCGCGTACGGACGCAGCCTGATCAAGCGGCTCCTGAAATAGGTATGGCCGCCTCCGTCCTCGATGTCTTCAACCTGATCGGCGAGTTGTCCGGCGATCCCATTTTCGCCGAGAGGACGCGCATCGCGGCAGACGAGATCCTCGCAGCCGGTCATGAGGACGCGGACGCCCGCTTGGCTCGCGTCTATCTGGCTGCGGAGCAGGAATTGGCGAAGCGGAGCAGGGGTGGAGCGCGCCCTGAAGACGTCCGCCGGCAGGCGGCCGCCCGCTTGGAAGGCGTAAGCGAATTTTCCGGATTCCGGATGCTGTTCATGGCGGACGAGCCGCAGCTGCTCGCTGTCGCCTCGGCGCTCGTGAAGATCTGCGCGCAGGATTGCCGTCGCTTTTTCGGGTCGAAGGTCACTGAGGCGGTCGTCGCGTCCAGCCTGGCGCAGACACCATGGAAGGATTTGGCCGTCGGCGTCGAGAAAGGCATCCCGTATCAGCGCACGCGGCTGCGCACGCTTGCGGAATGCGGCGAGGTCGTTTCCGCGCTGTTCGCGCATTGGAGCGGCCGGATGACGCTGTTGGTCGGAACGGAAGCTTCGAGCCGCCTGTTCGAGCGCTCTTATCGCGCGCATGAGAAGCGGTTCGGCTTCCTGCCTATGAGCAATACGCTCCTCAGCCTGACCCCGCGCAACCTGCTGCTCGAGGAAAAGGCCAAGCGCCTGCACGACCTGGAATCGGAGACGATGACGCAGGCGCGCAGCATCCGTGCCGCGGACCAGGACCTGAACCGTCAGGCCGCCCAGCTGCAGGCGACAGTCGATGAGCTGCGGGAAACGCACCGGCGGCTGGAAGCGGTCGGCGCCGCCCGCTCGGAATTCATCGATGTCGTTTCCCACCAGTTCCGCACGCCGCTTTCCTCCATCCGCTGGAACGGCGAACTGCTGACCGACGCCCTTGCCGAAAAGAAGATCGACGCGCAGTTTGCCGACGCCATCGAGACGGTCCACGGCAAGAGCGTCTACCTGATCGAGACGCTCGACCGCGTGTTCGCCGCCCTCGACATCGAGACCGGCAGCTTGGTCATCGATGCCAAACCCGGATTCCTGTGGGAAGCCGTCCAGGACGCCTATGGGCAATATGAAAAGGAAATCGCGCGGCGCGGACTCGCATGGAAATTCCAGCGCTCCAAGGAGCAGCCGAGGGAGATTCCGATGGATAAGGTCAAGATCGCCGCGGTCCTCAAGATCCTGATCGGGAACGCCGTCACGTACAGCTCCGGGGGCACGATCCTGGTCTCGATCGGCGAGCGGACGATCAACGGCAACGCGTACCAGGTCTTCACCATCAAGGACTCCGGCATCGGCATCCCGAAGGAGGAGAGCGAGAAGATCTTCGAGAAGTTCTACCGCTCGGGACCGGCCAAGCTGAAGGCGCCGGACGGCACCGGCCTCGGCATGTTCATCGTCAAGAACTTCATCGAAGCGCACCGAGGGCTGGTGAAGCTCGAGAGCGAAGGCGAGGGGAAGGGCACGACCGTCTCGTTCGCCCTGCCGATCGGGTGATATACGGAGGAACGACGTAGAAAAACACCTCTCGATGAGAGGTGTTTTTCTGGGGCGGCCAATGGGAATTGAACCCATGTCAACGGGACCACAACCCGCTGTCCTACCATTGAACGATGGCCGCCATGCTGGTGTCCCCGGCAGGAGTCGAACCTGCAACCTTCGGGATAGAAGCCCGCCGCTCTATCCAGTTGAGCTACGGGGACCCGCAGGCCACATTGTATACCGGGAAGCGGAACGACGGGATAGTACCAATTCCATGAACCGCTGTCAACGCCTGGTAAGGAGCGCGACGGATTGCTACCATGGGTCCACATGTCAGGCTTCCTCCGGCTTTTCCTGCATCTCGACACCACGCTCGGGTCGGCCATCGCCACGTATGGCGGGTGGGTCTACGCCGCGCTTTTTCTCGTCATCTTTTGCGAGACTGGTCTGGTCGTGACGCCGTTCCTGCCCGGCGATTCGCTGCTCTTCGCCGCCGGAGCGTTCGCCGCCGCCGGGCGCCTCGACCCCTGGGTCATGGCCGCATCGCTCCTCGCCGCCGCTGTCCTGGGCGACACGGTGAACTATCGCATCGGCCGCCGTGCCGGTCGCCTGGTGTCGGAGAACGGCGCTTCGCTGCGCCTGCCGATCCGCCCTTCCCATATCGCCAAGACGCAGCGCTACTACGAACGCTATGGCGCGAAGACGGTCGTGCTCGCCCGTTTCATCCCGATCGTGCGGACGATCGCCCCGTTCGTCGCCGGGGTCGGGAAGATGGAGGTCAAGACGTTCATGGCTTACAACGTCATCGGCGGCGCGCTTTGGACCGCGCTCGGCCTGTCCGCTGGCTATTTCTTCGGGAACGTGCCGTTCGTGAAGCGTCATTTCGAGCTCGTCGTCCTGGCCATCATCTTCATTTCCGTCCTGCCCGCGATCGTGGAGGTCTGGCGCGAGCGGCACCGTCCGGCCGAACCCCGATAGCTATGCGCTACTGGCTCATGAAATCCGAACCGGGGTCGTTCTCCATCGACGACCTGAAGCGCTTGAAACGGGACGCCTGGAGCGGCGTGCGCAACTATCAGGCGCGCAACTTCATGAAGGCGATGGCGGTCGGCGACCTGGTCCTCTTCCATCACTCCAACGTCGAACCCGCAGGAATCGCCGGCATCATGAAGGTCGTCGCCGAGGCGCATCCTGACGCGACGCAGTTCGATCGCAAGAGCCCGTACCTCGACCCGAAGGCGACGGAGGCGAAGCCGATATGGGAATGCGTCGACGTCCGGTTCGTTAAGAAATTCAAGCGCCTGATCACGCTCGAAGAACTGCGCGGCATGAAGGCTTTGAAAGACATGGTCCTGCTGCAGCGCGGTTCGCGGCTGTCGGTGCAGCCCGTCAGCAAGAAAGAATTCGATACGATCATCAACTTCCCACTATGAAAGACTACAACGCCGCATCGTTGGAACTGCACGAAAAATTCACGGGGAAACTGGAGGTAAAGGGCGTCGTGGAGATCTCCGACAGGGAGACGCTCTCGACGGTCTACACGCCTGGCGTAGCGGCGCCGTGCCTGGCGATCGCCAAGGACCCGGCCCTCGCCAAGAAACTGACCATCAAGGGCCGGTCGGTCGCGGTCGTGACGGACGGGACGGCCGTGCTGGGCTTGGGGGACATCGGTCCGCTCGCCTCGTTGCCGGTCATGGAAGGCAAGGCGATGCTGTTCAAGGCCTTCGCGGACATCGATGCGTTTCCGGTCGCGCTCGACACCAAGGATGTCGAGGAGATCGTGGCGACGGTCAAGCGCATCGCTCCCGTTTTCGGCGGCATCAACCTGGAAGACATCTCCGCGCCGCGTTGCTTCGAGGTCGAACGGAGGTTGACGGAAGAGCTCGACATCCCGGTCTTCCACGACGACCAGCACGGTACGGCGATCGTGGTGCTGGCGGGCCTCATCAACGCCTGCAAGGTCACGGGGCGCGATTTCGCTTCCGCCAAGATCGTCTTCTCAGGCGCCGGGGCGGCTGGAGTGGCCGTCGCCAAGCTCCTGCGCGCATACGGCGCCAAGGATATCACGCTCTGCGATTCGAAAGGAGCGATCGGTCCCGACCGTACCGATCTCGACGCTTCCAAGGCCGGTTTGCTGGAGTGGTCGAATCCGAGAGGGCTTTCCGGTCCGCTTGCGGACGCGCTTCGTGGCGCCGACGTCTTCATCGGCCTTTCGAAAGGCGGTATCGTCACTCGCGAGATGGTCGCCACGATGTCGGCAGGACCGATCGTCTTCGCCATGGCCAATCCGACCCCGGAAATCATGCCGGATGAGGCGCATGCCGCCGGGGCCGCGGTCACGGCCACCGGACGTTCCGATTTCCACAATCAGATCAACAACCTGCTGGCGTTCCCGGGAGTCTTCCGCGGCGTCTTCGATGCCGGCGTCTCCAAGATCACGGAGAAGATGAAGTTGGCGGCGGCCGAGGCGCTTTCCGGGCTGGTGAACGAGCCTTCGGCCGAACGTATCATCCCTGACGCGCTCGATACGGAGGCGACGAAGGCAGTCGCCGCCGCCGTCTCCCGTGCCGCTCGGGAGTGAGGTACGATAGGGATCGAATCACGCCCCTCATGCGCAAGGTGCTCCTCATCGCCGCGCTCGCCGCCGTCGCTGCCGCCGCGTTCGCGTACGGTCCATTCAGGACCGCCGCCGGGCGCCTCCTTGGCGCGCCCGCCGTTCAGGGCGATAGGCTTCGGTGCGAATATGGCGGCAAAACATACTTGGCGGGCGAACAGCGGCGAGCCGATGACGGCTGCAACGTCTGTGCCTGCGGGAGAGGCGGTTGGAGCTGCACCAAGATCTTCTGCCCGGCCGGGAGCGGAAGTTTCGGGACGATTTCCGGCGAGATCGGCCCCCCTTCCGGCGCCGCTGTTCCCGCGCAGCGCGTGTGCGCCGTCAGCTTGAAAGACGACCGCGAGTACTGCCAGCAGACCACCCCGGACCAAAGAATTTACGCCTTGCAGGCTCCTGCCGGGGATTACTGGGTCTACGCCTCTCCGCTGCGTTCGGATGCCGCGCGGCGCGCGTACTTCTCTTCGTACGAACGCTGCGGGGAAAAACTGGAGTGCAAGGATCACTCGCCGGTCACGGTCAGCGTCGAACCGGGCCAGATCGTCAAAGCTGACCCGAAAGACTGGTCCCCAGGCGGCCAGATCGAGGAGCTGAACGTCACGCCCTCCAAATTCCAGTACGGGATCCATGAGTATTATCCGGCGTCGGCATTCCTGGTGAGGGGCCGAGGGTTGTCCGGAGTCCGCATGTTCTACACGCCCTGGCCGCCGGAAGACGACCCGCCGTCGATTTCCATCGGCGAGGCCGCGCTTCTTCAGACCGACCATGGCATCCAGACCTGGAGCCTGGCCATCCCGAAGGGTTTCGAGGCGACGGCCGCGTATGCGATCGGTTCGGCCTCGAACGGGGATTTCATGAAGAGCCGCGTCCTGCCGTTCGTGCGTCCGACGACGATCGACAGTCCGCATTCGACCGTGCGGTGAAAGAAAAGACGCGGGCCTTCCTAGGCTCGCGTCTTCTGCATTTCCGACCGTAGGTGCGTGAGGATTTCCTGCTCGGCTTCGCCCGGCGATTTCCCTTTCAGGAAGCAGCGCGCCTGCGTGCGTCCGCCCTCGCCTCCCCAACGGGCCGCCAAGGCATCGGCATCGCGGCGGATCTCGCTGCGGATCAGGCAGCAAGTCTCTCCTTCCGCGCGCTCATAGATGAGAACGACCGTTTCGGCTTCCGGAGCGGAGAGGATCAGTTCGTCGATGATGTCGGTGAGAGCCGACTCGTTCGCGCCCGCCAGGGCGAAGTCCTGGCGCGTGAGCATCGTCGAAACCAGCTTCAGCGACGGATCGAACTTCAGGCGAGCCAGGGCGCGTCCCCAGAGCCGCAGGGTCGGGATCGTCTTGGTGCGGTAGAGGCTGGAGACGATCGTGTCGCGCTTGGCCCCGGCCGCCACCAGCTCGGAAGCGACGGTGAGGGACTGCGGCGTGATCGTGCCGGAACGGAAGCTGCGGGTCTTGGCGACGATGCCGGTCAAGAGCGCCGTGGCGAGTTCGGCATCGATCGGCCGGCCGAGCTCCCTGGCGAGTCGGTAGACGATCTCGCTTGAAGATGCGGATGTCGGTTCGATCAGGTTCACCTGGCCGTACAGCTCGTTGGCCGGGGAGTGGTCAAGGTTGAGCAGGGGCGTCCGGAAAAAGAAATCCGCCGCCTCTTGCCGCACGGCTCCGAGCGACGCCAGGTCCGGCGTGTCGAGGGTGATGATCAGGTCGTGGCGATAGTCGGTCGCGCCAGTCTTTACGTGACCGGCATCCAGCGCGCCGCTCTTGGGCGTCAGGTAGATGTGCAGGAAGCCGCCCTTCGCTTCGTAGGAAAGTTCGCCGATGCGGCTCTTCTGGGTGTCGATGGAGATCACGAACGTCCGAAGGCTGGCCATTTCCGACCGGATGCGCTTCAGCTGCGGCAGGAATGCAAGGTGCTCCGGCAACGCGAAGCCGTCGCAGACGATCTCGCATTTCTTGCCCATCCCTTCCAAGACGGAAGCCAGCCCGGAAGCGGCGGCGGCGGAGTCCGGATTCCAATCCCGGCGGAACGCGATGAGCGGCCGCTCGGCTTTCCGAAGCTGTTCCAGGACCTGTTGTCGCTCTGACAAAGCCATGCGCTGATCCTAAAGACGAGGGGTCACTTTATCTCGTCGCATCGCCCGCGTCAAGCCGGCGGACATCATCGAAAAAACCGCTTTTCTTGGCGAAAAGCGGTTTCCGGAGCGGATCGTTCCTAGCGGATTTTCGGGTCGGTGAGCTTGATGCAGGGGTCCTTCGACGCCTGCGTGCAAGGGGCACCTTTCCGGTACTCCGTCGAGACGCCGCGGGAGACGAGACGGATCGCATAAGCCCGATAGGCATACGGGAACGCGATCGCCGCGATGCCGATCGCCGCCACGGCGACGGCGATCCAGAAGAGCGGGTTGGAGGTGAAGCGTTTGTCTGTCTGCATAGTCCTTACAGGATACGGATTCGGTTCTTAGGATGTCAATCTCCCCGTCAGGGGAGTTCATCGGTGAAAAGTCCGCATCTTCAGTAGATGTGGACGAGGAGATAACGGCAAGCGTTGCCGAGGCTGCCGAGCGAGCCGTTCTTGGCGCGCCAGGGCACGTCGAGCGCGTCATTCGAGTGGTAGGAGACGAGCGGTTGGCCGCCGGCATCGAAGCCCGAAACGACCGACGTGTGGTTGAAGGAGACTTCCTTCGGGCAGACGTCGCCTTCCTCCTTGCGGCGGAGCTGGTAGAAGATCAGGTCTCCGACACGCAGGTCGGAGACATCGGTCGTGATCCTGCCGATGCGTCCTTCGGACAGCACGTAGTCGATCAGGCGATTGACCTGACGCCAGCTCTTGCTGCTGCCGGAAGCGCGACAGCCGCCGTTCGACCACCAGCCGGACTCCTCGGAGCCGGCATTCGTGGTCCGGATGCCGCCGTACCATAGGACTTGGGAGGCGAAGTCTGTGCAGTCGGCGGCTTCCTTCACGGGGCGGTTGCCGTGCCATGCCCATGCGCCGCAGTAGTCGAAGTCCTGATTCGGCTCCTTCGCGTACCGTTGGATGTACCAGCGCGCCCTGTCCCGATCGTAGCCGTTACCGACCAAGTTCGACCGTCCGGAGGGTGCGGGCGCGACGAGGGAAGCGCCGGAAGAGGCGGAGCCCGTGCCGGCTGCCCAAAGCTCCTCGGTCGACGACTCCTGCGGCAGCGGGCTTTCGTCGGCATCGCATGCCGGCATTCCGGCGGCGATGCTTGCGGCGAAGGATAAGGCGAAGATGGTGCGGACCTGGCATCTGGCGCGAGCGGCGTTACGCATGACGTTCTCCTGGTAGTGGTCAAAGACCGGCATCGGCGGAAGTGCCGACGGAGGAGGCCTAACAAAAGGGTTATAAATGTGTCAAGTGGATGACACTTTTTTGGAGTACCGGCATGGTATCCGGACTTTGACGCCCTGCGATGCATCAAGCAGGATGGGGGTATCCCGCACCTTGGAAAGAAAGAAGGAGTTTCCGATGAAGAACCGCGCCACCTTGTTCCTTGCGAGCCTGACGGCTCTCCTTGCCTGTTCCGAAGATCCGCCTGCGGCGACGATTCCCGTCTGTCCGGTATCGGGGCCGCCAGAGGCCTTCATCGCCGCTACGTTCAATACGGCGCTCGGACCGGGACTCGATGTCCCGTATGCCGCCGAACGGCTCGATCCGGATGCGCAGGCCATCGCCGCCGCGCATTGGAGCGTCCTATGCCTCAACGAGGCTTGGACCGATGCCGACCGCACGGCCATCCTTGCCGCGCTGGCGCTCCCGGCCGAGCAGGTGGTGACGGCCGACACGCGCGGCCAGAACGAGGATCCGCGCGATCGCTGCTCTCCGGGAGAGCTCGATGACGGTCTTGCCTGCATCCGAATGGAATGCGACGGCTTGCCGGATCGTGACGTCACGAGCTGCGCTACGCAGAAGTGTCAGCTTGAGGGGTTCCTTCTCTATGAGAAGCACCCTCGCTGCTTCAACTGCGTCGTCGCATCGGCGGGCAAGTCCGCCGACCAGATCGAGGCGTCCTGCAACGGCTTCGGCGATTCGCGCCTGTTCGGAGGGCGCAACGGGGTCATCCTGGCCTCGCGGCTGCCGCTCCGGAACGCCGAGTCGATCCCGTTGCCGTCGAGCGAAGCCAACCGGGTCGCGCTCTTCGCCACGGTCGATGTCGGCGGTCTCCCGTTGGAGGTCGCCTGCACGCACCTGAGCGCCGCGGTCGGGTTCATCGCCCCGACGTATACCGGCTTTCCCGACTGGAACGCGGAAATGATCGCGCAGATCCGTCTGGTCTCCCGTCGACTCAAGGCCCGGGCCGGGAACGGCCCGCAGCTCCTGCTCGGTGACCTCAACACGGGCCCCGCCCGCGGCGGCGACGGGCAGACGGACGCGCCGGAGGTTTGGGATGAGATCCGGAAACTCGGTTTCGAGGACCCGGCAGGGGACGCGAATCCGCCGATCTGCAGCCGTTGCCAAGACAGCCTGATCGCGCCGACCGGCGGGAGCGAAAGCCTGATCGATCACGTGCTGACGCGGGGCGGGAGAGTCCCGAAGCCCGAGTGCGCGGAGCGGTCCTTCGACGACAGGATCACGATCACCGACTTCGCCGGACGCCCCGTCGAGACGAACCGCTCGGACCACTACGGCATCAGCGTCCGGTTCTCGCCGTAAAATGAAAACCCCCTCGACGCGCGTCGGGGGGTCTTTTTTGGTCTAGAGCTGGAGGTCGACGGCGGAGGTGTCGATGTCCTCGCGGTTGGCGGGGGCAGGCGTATTGACCTCGCGGCGGTGGGTCGATCCTTCCGGCTCGTGGATTTTCAGGTTGACGCGGGCGTCGTTCTTGGCGCCGACGATCTTGAGCAGGGTGCGGATCGAGCGGGCCGTCTGGCCCTGGCGGCCGATGACGTAGCCCATGTCGGCCGGATTGACCTTGAGGGTGATGAGCACCCCGCGCTCATCGATGACGCGCTCGGTCTCGACGTCCTCGGGATGGCCGACGATGCTTTTCACCACGTACTCCACGAACTCCTGGTCCATTTCTCTTGCCATATCGTTCGGAACGGTATGTGTAATCGGTGTAAACGGCGACTGCCGACCTGTCATCAGTCTCCGCCCATAGGATACCAAAAAAAAGCCCTTGCGTCAATCGGCTGTGGAAAAGAAAAGGACCCGTCCGATGCTCGGATGCGGGTCAGTTGCAGATCGTGCCGTTTCGGAACGCGCAGATCTCCTGGAGCAGCCTGTCGCGTTTCGCTTCAAGCTCGCCGGCCTCAGCAAGAGCGCGCCGCTGCGCGTTGGAGATGACGGGCCGCCTCGCGTGTTCAGCGTAGCTGCGCAGCCGGGCATTCAGGTTACCGACCTGCGTCCGCAGGCGGTTCTCGTGCACGATACGGGCATTGGCCCCGCTATGCCGGATGCGTGAGATTTCCGCGCCCAGATCCCTGACGTGCTCGTGGCGCAGCCAGGCCAAGATGCCGATCGGCCGCGTGATGAAGAAGATCGTCACGAAAATGAGCGGGGAGTCGCGGAATGTCGCGACGCTGACCAGGCAAAGCGCCGCCGTCAGGATGCTGCATGTCCAGCTCCAGATGAAACCGTCGTGCTCCCGTTGCCGAATCTCTCCATGCAACTGGTCGATCCGACGGGCGCCGCAGTCGGGAATCAACGCGGGATCGACGGGTGCGAACGCATGGATTCCGGCGTGGACTTCTCGATACAGGCCGCCTGTCTCGTGCATGTGAGCCTCCTTGCAGGGATAGGCGCCATGTTAGCGCTTGAAAGCCGTTTCGTCAAGACGGACGAAAAACCGCCCGGCGGATGCCAGAGCGGTTTCCTTGGTCTTATTTCTTTTCGGGCTCGGCCTTGTGGGTCGGATGCGCCTTGGCCTTGTCGCCTTCGAGGACCTTCATGTCGACCAGGAGGTTGCGGACCGTGGGGGTCGGCTGGGCGCCCTGGGACATCCAGTACTTGATGCGCTCGGCATCGAATTCGATCTTCTTCGGCTTGGCCAGCGGATCGAGGGTGCCGAGGATCTCCAGGTACTTGCCCCAGGGATCGCGGGTCTTCTCGGTCACGATCAAGCGGTAGGTCGGCATCTTCTTCTTGCCGATGCGGGAGAGGCGGATGGACAGCATGACGTATCGTTTAAACGGTTGGTAGAAACGCGGGGTGAGAGCTTCCCGCGGTCCTGCAGCGCGAACGGGGCCACTATAGGCCGGATCGGCCCGGACGTCAAGGGCGCCCAGCAGGCCTCCCATCAAGGCGTCTGGGACTCTTCCGGCGCGTGGCACGACAGCACCCAACTGCTCACGCTCAGTTGTACGGGCGGAGCGATCGCCAAGTGCACGACGTGGGGATACAAGCCGTGGAAGGACGTCGACGGAGTCCGACTCCGTGACTACCACCAAGCTTGTACGCGGATGGTCAGGGCGGACTACTGCGGCGACGGTACGCCGCATACCCGCAACGGGACACCCATCGATCTCTGGGACCGGCTCCCGGTCCAGGTCATGGATCCCGCCGACGGCATGACGTTCGAGGCAGCGTGGGCCCCATCCGGTGCCACATATGTGGCGCGGGAACGTCTGGTGAGCGGGTTTCCGGATGTCGTCCGCGAGTGCGGGTCGGCGTTCCGTCAGGAAGGGCGTCACGCGCTCGTCCGTCGCGATGCGCCGACAGCCCTGGTCTACAATCGTTCGTTCACGCCATAGTCCGCATCGCGGACGCGGGGGTCACCCCCGCTTTTTTGTTTCGGATCTGAGGATTGACAAAATCGGCAAAAAGGTGTATGAAAGATGCATGCGTTGGGACATCCTGGCCTTCATCATCCTGACCGTAAGCGCTATCGGGTTCCTCGGGTACTTACTCGGTAAGGGACTCGAGAACCCGCCCGATCAGGGCGAAAAGTGACGAACATCCTTCGCGGAAAGAAAGGAAACTCATGCTGCTCATGCTCTTGCGACCGATCGCCGGGCTCGTGATCGTGTTCGGGGTCCCGTCCATCGCCGTGTGGGCGATCGCTTGGCGGAACACCCCCAAGCAACCCGACGACCACCACGTCGTTCACCCCGCACTCCCGCGCGCGCAGGTCCGCTCCGGATCCTGAACCACTGCCAACCGCGCGCCGTCGGCGGCCTCCTCGAAGGCCGTTTTTTCATCTTGACATGCGCGGTCCGGACTGGTATGTACATATCCGTACTCTCGACAGAGAAACAAGGAGGAGCGCTATGTCCATAGCGATCGGTTTCGTCCTTTTGGCAATCGTGGCCGCGTACTCCGTATGGAAGTCGATGAAGGATACGGGATCGCCCCTGTCGCTTACGTCCACAGAGACGGCGATGGCGCTCCGCGGGATGCGCATCCTGCGGCCGAGCGCCAAGGCCGATGAGGGGCCCCTGAAAGCCTATGTCCACGTGGACGGGAAACGTGTGCGCATGAAGGATCTGCTCGCGCGCGCAGATTTCCGGGCGCTCGGACGCATCTTCGTGCGCCGTACGGAAAAGGTCTGCCGGACCTGCTCAAGGCAGGAAGTCTATCAGGGCTACATGGTCGCCCCCATGAACTCGCCCGACGGCGTCGTCGGATGCCCACAGTTCCTGACGCCCGTCTTCACGTGTTGCGGCTGCTGCTCCGTCTTCAGTCCGGAAGCGAATTCGGCCGTGCCGGACGCTTTGCGCAAGCGAAGGAATACCCGTTCCTGGATGCGCGATGACACGATCGGTCGGCACGTGCACGAGCTGCTCCAGTCAAGGCTGGACCTGCTCCTCTCCGTGCACAGCCGACGACGAGCGGAACGGCTCGCCGCGCTGGATGCCGAAATCGCCCTGCTGAAGTCGCTCGTGCGCCCGTCGCCCCCATAGGTCGACTACGGGAATTGAAAGACGGCCCCATCTGGGCCGTCTCTTTTCATACCGCGACCGCTTTCCTTCCGCGCAGCCGCTCGGCGTCTTCCAGCTGGAGCGAAAGGACGCTGGAGGTGGAGTCTTCGCCCATCGTCACGCCGTAGAGCACCTGCGACTTCTGCATGGTGTAGCGGTTGTGGGTGATGACCAGGAACTGCGTCTTATGGGAGAGCTCATCGATGATGGCGGCGAAGCGCGCGGCGTTGGATTCGTCGAGCGCGGCGTCGACCTCGTCGAGCACCACGAAAGGGGAGGGATTGGTCGTCATGATGGCGCAGATGAGCGCGATCGAGGTGAGCGCCCGCTCGCCGCCCGAAAGCATGTGGATCGACTTCACGCGCTTGCCCGGCGGGTTGGCGAAGATCTCGAGGCCCAGCCAGGTCTCCTTGGGCGCGGAGGATCCAGCGGCCTTTTCCGGGTCCTCCTCGATGCCGGCGGCCTGCTTGGCGGCGGCCGTCTCCGCTTCGGCCACCTCGTCTTCCTCCTCCTCGCGCTCGATCTTCTGGAGCGACGCCTGGCCTCCTCCGAAGAGCTGCTGGAAGTACTGGCCGAAGTGCTGGTTGATTCGGCGGAAGGAGACGTCCGATTGCTTCTTGATCAGCACGTCGAGCTCCTCGATCATCTCGACCAGCGACGTCTTCGTCTTGTGCAGGTCCTCGACTTGGGCGGTCAGGAAGTCGAAACGCTCCTTGATCTCCTTGTACTCGTCGACGACCGCCTGGTCGATCTGGCCGATGGCCGCCACCTGGGTGCGCAGCTGGTGGAGGCGGGGGGAGAGGGCTTGCGCGTCGGCGGCCTCCTTGGGCTCGGTATGGAGGGCCGCCTGGGCATCGGCGCCCATCGTTTCCTGCGCTTCGCGCTCCAGGCTGTCGCGGCGGGTCTCGATGCGCGCCCGCTCGACGCGGTGGTCGGAGAGGTGGCGGTCGAGCTCGAAGAGCTCGGACTGGACGCCCTGCATCTTACGCTGGACGTCGAAGAACGCGCCGCGTTTCTTGGCCTCTTCTTCGCCCCACTGCTGCATGCGGGCCTGGAGTTCCGTCAGGTTCTTGGCCATCGCCGCGGTGCCGGAGAGCGCGGCTTCCAGTTCCTGCTGCAGCGCGGCCGGGACGGCCGGTTCCTTCTTTTCCTTCTTGTCCTTGTGGCCCGGCTCCTTGAGCTCCGAAAGCAGCTCGTCGATCCGCTTGCCCAGGATCTTGAGGTCCTCGGCCGCAGCCCGGGCTTCCTTGAGGTCTTCCGCGCGGAAGATCGACGCCACGAGATCGTCATGGCGGGAGGAAATGGCGTCCAGCTCGTCGATGATCTTTTCGAGCGGCATCGGCAGGGCGGGCGCGGAAGCGGAGAGCGCCTTCATCTGCTCCATCCGGATCTGGTTCTTGAGCTGGATCTCCTTTTCGCGCAGCGCGTTGCGCTTCTCCATCTCCTGCTCGTATTCCTTCTGGAGCGCCAGGAGCCCTTCCGACTTCGTCTCTTCGGTCTCCATGCCTGAAAGCTCGGCGCGGATGGCCTCCATCTCCTTTTCCTTCAGCTTGCGGGCTTCTTCCACGACGCGGGTCTTGGCGTCGATCGCGGCCATCTCTTCCCGGATGCGCTTCCACTGCGAACCGAAATACAGCACCGAGAGTTCCTTCAGTTCGTTCTCGAGATTGGCGCGCTCCTCCAGGCGGCGCACCTGGCGGCCGAGCGAGCGCATGCGCGGCTCGATTTCGGCGAGGACCAGTTCGGCCTGCTTGAGGTTCTCTTCGGAGGCGTCGAGCTTGCGGACGGCCGATTCGCGCTTCAACTGGTACTGCTTCACGCCGGCGGCCTCGTCGAAGAACTCCTTGCGCTCCTTGGGCGACGCGACCAGGATGGCGTCGATCATGCCTTGGCCGATGACCGAGTAGGTGCGCTGGCCGAAGTTGGCGCGGGCCAGGAGCAGCAGGACTTCCTGGAGCTTCACCTTGTTCTTGTTGACCAGGTATTCCGATTCGCCGTCGCGGTAGATGCGGCGGGTGATGACGACTTCGGAGTATTCGATGTCGACGGCCTTGTCCTCGTTGTTGAGGTAGAGCGAGGCCTCGGCGAAACCGGAGCGCGCGCGCTTTTCGGACCCGCTGAAGATGACGTCTTCGGACTTCTTGCCGCGCAGGAGCTTGAGGGACTGCTCTCCCAGCACCCAGCGGACGGCGTCGGCGATGTTGGATTTGCCGGAACCGTTCGGGCCGACGATAGCCGTCGTGCCGCGGTTCCCATCTTTGGGCGGGAGAAACTCAAGGCTCGTCCGGTTGGCGAACGTCTTGAAGCCCTGCATTTCGATGCGCTGGAGATACATGGGGTGGGGCGCTATCCCCCTTAAAATACCCGTAAACGCTTGACGGGGCAAGTCGGATGGGTCAAGTTGAGGGCAGTACCTTACCAAAGGAGGACGCGTGCTGAAAAATCTCCAAGACGCCGGAGAACATATGGTGACGGCTTTTGGGCCGCGTTTCGACCTCGAAAAAGTCCTCACCACCGCGCTGGGGATCCTGAAGACGCTGCACGGACGCGCTCGCATGCGTTTCCCCTGTAGCGGATCCGAGGAGTTCTCCTTCACGTGCGACGAAGACGCGCGGGTCCTCAACGACGCGAGCTGGGAGGAGATCCACGGCTTCTACAGGACCTGCCGCGAGACGGAATATGACGTGACGCAGTTCGGATGCGACATCAGCATCGGCCCATTCTGCATCGATCTCTACCCGCTAGGGAACGACTGCCTTCGGGGCTGGGCTGACAACTGTCAGACGGATTCGGGTGATGATGGAGAAAAGCTCGATCCTACGCCGAGGATGTTCGTGATGGCGCGTCGCGCCACCATCGACCCGATCGATCGCGTCCATGCGGACTTCATTGAAAGGATCTTGTCCAGCTTCAAGTCTCACGGTATCGACTACAGCTCCCTTGAGAGCGATGAAGATGAAAGATTGGCATATGAGGTGCGGTTCCCGCACGGGGCCTTCGGCGACGGGTACGGGCATCTCCGCATCCAGCGCTACTTCATGGAAGTCGTCCTGGATGGAGAGGAGGAGGCGTCGTCATGATCTTTGACCTAGCAATCGTCGACGCCGAAACGGCGACGGCCACGGGCGAGAAGTTCGATCTTCCGCGCGTTCTCGACGCCATGATCGGCTTCACGAGGGCTTTCGTCGGCAGGATCCTCGAATTGAAAGGAAAGGTGCCCGGCATCGGACAGCCGCGCTTCCGCAGCCTCTTTGACGACAGGGCGGGAATGGTGCCGCTGGACGAAGGCGGATACGCCAGATTCCGGAAAGAAGCCGAGGCCTTCGTGGGTCAGATTGATGCTACGTGCGTCGATGCGCGCGTGGATGTCGGGCCGTTCAGCCTGCGCCTTCGGCCCTTCGGGAACGAGAACCTGTATCTTGCCGGAGGCGGCCGGATCACGCTCACGGACGGGGCGCCCTGGCAGGGCCTCGACCCGACGCCGCTCATCCATTTTTGGAGCAGCGGACAAAGGCCTTTCTTGGGCGAATCGGGTCAGGGGGCGTTGCGACAGCTCGTTCCGCAGCTCGCCCCCGCCGGCGCGCGTTACCACGGAGAGCCGACGCCTCGCCTGCTGTTTCCGCACCGGCGGTTCGGCGCCGGCACAGGTCCTCTGCGCATCGAGCTGATCGCCACGCAGTGACCCGTCGACTCTTGACGGGTCCTTTTTATTCTCTTACAGTATCCGGCTGTCCCGTTATGATCCATGAAGCGCCTTCGCAGCTGATCTTCGAGAAGCTTTCCGCCGCCCGGAGGCCGATTTTGGCGGCGCATAGGAAGCCGGACGGGGACACGCTCGGGGCGATGATGGCGGTCTACAATTGGCTGCGCGACCAGGGGCGGGAAGCCTACGCGTTCTGTGTCGACGCTCCGCCGGAAGCCTACGGTTATTTTCCCCGTATCAAGGAAGTGCAGACGAACCCCGATGTCTTCACGGACGAGGCGGTCGACATGGTCTGCGTCTTCGATGCCGGGGACCTTGCCTACGCGGGCATCGCCGAGCTGGTGGCTGCCATGCCGCGGAGGCCGTTCGTCGCCGACTTCGACCACCATGTCACGAACACGCTCTTCGGCGACGCCAACCTGGTCATCACCGACGCGTCTTCCACCGCCGAAGTCGTCCATGGCTTTTTCGTCGCGAACGGCGTCGAGGTCAGTCGATCGATGGCCACCTGCCTCATGACCGGCCTCCTGACCGACACTTCGAACTTCTCGAACCCCGCCACGACGCTGAAGAGCCTCGAGATCGCCTCCGAACTCCTGCTGAAAGGCGTCTCGATGAAGGACATCACCCGCCGCCTGATGCGCAACAAGCCGATCGACGCGCTCAAGCTCTGGGGCAAGGCGCTCGAACGCCTGCGCTGGGACCCGAAGCGGAGCACGGCCACGACGGCGCTCCTGCTGCAGGACCTGAGGGAGCACCCGATCGACGAGGAGCATCTTGAAGGCCTCTCGAACTTCCTGAACCACCTGCTCAAGGCCGAAGTGGTGCTGGTGCTCAAGGAGCTTCCCGGCGGCAAGGTGAAAGGCAGCTACCGCAGCGCCTCGGAGGTGGACGTGGCCGAGCTCGCCAAGGCCTACGGCGGCGGCGGGCACAAGAAGGCCGCGGGGTTCACCGTCGCCGGGAAGATCATCGAGGAGGAGGAAGGCTGGAACGTGGCCGTCGATGGACGATGACGGCTTTTGTCTTCGGCACGGACGCGCGATATACTGGACGCGTATGAAAAATCCCTACGCCATCCATTCCATGCCGGCAAAGAACTACCTCATCCCGACGGTCGTCGAGAAGACGCCGATGGGGGAGCGCGCCTACGACATCTACTCCCGCCTGCTGATCGACCGCATCATCTTCCTGGGCGACGCCATCGACGACGGGGTGGCCAACATCGTCATCGCCCAGCTGCTCTTCCTTGAAAGCCAGGACAAGGACCGCGACATCAAGCTGTACATCAATTCGCCGGGCGGGTCGGTCACGGCGGGCATGGCCATCATGGACACCATGAACCTGATCAAGCCAGACGTCTCGACTATCTGCGTCGGCATGGCGGCTTCGATGGGCGCGTTCCTGCTCGCCGCCGGCGCCAAGGGCAAGCGCTACGCCCTGCCGAACTCCGAAATCATGATCCACCAGGTGCTGGGCGGCGCCGAAGGGCAGGCTTCCGACATCAAGATCCGCGCCGAGCGCATCCTGAAGATGAAGGATGACCTCAACCGCATGCTGGCGGAGTTCACCGGGCAGACCTTCGCCAAGGTGGAGAAAGACACGGACCGCGACAACTTCATGACCGCGCAGGAAGCCATGAAGTACGGACTGGTCGACAAGGTCATCAAGAAGTGAAAAAACAACGCCCTCCGACATGATGTCGGAGGGTTTTGCGTCCCGAGCATGGGACGCGGAGGTCAGACGGTGGACCCGAACGGGACCAGGTCGGTCGCGGTGGGGACCTCGATCTCGAAGTCCTCCACGGGCGGCGTCTCGGGCAGCTCCAGGATGGTCTCGCCCGTGGCGGGGTCGACGCGCGCGACGAGCTCGTCGAGGTCGATCTCGACGACCCCATCGTCCGTCTCCTTGGTGGAGTCGGTCGGCATGGTGGGCGGCGTCGGCACGAACCGTTGGAGATCGGACAGGTGGGTCGGCGTGGTCTTGTCGTCCGCCGCAGCGAGCGGAACGCCGTTCGGATTGGCCTTCGCCTCGTCGATGAAATCGTTCTGGTCATCAATCTGCATCGTATCTCCTTGCGTATCGGGTTGTGGGTCTGTCGTGTACTGGCTAGGCGGCGATCTGCGACCGGACCGCCTCGTCCATCATCAGGTACTCGAGCTCCTCGGGGGAGACGGTCTCGCCGAACAACTCCTCGGCCTTGCGGAGGAGGTCCTCCGTGGTCGGCACGACCTGGGTCGCGACCGGCTCGGGCTTGTGGTCCCGCGCGAGGAACCGGATCGTGTCGTCGATGAGCTGGCACATCTTGTACGAGGTGCGGTCATCGCACATCGCCTCCAGCGCGGCGATCTGCCTGCCGAGGTTCGCGGAACGGGTCGCGTCGGCCTTGCGGCCGCGCATGAGCCGAGCGTTCTCGGCGACCATCTCACCGAGCTTCGCCTCCATCCCCTTGATCTCGCTCTGGAGCTGCGCGCGCGCTCCGCCCGCGGCGGGATGCCGAGGAGCTTGGCATTCGCGAGAACGGCCGGGTCGGTGATCTTCTTCTCGGGGTTCCGTGCCTCGTTCTGGAGGTGGAGGGCGAGGTTGGCGTTGAGCTTCTCCAGCTTCGCCCGCAGATCGGAGATCTGGGTCATGCTGGGTCCGGCCTCCCGCCGCGCCTGGCGGGCTTCGACCTTGGCCTCCTCGGCCGTGAGCTTGCATAGGTCCACCAGCTTGTCATGGTACGCGCGGAGCGTCTCGATCCGCCGCTCATTGCCGGAACGGGCGAGGGCTCGATCCGACGCCCGTTCGATCGCCAGTCCGAGGTCGGACATCTTGGTGAAGAACTTGGCGCGTGCATCGGTGACGATCATGGGATCCTCCTGGCGGGTGGTAGGAACGATGGTATGACGGGTGATTCCCGGCATCCGGCCCCGAGCTTTCGCTCGGGAACCGATGAGGGAAGGGGACGCTGGGCGTCCCCGTGTGGACCGGCGCTTCAGGCACCGGCCACGAGCGCGATGAGCATGAGCGTGATGAGGATGCTCGCGGCACCGAGCCATCGCAGGCTGGATGCCTCGAGGCCGTAGCGACGCTGGATCGCGTCGCACGCTTCGGGACCGATCAGGTCAGTGAGCATGGGATCTCCTTAGTCAGACGAGATTGGCGATGATCGCCAATACGAGGGCCGCGAGCGCAGCCGGGATGACGCCTACTTCAACGTTTCTTGCGGCCATGTCGGGCTCCCTGCCGAGAATCAACTCGGCGATTGAAGATGTCCAAATGAGCAGCTTTACGAATAACAGCATAGCACAAAAGGGTGATTTTGTCAATATATTAAAACAAGTTAATAGCTATAAATAAGGTCTATATATCAAAAATAGGCGTTTTTTGTTCATGAACACTCAACAGGTTTATTGGTGGAGTACTCGTGAGCGCTTGACAGCTTTTAAGACCTGTGGTAGATTCCCCAGTCGCCTGAACTTACGCCTTCCACAAGTCAGATCGCTACGCAGCATCCTGAAGGCCAAAGGAGTTCCGGCAGCAAGATCGCGCCCATACCGCTTCATAGTCCCAGCCGACCGTTTCGGATCCAATCGCATTGGTCTGTAGAAACTCGCGCTCACGACAAGCATGGGGATGTCTCATAGGGCACTTCGGGCTCCGGCTCGAACGCCCCTATAAGATATCTTCTTGAGCGCGAATTCCTGCAGAACAGAAAGACCCGTCCTTCACAGGACGGGTCTTTTCTTTACGGTGAGACGGTCGGCGTCGTGCTGGCCGAAGCGGTCGGAGGCAGTTCCTTGATGGCGCCGTCCTTCTGCAGGATGATGTTCGGCGCGCCGTCCTTGCCGATCAGGCATTGCTGCTGCCAAGGCTTGTAGACGCTGCGGAAGTCCTGGGACTTCACCGTGCCGTCCGGGTAAGTGATCGTGTAGGTGAAGTTGGTGGTCGCGCCGGCATGCGGCGTCTCGAAGCATTTTTTCGCGCCCTCCTTCAGGCTGGAAGTCTCGATCAGCTTGGGTTCCGGCGGCGGCGTGACGTTCCACATCTTCACGGGGCTTTGCGCCTGCACGCGGCCATCGCGGGTGCCCCAGAGTTCGAAGCGCGCGTCGTCACCGCTGATCTTGGTGATCAGGATGGCGTGCGACTGCGTGTCGTTCACGAACTTGAAATCCGGAGCGGGGTCGTAGATGGTCGCGTCCGTCCCGGCCGGTTCATAATAGACGACGCGGTACGAGTGGTTCTGGCGCGCGGTCACGGGGAGTCCCGAGGCCATCACGGCGCGGAAGGTCGTGGTGCCGATCTGGCAGAGTCCGCCGCCGTATTCCGGCACGGTCCGGTTGTTCTTGATGACGAGCTCCTGCACGTATCCGCCCGAAGCGTCGAACGGTTTCAGGTATTGCAACAGGCCGACTTCCTCTCCGGGAGCGATGACCAGGCCGTTCAGCCGCGCGGCGCCGTTCGCGATATTCTGCCGCCGGTTCTTGGGGCTGCCGGAGAAGTGCGATGTCCCGTATCCGAGCAGCTCACGGATGCCGAGCTGTTCGGCGAGCGCGTCGGAGCGTCCGGAGGAAACGGTCGTGACGGCCAGCGGGAAGACGCCGTTCTGCGAAGATTCGAACTGGGAGTCGATGCGCTCAAGGCTGGCTTTGCGGTCGATCTTCACGCCGAGGGAACCGCCGACGAAATCGCGCGCGCGGCCGTCCTTATCCAGCGTGAAGTGCGTCGGCCTGGCTTCCGTCTCCACGGTTTTCGCGGCCGCGTCCAGGAGCGGCTCCAGCACGTCGGGTTTAAGGGTCAGTCCGGGCGTTCCGTCCGGCATGGTCCGGATCCGGATGGCTTCGGCCAGCGACTTGCCTTCGATCGTCCAGCGCTGGTCGTCGTAGGCCAGGCTGATGCCGCCGCGCCGCAGGACCTTGAGCGCCCGGTCCTTCAGGGTCATCGCCATCTCGGTCGTGACGTCCGGAGATTTGACCGCAGCCTGCAACTCGATCGATGCGCCTTGCCATTTCATCAGGCCCGCCGTCGCGGCGGAAATCGCGCCGTCGTAATCGAACGTGACGCCCGTCGAATCGGGGATGACGTCGACCTGCCAAGCTTGCTGAAGCGTACCGGTGGCCGAACCGTCCGGCGACGTCGCGCGGGTCGCGGTGGACCGAATGTCCAGACCGGCATCGCTTGCCGGCCGTTCGGCGTCCCCGAAGTTCCGGTGCAGCCGTTCGCGCAAGGCAGCGTCGTCGATGGACAACAGCACCGGTTGCCGGACCTCCGTGAGGAGCGCCTGCATGTTGGATTTCAGGAGATCGGCCGTGCCGGCACCGTGCCCGAACGCGAATGCCGCGTCCGCCATGCCCTGGATGTCGTACGTGATGGGTGAGCCGGATCCGGAAGCGTCGCTCTTGTCCTGCGCTTTCAAAGTCAGACTGCGGTCACGATAGTGGAACTGGAGTCCGCCGACGTTGAGAGCCCGAAGCGCGTCATGCAGACGCGCCTTTGCCTGCTCCGGCGTCAGTCCGCCGACGTCGACGCCGCCGACCGAAACGTTCGGCAAGATGCGCCCGTCCGCGCGCACGACTTGTGCCGCCAGCATGCCCCCGACCAAGGCGAGGCAAAAAAAGCCCGCCAGGGCGATGTGAAGTGGGGAGCCGAACCTCTTCTTTTCCTTCTTTTCCGTCGTCATAGGGTATTTCCCGGCATCCGGGATTTCAGCTGATCAGTCGTACGGGAATGGTCCGGGAATGCTGGGCTTTCGGCATGGTCACCGTCAGGACGCCGTCCTTGAGGGTCGCCTTGGCTTCTTCGCTCTTCACGTCGCTCGGCAGGATGATGGTCCGGGAGAACTTCCCCCAGTAGCATTCGCGGATGAAGAAATCGCCGTTTTCGGCCTTTTCCTCGTGCTCGCGCTTGCCCTTGATCGTGAGCATGTCGCGGTTGAGGAAGATCTCTAGGTCGTCCGGCTCAACCCCCGCGATCGTCGAGCGCACCACGATCAGGCCGCCCTTTTGGAAGACGTCGACCGAAAGCTGGCCCTCGAGCTCTTCGGCGATCCAGGGCTCTTCGACCTTGATTTGCTCGGTTTTTTTCGCCTGGACCCTGCGCTTGGCCATATAGATCGGAAG
>CALCDZ010000010.1 GCA_937900255.1 uncultured bacterium
AGGTCGATGACCTCCCCGTCTCCCTCTTCACGGATTACTCCGTGGGGGAGGCGGTGGCGGACGTCGTCACGCCGTAAGGAAGAAAAACGCCCTCGGTTCGAGGGTGTTTTTCATTCAAGTGCGCTCGATCGGCACGCCGCCCAGGCTCCTGATGCCGGCCTCCAGACGCGCCGCCTCCTGACGAAGCTCGGACATGCGCATCAGGCGGGCATCGCGAGAGGAGTTGTAGATCTCGAGGTCTCGCAGATGCTGCCGGAGTTGTTCTCGGTGGTCGTGCGCCTCGCTGATGTCACGCATCACGATCACGTAGTGCTCGATTTTCTGCGCGCTTGAACGCAGTGGATAGCAGCTGATCTTCGTGGTGAGGGGCTCTTCGCGACCGGCGCTGATAAGGCTCTGAACCCCGTTCGTCGGCGGGATTTTCAGCGTGACATCGACAGCTTCTCCGTTTTTGGCGCGTTCTGCCACCTCCTTCAGGTGAAGCTCTTCTACGATGCCTCCTTCGAATAGGTTGAGGCCGAGGGCTTTCGAGGGGTGATCCGGGATCTTGAGCATCTCGTAGACCTTTTTGTTGGCGAAGATCGAGATTCCGCGCGAATCGGTGATCCAGATGCCGAACGGCGCTTGGGCCGCGAACTGTTCGATCAGGCGGATGGCGATATCGATCGTCATAGGTCCTTCTTAAGCTCTTCGAGCTGCCGTTTCAAGGCGCGCACGTGTTCCTTGAGGGAGATGATCTCCTGTTCCCTTCCGATGATTTCAGTATTGGCGGCCTCGAGTTCCCGTGCTGAACGCGTGAGATCGAGGTCTTCTTCGTAGTCCCGCGTGATGTCCTCGACGACTTGCACGACATATTCGAAATCGCCGCGGTCATCCTTCAACGGAAAGTACAGGCAGCGGGCGTAAAAGACCCTAGAGGCGCTACCGGCGCCTTGATTGAAATGCTCCTTGTTCAGATCCATCATCACGACGGTCTCTATCACTTGGCCGGAGAGCACGCGCTTGATGTAGGGGACCAGGCCCTGCGCCTGGGCGATAGGGTCCTCGAAGATGTTGTAGGTGTCGAGTACACGGTCCGGGTCCTTGATGTCCAAGAGGTCGCGCATCGTCTCGTTGAACAGGATCACTTTTCCTCCGCGATCGGCCATCCAGACCGCGAAGGGAGCCTGCGCCAGCATCTGTCCGAACAGATCGAGCGGATTTGGCAGCGCGGACGGTGTATAGAGTTTCGCGATCATTTGGGGCTGTGCTTCGAGTGCGACTTGCGCCACTCCGCGACCTTCTTGTGGTCGCCGGAGAGCAGGACGTCCGGAACTTTCCATGAGACGCCTTTTTTCGGAGAGAAGACCTCCGGCCGCGTGTAATGAGGGTGCTCGATGAAGCCCTCGATCGAATGCGATTCTTCCATGATGGAAGCTTCTTTTCCGATGACACCAGGCACGAGCCGTGAGACGGCATCGAGGACGGTCAGGGCCGGGAGCTCGCCGCCCGTCAGCACGTAGTCGCCGATCGAAATCTCCTCATCGATGAGGTGGTCGGTGACGCGCTGGTCGACGCCTTCGTAGCGGCCGCAGATGAAGACGATCCGGTCATGCTTGACAAGGCGTTCAGCGACCCGTTGGGTGAAACGGGTACCACGCGGGGAAAGCAGGATGACATACGGACGCTTCTTTCTGCCTCCCGGAAGGGCCTTGAGTTCCTTGAGGGCGCGGTAGATCGGTTCCACCTTCAGCAGCATGCCGGGGCTCCCACCGTAGAGGCGATCATCTACCTGACGATGTTTGGTGGTGGCCCATTTGCGAAGATCGTGCACGCGTACGTCGAGCAGCTTACGCGCCTGGGCGCGCTTGATCATGCTTTCATCCAGATACGAGCCGAACATCTGGGGGAAGATCGTCAGGATGTCGAACCGGATGGGCGCTTTCATATGCCGTCATCATAGCATAAACGAAAACGGCCGTTTAAAGCCGTTCGATACGGAGTCGGGTAAGCGCGTCATCCGTGCCCTCATCATCATCCAATTCGCGGCCAGTCTCCTTGATTCCTGCCACTACGGTCGCCATGTCCAATCCGGGTATGCGCGCGACGATTCTTTTCGCTTCTAACTCGATGAATGACGCGATCTCCTCCTCTGAATACCCAGCCTCCTCTGCATGCTTGATGAACGCTCTCGAGTCATTGCAGGCGAGCTCGAAGGCTTCTTCGGGTGGAATCGGCTTCTCCCATACGGCGTCCATCTCCCTGTGCGCCTCCTCCAATTCTTTCTCATCCTCTTGCGTGATCTTTTCGCTCGCATCCAGGATATGTCCTGGGGCAGGTGGCTTCGATGGCAGGAGCCTCTCCAGACGTTCAGTGACTTTCTCGTGAGGCCCCGTCAGGTCGACCGAAAAGTCAGGCCTGGCGTCTTTAGGTATCCCTTTCATATGCGCATAAGTTTACCGCGCTTCTCAACCGAACGTGAAGGCGTAAGCGGCCGTGCTGGGATCCAGGAAACGGAGCTGGAGCGTGTGGGGGCCGTAGACGCCATGCGTGTCAGTGAGCACGTATAGGCGCTCGTCGCTGACGTCGATGTAGGTCTTGCCGTCATCCGCGATCCTGACATCCGCGCCGCGGAAGTTTTCCGGTACGGGCTGGCCGTCCAGCGAAATCTCGACCCGCCGCTTGTCGCCGTTGCCGGACATCACGAGGTTGGCTTGCGAGGCGGAGTATTTATAGACGAGCGCCGCGTCCTTGCCGGAAACGGCTCGCTCGGCTTCATCGATCCATTCGCCGCCGAAGTAGAACCGGTTGAGGGCAGGGGCCTTGGCGATCGTGTAGCGGCCGGGAGCGTTCCGGGCGACAGGTTCAGGGCTGCCGAGGTATTCGGCTCGCGCATAACCGAGATAGGTCTCTGGAGAAGCGACCTTGCCGAGGTCGTTTCCAGCCATCGCAGTGACAGCCATGTCAGCCTGCTGACCCGCTTCCTTGAGGAGCGCCTGGATGGCCTGCTCGGTCTTGTCGTATTCGCCTTCGCCGAAGTGCACGTGGCGCAGACGACCCTGCGCGTCGAACAGGTATTCCGCCGGCCAATACCGGTTGCCGTAAGCGTTCCAGGTGCCGTAGGCGTTATCCATGGCCACGGGGTACGTGATCTTGAAGCGGTCGACGGCCTGCCGGACGTTCGCTTCGACCTTCTCGAATGCGAACTCAGGCGTATGTACGCCGACGATCGTGAAGCCTTTGTCCTTGTACTTTTCCTGCCATGAGGTCGTATAAGGGAGCGTCCGGATGCAATTGATGCAGGAGTACGTCCAAAAATCGACCAGCACGACTTTCCCTTTGAGGGCGGAAGCGGTGATGGGGCCGGAATCGATCCAGGTCGAAATGCCGGTGAACTCCGGCATCGAAGGTGCCAGGATGGGTAAACCGGACGTTCCGCTTGCGGAGACGGTCGATCGGGCGAGCGGATCCGCAGGATTCCGTGCCAGACCGTCGGTACGCCTTCCGACGGTCCAGGCGCCGATGGCGATGAGCGAGATGACGATGATGAATCCGATCAGGAAGTTTTTCATAGCGTGATGATGGATCGGATCGACAAGCGGTCCACGAGCCAAGCCTGCACGACGCGATCGTATCCCGTCAGGATGCCGACGGCCGTGACGATCACGATCGCACCGAAAATCTTGTTGAGGGTGGGCTGCCAAGCGCCGATGCTCCGGAGCTTTTCCTGCACGTACCGGCTGCCGTAGGCGATGGCGAGCATCGGGATGCCGGCGCCGAGGGCATAGGCGAAGAACAGGAAGGTGGTCGTGACATAATCGGCCGTGCGCGAGGCGAGCGTCAGGATCGTCCCGAGGATCGGTCCTGCACACGGTGACCAGACGAGTCCGAGCGAAATGCCCACCAGGATGCCTGACCAGGCATCGGTCTTGATGGGGGAGTCTCCCGAAACTCCGGTTCCGAGCCTGGCCAGCGCGGGCTGGAGGCGCGCAGCAAGCTTTTCGTACGTCTTCTCGAAGAGGAGCGCGGCGCCGAACAGCGCGAGCATGACCCCGGCAAGAATGCGCAGATGATCGTTCGAGATGCCCAGGAAGGTCCCGGCGGTCGCGAGCGCGGCGCCGATAAGCGTGAAGGATCCGATGAATCCGGCGATGATCGTGACCGGCCGCCACTTCGAACGCCCGCCGGAGGTGCCAAGCAGGAAGGGGAGCACCGGCAAGATGCAGGGCGCCAGGATCGTCAGGAATCCGGCGGCGATGGCGAGGAAGAAGAGGCTCATTTTTTTAGTCGGGCATAGAGCAGGCCGGCGATCTTTCCGAATGTCATGGCGGCCAGCGCGCCGATCAGCCATGGATCGAGGATATGATGGAACGTCTCCCAGATGGTCCCGACCGCCAAAGCGATGAGTCCGAGTAGGAAGGCGGCGCGACTGGCGAGATAGCGATGCAGCGCGGATCGTTCGTCGCCGCGCCCTTCCGCCAGCGCGAACGCCAGGACGATCATCGCTGTCGCCGCCAGAAGGGAAGGAACCGCCATCTCAAGCGTCGATTTCATTTCCATAGTCATGCAAGGGTGAAGATTTCTTCGACGCGCCGTCGGTACCGTTTTGCGATTTTGAGCGCCAGCATGAGCGACGGCACGTAGTTTCCTCGCTCGATGGCGATGATAGTCTGGCGCGATACGCCCACGGCCAGCGCCAGATCCTCCTGCGTATCGCCCGCAACTGCCCTCATTTCTCGGACGACATTGTGGATCGTGTCATTCATGGCGGTATTGTAAACTAGGCTTTACGTTAAGTCAAGTTTACATATCGACCTCACGCGAGCGACAAAAAAACCGCCGTTTAACGGCGATCGGTCACGCCCGTCCTATACGAGGGGCGCACCATGATGTGGAAACAGAGCTGTGAACCGCCTTCCTCGATGTAGATCACCTTATGCAAGCGGGCGAGTTCTTTGAGCCGTTTGCGGATGGAGGTTTGCTCCTTTTCGGAAAGACCGATCCGCCCGATGTCGACGGTCGCGCCGGTCAGGTGGGCGGAACGTCTCCAGCCGCTTCTGCCGCAGATCGCGTTGGCGTTCCGGCCGCGTCTCCCGCAGAGCCTCTCCTGGTACCGCTGCGTGCGGACCAGGGAAGTGATGACGTAACGGGTGCCGAACTCATTATGGAGCGCGGCGAGTTCCTGGTCGATAAAGTCCTTGGTCCAGGGTTGGACATAGGCGTACCGGAAGCGGTGTTCCGGGTCTTTTTCGCCGAGGGTCATATCGAGTCGATATGCCTCCGTATCCTCGACCCGAACAAGCTCGCCATTATCGATGGCGGACTGGAGCTCGTCGCCGTCCTTGAAGCGCGGCAAGCCCTCGGCATCGGCCACGCGATTCTGGAGCTTCTGCATGTAGCCGTAGGGCCATGCTCCCGATGCCGCCGGGGAAAGAAAGAACGCGAGCCAGGCGAGAATCGACAGGTGGATGCGCATGACTTCACCTCAGGAATAGGCTACAATAGGCCCGCAGTATGTTCAAGAGAAGACTCGTCATTTTCGCTGTCCTGGCGTCCTTCGCCGGTTTCGGCGCGGCTTCCTTCGCCGCGACGGGGTCGAGCCCGTTCCAGGTCAAGTCCGTGAGGCAATCGCTTGACGGGATCGACCGGGTGTTCGCTTTCGATGTCGTGAACGTTTCCGATCGCGAGCGTACGGCGCGAGGCCGCGTCGTCTTCCTTGACGTCTACGGGACAGGCGCGCCCGTGACCGTTCCCGTGCAGGACATCCGGCTGCCGGCCGGAGGCTCCACGGACCTTCAGGTCCGATGGCAGGGAGCACCGTTCATCGGACGGATGCGCGCCTTGCTTGTACTGAACGACGGCCAGGATCCGTCCCTGGTCCAACCTTTCGCGTTCTGGGCCTTCCCGTTACTGCAGATCCTCACCTTCCTCGCGATCCTCGCCTCATCGGTCGCGGGTGCGCTGGCGGCATTCCGTCTTCCGCACTATCTGAAAAATCGCGTCCCGGCCAATACGTTGCCGTACATGGTCGAAGAAGGCGACACGGTGGTCAGCGTCTCCATCCGTTTCGGCGTCTCGTGGCAAGACATCGTCCGCGTCAACCGGCTCAAGCCGCCTTACGCCCTCGTTTCCGGTCGTCGGATCTTCATTCCCAAGCATACCCTGCATCATCGGCCGAATGCACCGGACGACCCGCGCGCGACCGGAAAAACGCCAGAGCAGCTCACCCAAGGAACCCCTACCCCATGAACAAGAAAATCCTCCTCATCTCGCTCGGGTCCATCGCCGTCCTCGGTATCGTCGGTTGGAGGATCGCGGCTTCACGCGCCCCGAAGATCGAATATGATACCTATGACGTCGCCCGTCAGACGCTCAGGCAGACCGTCGAGGCGACCGGCGAGGTCGTCTCCACCCAAGACGTGGACCTGAAGTTCGAGACGTCAGGCCGACTGAAGTCGGTTTCCAAGAATGTCGGCGACAAGGTCAAAGCTGATGACATCGTTGCGATTCTCGACGACCGCAGCCAGGCCGTCGACGTGCAGAGAGCCCAAGCCTCCTTGCTTTCGGCCGAGGCGGCCTTAAACCGCGTGGCGGACGGGTCGACGCCCGAACAGATCCGTATCGACCAAGTGAACGTCGATAACGCCCAGGCCGCCCTCGATAAGGCTCAAACCTCCTTGCGCGATACCCAGGCCTCGGGCGATGCCTCGATCGCCAAAGCGTATGGTGACCTGTCCGGACAGATCGAATCGCTCTACCTCAAATCGGCGGGGGCGATGCAGTTGCTGAAGACTGATGTCTTTGACGCTGTCGGGAACCTCCGTGCGGACGTCTCCTCTCCCGATTTCTCCACTCAATCCCAGGCGCTTTCCGCCTATGCGGCCGCCAAGACCGCGCTTGGCTCGATGGATGCGGATATCGTGGCGTATCGCGCGGCTCCTTCCGATGCCGATCGCTTGTCCGCGACGATCATCGCGGAAGGTCAGCGCATCCGCGATGCCGCCGCTTTGGCGAACGCGCTGATGCAAGCCTCGGTGCCCATCAACGGGACGACGCAGGCTTCGTTCGATGTCCGTAAGGCCGACGTGAAAGCCACCTGGTCCGACCTGAACGCGGGTCTCAGCGCAGCCATTTCGCAAAAACTGCTCGTGGCATCCTCCATCGCTTCCGACACGTCGGCCACGAATGCCGCCACGCAGGCCGTCCGCACGGCTGAAGGCGCGCTAGAAAGCGCCCGAGCCTCGCTTGCCCTCAAGCAGGCGCCCGCGACGGCTTCGGACCTCGCTTCGGCCCGCGCAGGCGTCGCTCAGGCTCAGGCCGCCTTGGGCGCCGCGCATCTCGCGTTCGACAAGACCCGCCTGCGCGCACCATTCGACGGCACGATTGCACAGGTTCCCAGTCGAGCCGGATCGACCATCACGCAGAATGACGTGGTGGCCAAGCTGCACGGCGACGACGTTTATGAGATCGAGGCGGATGTTCCTGAAACGGACATCGCCAAGCTCACGGTCGGCCTGAAGGCTGAAATCACGCTCGATGCCTATGGGGACGGCGTGAAATTCGACGGTGGAATCGTGTCGATCGACACTGCACAGACGGTCATTCAGGATGTCGTCTACTATAAGACAAGATTCCGTTTCTCGGCGCAGGATCGGGCCGTCCGTGCCGGCATGACCGCGAACGTGACGGTCACCGCGCAGGAGCGGCAGGATGTCCTGGTCGTGCCGCAGCGTGCCATCCGGCAGAACGGCGAGCGGTCGGTCCGCGTCCTTGAGAATGGTGTCGAAACGAAAAAAGTCGTGGAAGTAGGGCTGTTCGGCGACGATGGCTTGGTCCAGATTGTTTCCGGGCTTTCTGATGGCGAAAAGGTCATCCTGGCTTCCCGCCAGGCGGGGAAGATCATCAAGGATTGAAGCCATGCCGACCCCCGCTTTCGTCATTCAGGTCAGGGATCTGAAGAAGGAGTACGTTTCGGAAGACGTGACGACGCCGGTCCTGAACGGGGTGACGTTCGATGTGTGGCAAGGGGAGTTCCTGGCCATTATGGGGCCATCCGGTTCAGGAAAATCGACGCTGATGCACATTCTCGGCTTTCTCGATCACCCGACGTCTGGCAGCTATGAGTTCGACGGACGTTCTGCCTCGAGCTTGAAGGAAGAAGATTTGGCCGATATGCGCAAACGCCGAGTCGGTTTCGTTTTTCAGGCCTTTTTCCTTTTGCCGGAGCTGACGGTGCTCGAAAACGTCAAGCTGCCGCTGGCGTACCACTCGATTTCCGAGAAAGAGCGGGATGTGCGTGCCAGGAAAGCGCTCGCCAGCGTCGGACTCGATCATCGGGTCGACTACCTCGCGACCCGCATCTCCGGCGGCGAGAAGCAACGCGTAGCCATCGCCCGCGCGCTCGCGCCCGAACCAGCCGTCATCTTTGCCGACGAACCGACCGGCAACCTGGACTCCCGCTCCGGCGCTCAGGTGATGGAGATCCTCGAGCGCCTCAATGAAGAGGGGCATACCGTCATCCTGGTCACGCACGAGCAGGACACGGCCGAACACGCCCGCCGCATCATCCGCATGCGCGACGGTCTGGTCCTGAGCGACGAAGAGGTCAAGAATCGCCGTCGCGCTTCCGATGGCCTCAGGAAATGATATGAATATCCGCGACACCGCACGCACCGCCCTGAAGGGCTTGACGGCACATAAGACGCGCTCATTCTTGACGATGCTCGGCATCATCATCGGCATCGCGTCCGTCATCATGATGATGTCGCTCGGAAAGGGCGCTGAAGGGCTCATCCTCGGCCAGATCTCAAGCCTCGGGCCCGACGCGCTCTTCATCCGCCCGGGTGGCGGAGAGGCATCTGGTGGGCCACCGAACCTGGCGCAGCTTAACGCGCTGAAATACAAGGACTACGAGGCGATCGTCAAGCTGCCTTCGGTGCGCATGGCCGCTCCAGTCCTTGCAGTCGACGCTACCGTCAGTTATCTGGGCCAGAATACGACGCCCCAGGTCACCGGCACGTCACCGCAATATCAGGAACTCAACAATATCGACGTCGCAGAGGGCCGCTTCCTCGATCAATCGGACATGGACGGCGCTTCTCAGGTCATCGTCCTTGGCTCCAAGGTGGCAGATGGGCTGTTCGCCGGTGAGGATCCGATAGGCAAGACGGTGCGCGTCAATCGCAAGAACTTCCTGGTGATCGGCGTGCTGCCAGCACGCGGCTCGCAGTTCTTCCAGGACCTTGACGATGCGGCCTACGTCCCGATCACTGCCGCACAGCATGAACTGAAAGGCGTTGATCACATCAACTTCATGTCAGTCGCCGCCAAAGACAGCGTCGACTTCACGATGGAGGACATCCGTTTCTTGCTGCGGGACCGCCACAAGATCGATAACCCGTCCGGCGATACCAAGAAAGACGACTTCCTCGTGCTCAGCCAGGTCCAGGCGGCCGCCACCTTCGGTGCCGTTTCGACCGCGTTGACCATCTTCCTGACGGCCATCGCTTCCATCTCGCTCGTCGTCGGCGGCATCGGCATCATGAACATCATGCTCGTCTCCGTCACGGAGCGGACGCGCGAAATCGGCTTGCGCAAGGCGGTCGGAGCCACCAGGATCAACATCATGCTGCAGTTCCTGCTCGAAGCGATGATGCTGACGGCACTCGGCGGCGCTGTTGGCGTGACGGTCGGCGGAACGTTCTCTTATCTTGCCTCCAAGGTCATCGCGCATTTCTCGTCCGATTGGGAATTTGCTATCCCGCTCTCCGGCATCCTGCTGTCGTTCGGTGTCGCGACTCTCGTCGGTCTCGTCTTCGGCATCTACCCCGCCCAAAAAGCGTCTAAGCTCGACCCGATCGAAGCGCTGCGGTACGAGTAGTGTAAGGAAGGGAAGAGCCTTGACACGAGGCTCTTTTTCGTATATCATCCCGTCAAGTTCCTTTCTTTGCGACTGGACCGACACGTGCATCCGATCATGGGCAAAAAAGAAGAGACGTTCCAAGCCGAAAAAACGGAGGAATATCCTCTAACCCCGAATGATCAGTGATAGCGAATCGTCGTTTCAAAACCGCAAAGGAGGTTCTCATGCTTGAATGGCAGAAGAAAGCTCTACGTCGCGCAGGTCTTGCTGAGTCGCTCGATGCCGTCATCGGGCAGCGTTTCATAGCCGTGTTTCAAGCGACGCTCGGACACCTACGCGCCGAATATCTCATTGAGGCAGTCGGAGCCTCTTTCCTGCCTGGTGTCGGTCCAAGCGGCGGGTGGGTGTACCTGAAGTTCGTTTCCTCGGATCGATCGCATAAGAGCCTTCCTTTCGAATGGGTCATATGCGAAAGCGATGGGGAGCCCGCAAGCACTTCTTTCCGTTTTTACGGGTGCTTCTGCGATGCGCAGTGCGAGTGCGATGCTGAAGACGGCTACGAAGAGCATTTCGCAGAACTGCGACCGCTCTAATCTCTCGGGACCTGCGATTCAAACGCCGGTCCTTTTCATTCTCTTGAAAAAAACCGGGGTTTCCGCTACGCTGACCCCACTATGACTGACGAGAAGAAGCCCCTCAAGATCGCCAAGATCGTCATCGACCGGGACCTGTGCATCGGCGCCGCCTCATGCGTCGTGATCGCGCCCGGGACGTTCCAGATGGACGAGGAGAACAAGGCCTACTTGGTGGATATCGAAGGCCACGATGCCGAGACGATCGTGATGGCTGCGGAATCCTGCCCGACCAAGGCCATCTTCCTTTACGATGAGGAAGGGAAGCAGGTCTACCCGTAAAGCGGGACGGCTTTTCGTATGAAGGATGTCGAAGTGCTGATCGTCGGCGGCGGCGCGGCCGGCACGACGGCGGCCGAGACGTATCGTGCCGGCGGCGGGGCGGGGGAGGTCCTCATCGTTTCCGACGAGCCGCATCCTTTGTACTCGCGCGTCCTCCTGCCGCACGCCGCCAAGGGCAAGATCGATCCTGAGAGGGCTTTTTTGAAGAAATCTGAGTGGTACGCGGAAAAGCAGGTCGGTCTTTCCGCGGGCCGCACGGTCCTGCGCGTCGATTACCGCGACAAGATCGTGACGCTCGATGGCGGCGAAGAGATCCGTTACGGGAAACTGGTGATCGCCGCCGGCGCGCGTCCGAGACGCTGGAATGCCGAAGGTGCGGACGCGGCCGAGGTCCTGCATCTCCAGACGTATGAGGATGCCCTCGCGCTGCGCCAGGCGCTCGTGCCCGGGAGGCGCATGGCCATCGTCGGCAGCGGCTTCATCGCGATCGAGTTCGCCGCCGCCTGCGTCGAGAAGGGGCTGAAAGCCGTCGTGCTGAACCGCGGCCCGCATTTCTGGACGTCCATGCTCGGGGAGGGGATCGGTCGCGAGGTGGAAGCGGCGCTCGTGGCGAAGGGCGTGGAAGTCCGTGGAAGCGCGAAGGTCGTGCGCGTGGAAAAAACATCCGGTCATACGCGCGTCCGGCTTTCCGATGATGACGGCTTGCTCTGCGACCTGATCGGCGTCGGCATCGGCGTCGAGGTGCCGATGGACCCGTTCGGCGACCTGCGCGGCGAGCATGGTCTGAAGGCCGACGCGTTCCTGAAGGCGAAGCATCAGGACGTCTGGGTCGCGGGGGATTGCGCCGAGTATGAGGATGAAGTGACGGGGCTCCGGCATGCGGTCGGCAACTGGACCAATGCGGTCGCCCAGGGGCGTCATGTCGGCAAGGCCTTGCTCGGCGAGACCGCCAAATTCCTGACGCTCACGAGCTACAGCACCGCCGTCTTTCCGGGCGTGAATCTGATCTTCATGGGCGGCGTCAAGAAAGCGCCTGGCGTCGAGAGCTTCGAGCGGGCGCTGGGGCCTGCCCGTCGGCTCGAGTTCCGCGTGAAGGATGGGCGCGTCGTCGGCGCGATCCTCCTGAACGCGCCAGATTTGCGGGCCGCTTGCACGGCGCTCATCACGTCGAAAATCCCTGTCGGCGGCCGCGAACACCTGCTTGCCGATCCAGCCTTCGCGCTAGACGCGTTCTGATATGCGGGTCGCGGCCATCATTCCCGCCCACGACGAAGCCGCGATCCTGGAGAAGAATGCCAGGCACGTTTGGAAGTGGGGGAGGAAGGCATTCGGCCACGGCTTCACCTTGGTGATTTCCGAGAACGGATCCGGCGACAGCACGGCTTGGCTTGCGCGCCTGCTCGAGAAGCTTTTGGATGGCTGCGTCACGCTCACGTCCAAGACCCCGGGTAAAGGGGGCGCCATCAAGCGGGCATCGGCGGCGGTCGAGGCGGACGCGTACCTGATGCTCGATGCCGACCTTTCGACCGATCTTGATACGGCCGAAGCGCTTGTCGCGGCCGTCGTCTCCGGCGCTGACGTGGCGATCGCTTCGCGTCGAGTCCCTTCCGCGCGGGTGCGGAGGCCGCTGGTACGGAAGGCGGCGACAGCCGTCTACGCGGCCCTTGCCCAGGCCGCGCTGGGTCTCGGTATCCGTGACCTGCAGTGCGGATGCAAGGCCTTTTCCCGTCATGTGCGCGACGAAGTCCTTCCGACCGTGGTCGATGACGGGTTTTTCTTCGACACGGAATTGCTGGCACGTTCGCGCAGCCGCGGCGCCAAGATCGATGAGATCGGCGCGATTTGGACTGAGCGTGCCGAGGGCGGGGGAGGAAGCAAGGTCCGTCTCCTCCGCGACGGGCTTATTTTCTTGAAAAAACTGGCCGCGTTGCGCGAAGACCTCAGGTAGGCTACGGTGGTTTCAAGGTCTTTCACCTATGGAGGCGCCATGCGTCGATGTATCTTGGCGATGGTCATTTTGACCGGATGTCTTCCGAGCCAGGTTCGCGTGCCCGTCAAGGCCTTGCCGGACCCCGGCATCGTCTTCCAGTCGCTCCGCGACCGCGCACGCCTCCTGCTCGATGGGTATTACGGAAATCCGGACAGCTTCGAAAAAAAGCTGCAGGATATCCGCTTCGCATACGATGCCGAGGTCACGATGGCGTGCACGCACGGAGCGCCGGACTCCTGGTCGGAGGCCGCCGTGGATGACGTCAGGCAGGCGAGCGCCGCGCTCGTCGAGGAGACCCTGTTGTTCCTTCTTCTCGATAAGGGGTGCGCGTTGAAGGCCGATGTCCGACGGGAAGCCGTCGCGGCGGCGGCTCATCGGAGCGGTATTTTCGAATACGTGCTGCAACACGCGATCGCCTCACGTTGGGGCGCCGATGACAAGAGATGGTTCATTTCCTTGTACACGATGAGCTATGACTGCAGCCATGGTTTCGCTGCCGCCGCCGCGTTGCACGTCAGCGACACGCAGCTGAGATGGCTCATCAAGGAAAGCCAGTGCGAAACCCCGGTCCGTACCGAAGGGTGGGCGTTTCCTCGCGAAAAACTCCGTCAGGGTTTCCTTATCTCCGCTGAAGAACGGCATTATGTCCTGGCGCTCGCGTTCGGCTCCGTGGCCGAGACCGGCGATGATGACCTGACATATCTTGCGGGAGCGATTTTCGCCCGCCATGACGAATATGCCGTCACGGCGCTCCTCGTGGCGCATCCTGCGCTTCGGGACGCGCTGTACGCGTATGCCATCGAACGGGGTCGCGCACGGTATGTCGGGCTCCAGGCCAAGGAAATCTATTGGGAAGAACGGGCCTTCCGGCGACTTCTCGAATACGGAAGATACGAAGATGCCGCCGAAGTGGCGGAGTACGGCGTTTCCTTGACGATGAGGACGGAAGGCATCCTGGCCGCTTTCCGGGCGGCCGCGGCGGACGGCGGCGACTTCCTGACCGCCAGGGCGCTTTGGAGGCGCTACCGAAAGATCATTTCCGTCAGGGAGTTCGAGAATGCGCGCGCGGATTGGAACCTCGCCCATCCTCAGGACACGCGGTTCCGTCCCATCCGCATGGCGCCGAAGCGTGCAGGTGGGCCCGGTTGCGGCACGTCCGAGTCCGGCGACTGGACGGTCAAGCGCTGTGACAGATGAATGCCCGTTTCCGTTCAAGGAAACGGGATTTTTGTCTCAGACGTGACGCTTCGGAAATCAACCGTGCAGGATGAGCGCGAGATCTTCCTCGCGGAGCGCCGCCAGGCTCTTCAAAGTCTTGTCTTCCTCCAGCAGGCGCGCGATCTGCAAGCCGCCGACGAAATGCGGGAGCAGGACGTAATCAGCGCCGCGCTCATACAAGGCGACGGCTTCGTCTTCGGTCTCCGCGGTGACGACGACCTTCGTTTTCGCCCGCTTGGATTTCATGCGTTCCAGGAGGATGGTCGAATCTTGCGAGGACGGGACCGTCGAGATGACGGCCCGTGCGGCATCAAGGCAGGCCAGATTCTGGATGTCGGGGTCGGCGATGTCGCCGTAGTAGGCGCGCAGGCCGCGGCGATGCAGCTTGGCGATGACGTCAGGATTGAAGTCGATCACCAGGAATTCCTTATGCAGGCTTTCGAGGGAGCGGAGGATGTTCTGTCCCATGCGGTGACAGCCGATCAGTACGACGTGTCCCTTGAGGGCCTTGCTGACCTCGCGCTTCTCGTCTTTCGCGCCGAATTCGAACATCTTGAGCATCGGGGCCAGTCCCTCGTAGATCGCTTCGCTGTGCAGGATCATGTACGAAGAGACGGCGATGGTGATGAGTCCGACGGCCGTCACGATCGAGACGACGTCCTCGCTGATGTGGCCGAGCCTGCGACCGAGCGTCACGACGATCAGGCCGAACTCGGAGATCTGCGCGACGGTGATGGCGGCCATGAAGGAGGTCCGGCTGCGGTAGCCGAGCGAACCCATGAGCAGCATGACGATGAGCGGGTTGCCGACCAGCACGAACGCGGAGAGGATCGCCGTCGGCAGCCAGAGCGCGCCCATGCCGGTAAGCACCAGTTTGGAGCCGAGGACGATGAAGAACATCACGGCGAAGAAGTCCCGCAGCGCCTTCACCCGGCTCATGATCTGGAAATGCTCGACGCTTCCGGAAAGGGCCAGTCCGGCCATGAAGGCGCCGATCTCGATCGTCAAGCCCACCGAAGGCATGCTCGCGAGCGCCGCCATCCCGAGGCCCCACGCCAGGCTTGCAAGGAACAGGACTTCTTGGGAGCCCGCCAGCCGGTGCAGCAGTTTCGGCATGACGTAACGGCCTATGAGCAGGGAAAACGCGAGGAGCGCCGTTCCTTTGACGAAAGCGCCGAGGAGAGCCATTGGGAGGTGGGCAGCGCCGATGTCTGGACCTGAAAGCCCGGAGAGGACGATCAGGACTCCGAGCGCCACGAAATCCTGGACCAGGAGCACGCCCACCACCAGCTTGCCGTAAAGGCTTTCCAGCGCCTTCTTCTCCGAAAGCAGCTTGATGACGATGATGGTGCTTGAGAAGGTCAGCGTGATGGCGATGTAGGAAGCGGGAAGGAAGCCGAAGCCGAGCACCGTAGCCAGTCCGAAACCGACGGCGCTCGTGAAAAGCACTTGCCCCGCCCCGATCAGTACGGCCGAACGCCCGACGTGCCGCAGTTCGCGGAAGTTCATTTCCATGCCGACCAGGAAGAGCAGGAAGGCGATCCCGAACTGGGCCAGGGCGTCCAGTATGGCGGCATTGTCGAGGTGCAGCACCCCGAGCGGGCCGACGATCACTCCGGTGGCGATGTAGCCCAGGAGCGTCGGCTGTCTCAGCGCCCGCGCCAAGATGCCGAGCGCGGTCGCGAGCACCAGTACGGCCGTGATTTCCAGGAAGATGAGATTCATTTCCGTCAGTATAACAAAAAAAGACGCGCCTTGGGGCGTGTCAGCACGAACGGCCGGTATCGATGGCGTGCTGCCTCGAGAAGTACCAGGCCAGCAATGCCGTATGCGTCTCGAAACAGAGGGGCGATGGACGGTACGCGAGCTTGATCTCCAAGACTTCCGGCTTCGGGGTGAAGGGGTGCGGTACCAGGCTGAACGGGATCGGATCCGCGCGCGAGTCGACGATCACTCGGCACAGGCCATCCCATGTCCCCACGCGCGAACTCACGAGGCTGATCGGCCACCCCTTCGGCAGCGTCACGCCCGTTTCCTCCCTGCACTCCCTGGCAGCCGCGGTCTCGAACGATCCATCGCTGATCTCGAGATGACCTCCCGGCAGACACCACTCATCCTCGAACGGCGGGATCCCGCGTCGGGTGAGCAGTATGCCGATGCGCCCGTCCGCATCGATGATGGGCAAGAGCAGGACGCTGACCGGGATGGGATTCACCCAGGTCTTTTCCTTGCATGCGCCGCAAGACGCATCGCTCACGATAGGTTCCGGGAATCGGTGCCCGCAGTACGAACAGTACGAATTCCTTCGATATTCCAAAGACCACCTCCTGGATTGGCCGAGGATATCCGCGATGATGGAGTCTGTCAATCACTTCCTGCTCAACGCGTCGATATCGGCCTGATATTTCCCTGCCGTCGCGATGACGTTGTCACCGTAGAAACGGTAGGCAAGATCGGTCGAACCGGAGAAGTACCGCATGGCGGCGGCCCATTCACCCGATTGCGAGCCGGCCCCGTCCGCTTTCAGCTTGAGCGATGCCGCCAGGAACGCGTCGCGCATGTCCCAGGGGTCGGCCGCCTTTCCCGTGATCGCGGTGATCTTCGCCTGATAGCCGACCCAAGTCGAAGGGATGAACTGGGCCGGGCCCATGGCTCCGCCCCAGCCGACTTGGTTGCCGTTCTTGTCCCGCATCGGGCAGGAAACGGGCGTACCTTCGGTCGGCCGCCCGAGACCGGCCATGATGGCGATGAACGGCTTCTGGTCCCGTTCCGGCTTCATCACGACCTTCCAGCTTTTGGATGGAGGATCGCCCGCGCGATTGCAGGTGCCGACGTTGGCGCCGAGGTTGGACTCCTGCGTCAGGACCGCCAGCAGGAACGCCGGACGCACCCCGGTCTGCGAAGAGGCCCACTGCGCCACCTGCACGGCTTCTCCGAATGTCACCTGTTTTCCCACCTCGATCAGCTTATAGATGCGTCCCTTGATGTCGGCCGCCTGCTTCTTGTTGTCCGCCAAGGCGTCCTGGTAATTGGCTTCCTTGCCTTTCGTGGCCTTGAGCAAGGTATCCTGCTCGTCGATGTCATCCTTCAGGTCCTTGTCCTGGATCCGCATGATGGCGAACAGGTTCTGCTGGTGGTCCTTCTGTTCCTCAAGATGTCCGCGCTGGTCGACCAGGCTCGCCGTCTCGATCCGATGCTGGCCGATGACGGTCGATAACCGGGCGTTGAGCTGCAGATCGCCGTTCATTTCCGCAAAAAAACCGGAAAGAGCCCTTTCGGAAAGGAGGATCTGGATCAATCCGCGGCGATCATGCCGGTATAGCTTGCGCAGGATCGCGTCCATCTCTCCCCTGAGCGCCGCCAAGCGCTTCTCATGCCCATCGATGCTGAGCGACGTCGCTGCAAGCCTGTACTCCGTTTCCTGGATCTGCACTTTGCTCGCCTGGATTTCCAAGGTCAACTGCGCCCGGTGGGCATTCAGCTGAGCGATCCTGTTGGCCAACGTGTTCTTTTGGGACTTGATGCCGACCAGCTTTTTCTCGTAGTCGGCGATCTGTCTTTGAAGTTCCTTGAGCTGTTGTTGAAGCTGGCGCTGCTGCTCCTGGACCTCCGCCGAAGTCAGTGCTTCGGCCGGTTTCTGGAACGGAAAGAACGCCAGGCCGGACGCAAGCAAGACGGCGCCGATGACATGACGGGGCTTCATGCCGGGATTATAGCACCCGACGACCATTCCGGACGTTCAAGGTCAAACGACGAACGTGCCCGAAGCGTACATCGGTTCGCCGTCCGACTCGATCCGCTCGACGTCCACGAAAACGTCGATGTGGTAGTGGGTTTTCTTGGGATTGAGACCGGGTTTCTTGTAGACGCCGTGCTTTTCCCCGAGCGAAAAATGCAGGCCTTTTTGGCGTTCGAACGCGGTGATGTCGGAAAGCACGGCGGACTTGCCCATGGCCGGGTTCAGGCCCAATCCGAATTCGCGCACCAGGATACGCTCCTCGCCCCCGATCTGATCGAGGACTTCCTGGAAAGAAGGAGGTCCTTCGTGCGCCACGAGAGCCCCTTTTTCGATGCGGATGCGGAAGGGGGAGTGGATCTGGACCAAATGATCGGTTCCGGCGAACGCGAAGAGCATCGCCTCGCCGTTCAGTCCGGAAAAATCCTTCGGTTCGCTGAAGACCTCGCCGATCGGGAACGTGCCGCCGATATTGGCCATTCCCGTATAGTCTCCGACGTTCAGCTTGGCCGGTTCCATGCCGCCCTCGTACGTCAGGACCGTACCGGCGCAGCGGACGACGATCGTCGATGCTCGGTCGATTTTCCTTTTGAGAGCATGCCCAAGCGGCGGGTAATAAGAGGGGTCATAGGCCAACGCATCGACGTAAATCGCCATCTGGCCCTCGTCCGTCGCCCTTTCGAGGTGAAGGTGCTCGACAGTCGCCAGTCCACGCTTGAAGAGCTCGATTCGGATACGGAAATCGTCCAGTCGGAAACTGGCGGATTGGATCAGGATGACCAGGTCGCCGGCCTGCATTTTATCGATTTTTTCGAAGAAAACAGCCTTTCCATAGGATTCGAAATCCATGAATACGGCCTCGGGCAGGGCGGAACGGTAGGCGGAAGTCATCAGCCTGGAAAGGGGGGTCCTTTCGTCGAATACCACCAAAATGCTCTTGCCTGTGGATAACTTGATGGCGTAGTGGACGATATCGCCGACGTTTTTTACGGCTATGGCTGTGGATGAAGTCATGTCAGCAGCCTACGACGTCGAGAACTTCACGTCAAAACCTCAGCACCTGCCGTAAGAATGCGGATCCTGGACCGTCTATAGCGATAAGACCCTTTACTTATTGCGTTTTTTTTGATACCATGCCTGTGCTTGAAAAGAAAAAAGTCATCTCAAAGTTTATGAGGAAAGCCGTCCGCGCCCTCCTGCCCCTGACCGTATTCGCCTTCATCGCTTGGCAGTTGCCTGGGATGGCTCAAGCGGCTTCGACCCTCGGATTACGCCTCAAGAACGCCGGAAACGCGAGCGCGACGCTCGTCGCCACGGCCGACCAGATGCCGGTCATTCCGGCGGGTTATGAGATGGTTGACCTCATCACGGACAACGGTTTTGAGAACTCCGTCGCGAAATTCGCCGCGTTCAGCACGGCGGATGGGAGCGTTGCTCAGACGGCGACGAACCCCATCCAAGGCGCAAAAAGCTTGGGCGTCACGGTCAAAAGCTATGGCCGCGTCGCTTTCGTGCGCGACTATCCCTACGCCGCCGGCCCCTTCGCGGACTCCTTGACGGTCAAGGCAAAAGTGCGGGTCGACAGCGCTTCGGCTGCCGGTCGTCAATTGCAGATCTGTTCGATCGCCTACTTGCAGACCACGAACGTCCCGATTTCGACCTGTCAGAATTTCCCGGTCAGCAGCCAGAACATCGCGGATGTCTATTTGAACTTGAACGTTTCGGCCCAGCAATTGGCGCGGGCATTTTTCCAGTTCAAGCTCGATAACAGCGGTTCCATCAAAGCGACGGTCGATGATGCGCATTTGTACGTCGTCCAAAAATCTTCCACCACGACCCCGCCCCCGTCCTGCACCGCCGACACCTGGAGCTGCACCGCTTTCAGCGCCTGCTCCGCCGACGGCACCCAGACCCGCACCTGCAGCATGACGTTCGACTGCCCGAACGTCGTCACCCCGAGCCCGGCGACTTCGCAGAGCTGCACTCCGACGACGGGGGGCCCTGGCCAGAATCCATCGGTTTCAGGCAATCGCAGCGTCACGATGGTCAGCCCTACGAACGGAGAGACCTTCTCTCTTCCGCTGAGTCTCCGTTTCGTCGTGAAGGGCGCTGACGGCAACGTCTTCATCAACTCGCCGGTCCCCGGCAAGGGCGATAACGCAGACCGTGTCGATTTCTATATCGACAACACGTTGCTGTTCTCCCAGAACGGGACCGATGCGGAGTTCGGCATCTTCAAAGGGTTCGCGAACGGCATCAACGTCGCTCCGGGACAGCACCAGGTCTGGGCGCGCGCGTTTTATGTGAATCCTGCGCTCGTTCTCGACAGCATCCCGTTCACGGTCACGGTCGCGGCAGCTCCCACGTACGCCCAGACGGTCGACCTCACCCAAAACGTCGTCCTTTCGGGCAACCAGGCGTACCAACTGATCGGCACGGCGAACGGCCGCATCCGCCTGAACGGCCACGGCTTCAAGATTTCCGGCAGCACGTCGGGAGCCTTCACGCTGAAGAACGTCGATGTCTATGACCTTGGCAGCCAGACCGACACCTCGGCTCCCGGCATCGACCTCGCTACGACCGGCCCCGTAACGATCGAAGATTCCATTTTCGACCACAGTAACCAGACCGCGATCCAGCTGAACGGGTCTGCGACAGCTTCGGTGCGCCGCAACCTCTGGCGCTCGAACACCCGTAACCCGATCGGCCAGCAACCCTATGCGCCGGACACGATCCAGGTGATCCGCTTCACCGGCAACTCCACGGGCGCCAAGGTTTTCGCCGGTAACAACATCGGTGCAGGACCCGTCGGATTCGATGGTGTCAATCACTGGACGATCGGCGGCACGACCAGCGTCGACGGCAACATCCTGATCGGCCCTCGCACCGCCCTTGAGGTGAGCAACGCCTCGAACATGACGATCGAAGGCAACTACGATCATCATGTCTATTACGGCGACTGGAGCCAGGGACAGAACTTCGAGCTCTTCGGCAGCACGCCGATCACGGTCCAGCATAACGTCATCAATGGCAGCTCGTGGCCGGTCCGCGGCATCGGAGGCGAGTTCAGCTATAACCTGGTCCTCAACGCCGGTCACCAGTGGCTCTGGCCCGAAAGCCACGCGCGCATCCACCACAACCTCTTCGTCGGCGGCGATAACGACGTCGGCGGCATCACCGAGTACTACGACCAGAACGACATCCGGATCGAGAACAACACGTTCGACGGGCAGATGAGCCCGCTCATGCAGGCGGCCGTCAACTGGACGCTCGGTTCGACGACGCTCCGTTCCAACGCTTTCGTCCGGGTGCCAGCCAACAGCGCGGCCGTCGCGACCGTCACGATGAGCAATGGCACGACGGTCGACGCCGACTACAATGCCTTCGGAAACCAGCAGACCCGCAACTACTCGGACAACCGGGCACCGCTTCACGATGTCGCCAATGGGGCGCAGTCCAACTTCCGTCTCGCTGGTCCTCTTCCGAGCGTGCCGTTCGACTTGGACGAGGTCGCGGTCTGGAAGCGCCAGTTGACGGTCGGCTCCATCCTCGCCACCTACCGCTCCCGCTACACGCCGGGCACCGGCAGCCCCTTGATCGACGTGGGCGATCCGACCGGCGGCGCCGGTAACGATGTCGGCGCGATCGGTGCCGGCACGCAGAACGCGCTCGACCAGTTCGGCACCTTCGATCAGGGCACCGTCGTCACCCCGCCCCCGTCCTGCACCGCCGACACCTGGAGCTGCACCGCTTTCAGCGCCT